>DATKNA010000260.1:0-7535 GCA_035541595.1 Kineosporiaceae bacterium | reverse complement strand
GCGAGACGCTCGGGCTCCTGCTGCTGGTCCTCCTGATCCCGAGGGCGGTGGAGGCCACGAGGGACCCTGCGACCATCAATTCGGCCCTCGCCGCCGGGGCCGTGGACGGCGCTGCCCCCAAGTCCGGCGAGCTCGCCTCGGTTCGCTCGTGAGCCAGCGCCACGCCCGCCGCCTCCGTCTCGGCATGGCGGTCTACGCCGACATCACCTTCGACAGCCGGGTGCGGCGCGAGGCGGCCGTCCTGGCCGAGGCGGGCCACGAGGTCGACCTCGTCTGCCTGGGTGACGCAGGCACCGGCACGGACCTCCCGCCCGGCGTCCACGTGCGGACCCTGGTCCCGACGGCCGGCCGTGTCCTGCCCGGCGCAGGCAGCCCGCTGTGGAGGCCGGGCCGCCTAGGGCGCCTCCTCCGGGCGGGGGGATGGCTGTTCGGATATGCGCGCAACCTGCGGGCCTGGGGTCGCCTCGCGACCGAGGCGGTGGGCCCGGTCGACGCCTGGCATCTCCACGACCTGCCGGCGCTCGCAGCCGTCGCGCCGCGACTGCACGGCCACACCCCATACGTCTTCGACTCGCACGAGATCTTCCTCGAGGCCGGGACTGCGGCCCGCCTCCCCGGGACTGCCCGCCGGCTCCTCCGCAAGTACGAGCGCCGGCTCGTCCAGCGGGCGTTTGCCCTCGTGACGGTCAACGACGCGCTAGCGGAGATCCTCGAGCGCCGTTATCGGCCTCTCCGGACGGTCGTGGTGCACAACTGCCCAGCGCGCTGGCAGGCGCCCGAGGGCCTCACCGACCGGCTGCGGCCCGCGGCCCGCCTGCCGGCAGGGACGCCCGTCGTCCTGTACCACGGGTCGATCGGCGGCGGACGCGGCATCGAGCAGCTCCTCGAGGCGATGCAGGAGCCTGGGCTCGAGAGGGCGCACTTCGTGGCGATGGGCCCGGGCGAGGCGCTCGCCGAGTTCGCGGCGCTTCTCGAGGCACCCCGCTGGGGTGGTCGTGCCCACCTCCTGCCGCCGGTGCCGCCCTCCGAGCTGCTCGGCTGGGTGGCGTCGGCGGATGTCGGGGGCGCCGTGATCCAGGCCACCACGCGCAACCACGTCAACTCCACGCCCAACAAGCTGTTCGAGTGCCTGGCGGCGGGCGTGCCAGTGGTGGCGAGCGACTTCCCCGCGATGCGCCCGATCGTGGTCGGCAGCCCGGGCGGGCCGCTGGGGGCGGTGGCGGACCCGGCCAGCCCGTCGTCGATTGCCGCCGCCCTCCGCGCCGTGCTCGACCTCCCGCCCGATGAGGCGGCGGCGCTCCGCGCCCGCTGCCGGCGCGCGGCCACCGAGCGGTGGAACTGGGAGGTGGAGTCGGCGCGGCTGGTCGGCTTGTACGACGACCTCGCGTCGGGTCGGACGGCCTCCGGACCCCGGCGCCGGACGGCGAAGGCCACGGCGGGGCCGGCGGCCCGCGACTAGCGGAAGTAGAATTGGAGGTCGCCCTCGTCCAGCGGGCCGCCGCCATCCTGCGTGAACGGCCCCCAGCCTGACCCGGCGGTGACCTGGCCACGGCCGTCCGCGAAGTAGGTGGCTGCCCCGAAGCCGTACTCCAGGCCCTTGCGGACCGCGAACACCGAGTAGGTGGTGTCCTGGGGCGCCGAGAGGACCGCGTGGTAGGCCTGACCCTGGGCGAGCACGAGCGGCGCGGCGAACGTGCAGCCCGCCCACGCGGCGTGGCCCGGCCCGTCATGGTCGCCTGGCACCCCGACCGGAACCGCCGCGGCCGGGATCTGGCACTGGGCGACGAGGTCGCCGGCGTCGGTCTCGAGCCGCACCGCAAGGGGGCTGTCTCCGGACAGGCGCATCAGCCGTACGGAGAAGGAGGACACGGCCCGGTCCACACCCGAGACCGTGAACGCCTCGCGCACGCTCGACGCGCCGGTCACATCGCGGGGCGAGCGCACCCACGCCTCCATGTAGCCCAAGCCCTGAAGGTCGCCGTTCGCGTACGCCAGCTGGAGGATCGGCACCGTGTCGGCCGTGTCGGCCCAGGCACCGTTGCCCTGGCTCACGGCCTGTCCCCAGTCCGTGTCGGCGGCGCGGGGCTGGCGGGGCGACGTCGGCTGGTACATGAACACGCCGTCGAGCGAGGCGTAGTTGGCGGCCGGCTCCGCGTCCGTGTTCCGGAACACGATGTGGTACAGCTGGCCAGCCTCCATGGCCGGCGGCGAGGCGAAGGCGACGAGCGGAAAGCCGTCCGTCGGCGTGAGCGTCGCGGAGGCCAGCACGGTAGACCCGGGCTCGTGCGCGGCCGTGCCGTCGTCGGTCTGGATCGTGACCTGCCAGGTGCCCCCGGTTCCCGCGCCGTAGCCGTCATGGGTGGGCCCGATCACGTACACCCGCGCCGAGCTCAGCGGCGAGCTGGCCGTGGCGCGGAAACGGTAGCTGACCCGATCGGCGGACGGTCCGCCCACGATCGTGTTGTTCAGGCTGTCCATCCCCACCGCCGAGCCGTAGACGCCGGCCAGTGGAGCCGGCCTCGATCGCGGCCAGAGGAGCGCCACGACGGCGACCGCCGTCAGCCCGGCTGCAAGACCGACGACGACGGGCCATCGTCGGCGCGCTCGACCCGAGGGCTCCGGCTGGCCGGACGCTTCTGAGCCGGGATGCGGATCGTCCACCCCTGGGCTCCCGGGCGGCCTACTGGAGCAGGAACTGGAGGTCGCCCATGGTCAGGTTCGTCCCGCCGCCCGGCTGGTCGAACCCGAGCCAGCCCGAGCCCGTGGTGTACTGGGCCGTGCCGTCGGCGAAGTAGGTGTCGGCGGGAAAGCCCCACTTCGCGCCCTCCCGGATCACGAAGGCGTCGTAGCTCGTGCCCGACGGCGCCTCCAGCACCAGGTTGTAACTCTTCCCGGCCGACAGGGTCACCGTGCTGCCGAAGACGGCCGTACCCCAGCCCGGGTGGCTGCCGGTCGGGATGAGCCCGGCCGAGACGGTTCCCTGCGCGACGAGCGTGCCCGACGAGGTCTCGAGCCGCACCGTGAGGGGCGACGTGCCGGAATCGCGGCGCACGCGCACCGAGGCTGAGCTCACCGTCCGGCTCGAGCCGCTGACCGTGAACGTCTCGCGGACCTTGTCGCTGCCCGAGATGGTCTTGGGGAGGCTCACCCACACCTCCATGTACCCCTGTCCATCGACCACCCCATTGCTGTACGAGAGCGCCATGATCGGCGTGATCACGCCCTGGCCGGCGCCCCGGTCGTCGGACCACGCCCCCTGGAAGTAGACGAGGTTCGCCCAGTCCGTATTGCTGTACCGGGGCTGCCACGGGCTCGGGTCGCCGAAGGTGAACAGCCCGTCCACAGAGATGTAGTTGCTCGTGGGGCTGGCGTCGACGTCGCGGAACACCACGTGGTAGAGCTGCCCGTCGACCAGCTGCGCGGGCGAGGAGAACGAGATCTGCGGCAGGCCGCTGTTCGCGACCGTGCTCCCCGGCGTGTACGTCGTCGTCGCGAGCACGACCCCCGACGGGCGGTGCGCGGACGAGCCGTCGTCCGTCTGCACCGTGATCTCGAGGACGCCGTGCGTGCCGCCCGAGTACCCGCTCCCGGTCACGAGGTAGACGCGGATCGAGGACAGGCCGGCGGTCGTGGTCGCTCGGAACCGATAGGACACCATCCGTCGGTCCGGCCCGCCGACCACCGAATTGTTGAGGTCGTCGGCATTGATCGCGCTGCCGTACGGCGGCGCCGGGGGTGGGCTGGCCGGGCCGCCGGCCCGGACGACCGCGGTGGAGACCCCGAGCCGGCCGACGATGGAGCGGTCGAAGCCCGAACGCGTGGTCTCTGGGTCGAGGCGGCCCGTCGCGTGGGCCGTTCGCGTCGAGCCGAAGGCCATCACGTGACCGTTCCGTGTCGGCGAGCCGCGCCAGGCGTGGTCGAGCGTCGCCGTGGTCGAGAAGACGGCCCGGAGGTAGTACGAAGCGCTCTTCGTGGCGTCGGCGATGACGGCCGCGGCACCCGCGGCGAGGAAGCCCGCCCCGTAGTTGTCCACCCTGGCGCGGGCCGTCGAGGCGGACGGCTGGGGCGCACCGGGCTCGCCTGCACCTGCCGCATAGGCCGTGCCCAGCAGGAGGACCAACGCGTTCGGCGACAGCGCGAGCGTTCGCATCGCGTGCTCGCCGTAGAACCGGACGCTGCTGTCGCCGTGGTTCGCGGAGGGGTTCAGTCCGAAGCCGTCCTCGGTCGACGTGCTGATCACGGACGAGTAGGGCGACGGGAAGCCGCGCCCGCGCCCCAGGTACACGAGCACCGCGGCGCCGTTGACAGCCGCGCGAACGGCAGACCACGTGGCTGTCGGGCTGGTCACGACCGTGACGTCAGTCGTGAGGGCGCGGGCGGACGAGGCGATCGACGAGGCGAGCCGCCGGAGGTGGCCGGTCTCCGTGCCCGAGGGGCCCACGACGATCGCGACGCGGGGGCCACTGGCGGCCGCGTCCACGGGTGCCGGCGAGGGGAGACTTGCGGCGATGGTCAGCGCAGCGAGGGCGCCGATGCGGCCTGTCCGCGCCCCTTGGCGCGGGACGGCAGCCGCGACTCGGCGGAGCCGATCGAGCAGTTGTCTGCCTCCAGCTTCGGCGTTCCGGCCGGGCGGGCGACGCCGCGTCGGCCGGGACGCTGCCCGCCGCTGGGTCGGACGGGTGTGGCGGGATTATGCCACCGACCTCACCAGACCGCCCCAGACCACACCGGACCGGACTGATCCGGGCGGCGGCGGCTCCGAATCGACGATCGCCCGGGCGTCGTCTGCATGAAACCGCGGGGCACGGCGGCCGATCGGCGCGCCGTGCCCCGCGGCTGGTCCCGGAGGGGTCAGTTGGCCAGGTAGAACTGCAGGTCGCCGGAGGTGCCGAGCCCGGAGACGGTCGACCACGAGGAGCCGCTGTTCGTGCTCGCCTCGAGCACGCCGCAGGAGAAGAATGTCGAGGGCGAGAAGCTGTAGCCGTCGCCCTGCTGGATGCCGCGCGACCAGAGGCTGTTGGTCGCCGTGACGTACACGGCATACCCGTTCCCGGCCGACAGGGTGTGGCTGGCGGCGAATGCACAGGACATCCAGGAGCCGGCCGTGCCGTCCGCGGTTGCCGTGGCAACGGGCACCGACGACGCGTCGACCGAGCAGCTGTCGATCGTGTTGCCGGCCGCATCCGCTAGGCGAAGCGTGAGCGATCCGGATCCGGACGTTCGGGCGACGCGGATCGCGGCTCGGCTCACGGTCTGCGAGATGGCGGGCGTGAAGCGCTCGCGGGCCGTCTTCGCCCCACCGATGTAGACCGGGCTCGTCTCCTCCACCTCCATGTAGCCGTTGCCCTGGTGGACGCCGTTGCTATAGGTGAGGTCGAGGATCGGCGTGTAGCCGCTCTGGACGGACCAGGCGCCGGCGCCGAAGCGGCGCAGCGCGCCGAAGTCGGCGTCGCCCGTGCCGGGCTGCCGCGGGGTCGTGGCGTTGAACACGTAGGCCAGGTCGAGGGACACGAAGTTCACCGTCGGCGAGGCGTCGGTGTCGGTGAAGACGAGGTCGTACACCGTGCCGGCGGTCACCGGGACGGCCGGGCTGAAGCTGTAGACCGGGAAGTCGCTGGTCGGGTGCGCCACAGAGATGCTGCCCAGGATGGTCGAGCTGGGCACGCCCCCGACCTCAGGAACGAGGTCGACGCGCCAGCTCCCGCCGGTGCCGCCCCCGTAGCCCGGGTAGTTCTGATCGATCACGTAGACGCGGAGCGACGACAGCGATGCGGTCGAGGTCGCTCGGAAGCGGTACGCAACGTAGGTGTTGGAGCTGCCCGATGCGGAGCCGCCGACCTGCATGTTGGACAGCGTGTCCATGGCGAAGGCTGAGCCGAAGATCGTGGGGCCGGCTGACGGCGTCGGGGTCGGCGCAACGGTCGGCGTCGGCGTGGGCGTCGGCGCAACGGTCGGACTTGGCGTCGGGACGGGCGTCGGCGTGGGCGAGGGAGGGGGGGTCGGCATGGGCGTCGGGGCCACCGTCGGGGTCGGCGTTGGCACGGGCGCGGGCGTCGGCGTCGGGGACGGCGTTGGCACGGGCGCGGGCGTCGTGGTGGGGTCGGGCGTCGGGGTCGGGTCCGGCGTGGCGGTCGGGTCCGGGGCCGCCGTGGGGTCGGGCGTCGGGGTCGGGTCCGGGGCCGCCGTGGGGGCCGCCGTCGGGTCAGGGCCCGCCGGCGAGGTCGGTGCCGGGGTCGGCTGCGGCGTCGGCTTCGTCCCGCCGCTCTTGCCGTTGTGCCTCCGGAGCACGAGCGCGTTGACAGTGAAGGTCGACCGGCTCGGGCTGGAGATTCGCATGGTCACCGTGCGAAGACGGTCAAAGCCGTAATTCGCAGAGAAGAGCGTCGTGCGAGGCTGGTAGACGGAGGATCGCTCGCTGAGGGTCGTGACGTAGCTGCCGTCGATGTAGAGCGCGACCGTCCCGCCCGCTGGGCTCTTCGGGCCGATGATGGAGAAGCCGTTGCCAGCGAACGAGAAGCGGAGCGTCGCGCCAGGGGACCTGGAGGCGAGGGCGCTCCGACCGACAAGCCGAGCGTCGCTCACGGTGGTCCACTGTCCCTGGAGCCTGACCGTACGGCGGGTCGCCACGACCAAGTTCCACAACCCGGTTGATGCCGTCGTCGAGGCGACAGGCCGGGGTACGTCGGCTCCCACAGCGCCGGCGGGCATCGGAAAGGCGACGAAGATCACCGACAGGCTGGCGACGGCGGCGACGACGAACGCCCACTGGGGGGCCCTGCGTGCGCGGACCTGATCGGTCGGTTCGCCGTGCGCGTCAGCGCGAAGTTGCTGCGACAGCATCGATAGGGCGCTCCCTTCGGCAGCCCGGCTGGCTCGATGAGCCCCGCGGCTTTGCGGCCCCGCCTCGCGGCGGGTGTGCTCTGTTCGGGGGAGGCCCGACCATCAATTCGGTGCAGCCGAACCGTCCCAGGACGCCTGCGGATCGTAGGCAGTGCGAGCGTCCGGGAGAAGACGCGCCTTCGTACCTGCACCCGCTTCACCCCCGTACTAAGGCTTTCGGCTGATGACAACTACCCTTTTCTGACCAACCCGGTTGCGCGGCCACTCGTGGTACGGTGCTTGCCCTATACCGATCGTCATGGACGCCGCACCACGCGGCACCACGCGGGGGAGCCCAATGTCGCCCGCCAGCCACCGACCGCCTGCCCCGATCCACCTCGCCCGGCCGGACATCGGGGAGCGCGAGGTTGAGCTCGTCCTGCAGGTCCTTCGGAGCGACGTCCTCGCCCTCGGCCCCTTCGCCCAGCAGTTCGAGGCGGCCATGGGCGCGGTCTCGGGACGCACCCACGGGATCGCCTGCTCGAGCGGGACGGCGGGACTCCACATGGGGGTGCGGGCCCTCGGGATCGGGCCGGGCGCCGAGGTGATCACCACCCCGTTCAGCTTCGTCGCGTCCGCGAACTGCATCCTCTACGAGGGGGCGACGCCGCGGTTCGTGGACATCGAGGAGGAGAGCCTGGGGCTCGACCCGGACC
>DATKNA010000259.1:0-24184 GCA_035541595.1 Kineosporiaceae bacterium | reverse complement strand
GTGGAGCTGCCGGTGCCGGACGCCACCTCGCTGCGACTGGCCGGCGCGGCGACCCTCGATCGGGACACGATCCTGCGCGCGTGCCTGCGCGCCGTCGACGTCCGTTACCGCCGGTGGGCGGACGCCGGCGGCGAGCCGCGGGGCAGCGGGATCGGCGCGGCGTACCGGGAGGCCTGCCTCACCCTCGGCCTCGACGTGGAGGTCCGGCTGCCCGGGCGGGACCCCGTCCGCGGACGCGCCGAAGACGTCGACGACGCGGGGCGGCTCGTCGTGGTCGACGCGTCCGGGGCACGGCTGGCGCTGGCGGCAGGGGACGTCGTCCACGTCCGGCCGGCGGCCTGAGCGACAGCCACACCGGCCGGCGCCCTCAGCGGCACCCTTCATGTGCCCGCGTCGGGGCGCGGCAATGCCGTCGAACGGCGGCGAGGCGGCATCATCGGGACATGGGGTTGCCCGCCAAGGTCCTCGCCGAGGGCGAGCGACCGCTCGTGGTCCTGCGCCCCCACGCCCTTCGGCTGATCCGTCCGGCCGTCGTCCTGCTCCTGCTCGCGCCCACGGCGGCCGTCGCAGTCGCCGCCGTCCCTGTCGGCCCGGCGCGGCTCCCGACCCGGGCCGTGGTGGCGGGCGTGGCCCTGGTGGTGGCGCTGCGGTGGGTCGTCCTCCCCTTCCTGCTGTGGTGGAACACGCTCTACGTGCTCACCGACGAGCGCGTCGTCGAGCGGCAGGGCGTCGTGCGCCGCTCGGGCCACGACCTGCCGCTGCGTGCGGTGACCGACGTGGTGGTGGCGCAGCGGCTCGGGGAGCGGCTGCTGGGTTGCGGCACCCTGACGGTGACGACCGACGGCGGCGCCGAGCTCGAGGTCGGCGCCGTTCCCGCGGTCCACCGGGTGCGTCGCAGCCTGCTCGTCGTCGCCGACGACATCGCCGAGCGCCTTCGGATCCATGAGGAACGCTGGCAGGCGGACGGCTGGGGCCACGATGTCGCGGGTGACGACGGGCTCGGTGACGACGGGCTCGGTGACGACGGGCCGGGCGACGGCTCTCCCCCCGGCTTCGGCGGCGCCTCCGGTCGTGGCCGCTCGGGCGACGGGTCGGCCGACGGCTGGGGCGACGGGTCGGCCGACGGCTGGGGCGACGGGTGGGGCGAGGGCTGGGACGACGACGGCTCGGACGACGACGGCTGGGACGGCGCGGCCCGGGCCGAGTGGGACGACGACGAGCCCGGAACAGGCGGCCCGAGCCGACGGGAGGCCCGGCGTCGGGCCCGGGAGACCACCCGCAGGCTGAAGGCGCTGCAGACGGAGGTCCGCAAGGCGTCGCGGCCGGACTCGCCGGTCGAGGACGACCGTCCCGCCCGCCGCGACGCCGACCCGGACGCCGGCCCCGGACCCGGACCCGCGGGGGAGGGAGCACGCATCCTGCGCTTCCCCGGTCGGCCGTGACCACGCCCGACCCGACCCCGCCCGACCCGACCCCGCCCGACCCGACCCCAGACCCGGATCGGCCGACCCGCCCGGACGAGCTCGAACGACGCCTGCTCGGTGGCCCGCGCCGCTGGCGTCGGCGTCAGGTGGCCGTGCAGGCGGGCGTGTCGCAGGTGACCGCCCGCAAGCTCTGGCGGGCGCTGGGGTTCCCGACCGCCGCGGACGGCGACGTCGCCTTCACGGACGCCGACGTCACGGCACTGGCCCGGGTCGCGGGACTGATCCGCTCCGGGCTCCTCGACGAGCCCACCGCCGTGACGCTCGCCCGGGCGCTCGGGCAGACCGCCGACCGGCTGGTGAGTTGGCAGACCGAGGCGCTGCTGGAGCAGCTCGGGGCGGCGGGCACGCCCCGTCCGCAGGACGCCCTGGCGCGCATCGCCGACCTCACCGAGGATCTCGAGGCACTCCTCGTCTTCGCCTGGCGGCGTCACCTCGCGGCCGCCGCGTCCTGGCTGGCGGACGTCGCCGGCGCGGGCGATCTCGCCGCCGGGGCGCCGCTCACCGTGGGCTTCGCCGATCTCGTCTCGTACACCCGGTTGTCGCAGCACTTGGAGCAGCAGCAGCTCGGCATCCTGGTGCAGCGGTTCGAGGGGCTGGCGGCGGACGTCGTCACCGCCGGGGGCGGGCGCGTCGTCAAGACCGTCGGCGACGAGGTGCTGTTCACCGCCGACGACCCGCGTCCAGGCGCACTGATCGCGCTCTCTCTCGCGGAGCGGATGGCCGTCGACGACGTCGTGCCCGACGTCCGGGTGGGCTTCGCCCACGGCGAGGTGTTGCGCAGCCTCGGCGATGTCTACGGCCCCACGGTCAACCTCGCGAGCCGGCTCACCGCGCTCGCCCGGCCGGGCACGGTCGTGACCGACCCGGGAACGGGCGCCTTGTTGCAGCACGTGCCCGGTCTCGTGCTCGTGTCGCAGCGCCGGCGCCAGGTGCGTGGCTTCGGCACCATGCGCCTGCTGCTCGTCGCGCGCGGCGGACGGCAGCGCCGGCCCATCGACGTCGACTGACCCGCCCGCGCCCTTCCGTGATCATGAACTCCGCGTCGATCTGTACCAGACCGTTACATGATCGACATGGATTGCATGATCAGCGAGGATTGCATGATCACGAACAAGGGTGGGGCGTGATCATAAGGCAGGTGGGGGTCTAGGGTCAGCGGCATGACCGGGTCTGCGGCGCGTCTGGTGCGGCTCGAGCGGTCGGAGCCCGGCTCGGGCGGCGTGATCGCGGACGTCGTCCTCGACCGCCCTGACGCCCTGAACGCGATCTCCACCGCGTTCGCGCGCGAGCTGGGCGACGTGTTCACCGAGCTGGCCGGCGAGGACGACCTGCGCGCGGTCGTGCTGTCGTCGAGCAGTGCCCGGGCGTTCTGCGTGGGGGCCGACCTCAAGGAGCGCAATGATGCCACCGACGGGCAGCTGCGGACCCAGCGCGTCGTCTACCGGCGGATGGCGAGGGCGCTCCTGGCCGTGCCGGTCCCGGTCGTGGCCGCCGTCGCCGGCTACGCACTCGGCGGTGGCCTGGAGCTCGCCCTGCTGAGCGACATCGTCGTCGCCGACGAGAGCGC
Organism: Kineosporiaceae bacterium; assembly: GCA_035541595.1. GTDB lineage: Bacteria > Actinomycetota > Actinomycetes > Actinomycetales > Kineosporiaceae > DATKNA01. The sequence goes on along the minus strand of DATKNA010000259.1, from coordinate 21,133 downwards.
CGTTGCCGGGTTGCCCGAGGTCTCGGTGGGCGTCGTCCCCGGCCTCGGCGGCACCCAGCTGCTGCCCCGCCGCATCGGGCCCGCCCGGGCCGCTGAGCTGATCTACACGGCGCGGCGCCTGACCGCTCAGGAGGCCGGGCAGCTCGGCGTCGTGGACCGGGTCGTGCCCGCGGGCGAAGCCCTCGTGGCCGCGCACGCCATCGCCTCGACGATCGCTCGCAACTCGCCGGTCGGTGTCCGGAACGCCAAGCAGGCCATCCGGCTGGGCGCCGGGGTGGATCTGGCCGCCGCGCTCGAGATCGAGGACGCCGCCTGGCGGGCCACCGCGTTCTCCGCGGACCGGGCCGAAGGGGTGCGGGCCTTCACCGAGAAGCGCGAGCCGCGCTGGCCGGGCCGGCCCTGAGCGCCACCCTCAGCCGGCCGCGCGCCGCTCCGGCTCCGGCTGGTAGATCGTGAGCGGCCGGCGGTCCGGCGTCGTCCCGGGTTCCGGGCTGCGGGACTCCAGCGGGACGGGGCGCGGCGCCGCCGCGCTGCCCGACTCGAGCGGCTCCGCCTGCTGATCGTCGGCTCGGTCGCGCCCTTCGGCGTCGATGAACTCGGTGAAGACGAACGTGCGGTAGGCCCAGAACCTGAAGAGCGTCCCGAGCGCGACGCCGATGACGTTGCCCGAGAGGTTGTCGGCCAGGGTGGAGGTGAACCCCATGACGTCGTGCGAGATCGCAAGACACGCCACGGCGATCACGGTGGCCACGACGTTCATCAGCACGAACAGCAGGAATTCGCGGCCGCGCGAGGCCTGCCGGCGATGCCGGAAGGACCAGTAGCGGTTTCCCAGCCAGGCCACCACGACGGCGGTGCTCGACGAGATCAGTTTCGCGATCTTCTCGTGCCCGTCGAGCGGGGGGCTGCCGCTGCCGAACCAGAGGTCGGTGGTCAGGAGGTTGAACAGGCCCACGTCGACGACGAAGGCGAAGGCCCCGACGGCGCCGAACTTGAGCATCTCCCGATAGACGACGTCCAGCGTCCCGCGCAACCTCGAGACCGCGGCGGTGATGCCGCTCACCCGAACACCTGCCTTCGCTCCTCGTCCTGCTCCCGGGCACCTCGAGGCACCAGCCATCGAGGCTACCGGGTCCGGTCGGCGGCTTGCGCGTCATGTCGGGCTCGCCGCCGGCCGTGCCCGGCCGCGGCGGCGTGTCGGAGCCGCTCCGTGCGGTGTGTCCGCGCGGGCAGGCCTGGGCACCTCCGCCACCGGGAGCAGAGGGCGGGGCCCTCTCGGCCGGTGGTCTATCATCGCCCGGTGACCGATCGGGCACATTCCGAATCCTCGCCGGTCCTGGGCGACAGCGGAGTCCAGTCCAGGTCCCTGGAGTCCGTGGCGTCCGCCGTCCGCTACCACGACTGGCTGACGTCGCTGGCTCTGCCGTGGCTCGGCGACCATCCGGTGGAGCTGGGCAGCGGTCTCGGCGACTACGCCCGGCGTTGGCTGGCCGCCGGTGTGCCGAAGATCACTCTGATCGAGCGCGACGACGACCGGCTGCAGGTGCTGCGCCGATCCTTCCGCGGAGATCCGCGCGTGCAGGTGCTCGACCTGGACGTCCTCGACCCGGCGGCGGCTCCGGACGGACCGCTGCACTCGTCCTACGTGGCGTTCAACGTGCTGGAGCACATCCCCGACCACGTGCAGGCGTTGCGCGCGGCTCACCGGCTGGTCCGGCCCGGCGGCCGGGTGGTCATGCTGGTGCCGGCCTTCCCGTTCGCGATGGGCAGGTTCGACCGCACCGTGGGCCATGTCCGCCGCTACACCAGGCGCAGCCTGGCCGAGGCCTACCGGGCCGCCGACCTCGAACTCGACCGGGTGCACTATGTGAACGCCCCCGGCCTGCCCGCCTGGTTCGTCGGGATGCGCCTGCTGGGGATGACCCCAGGGGAGGGTCCCCTGCTGCGCATCTGGGACTCGGTCGTCGTCCCCGCCGCCCGGGCCGTGGAGAACCGCGTACGGCCGCCTTTCGGGCAGTCGGTCTTCGCGGTCGGTATCGTCCCCTTCGGGGCTGGTGACCCGCGATCTCGGTAATGTTCGGTCCGTGACCGAAACGTTGCAGCCCACCGAGGTGCTGGCCGACGCCGAGCCTGCCGCGCCGGTGGAGCTCACCGTGGTGCTGCCCTGCCTGAACGAGGCGGAGACGCTGGCCGCGTGCATCCGGAAGGCCAGGGCGTCGCTGACGTCGCTCGGGGTCACCGGAGAGGTCCTCGTGGCGGACAACGGGTCCACCGACGGTTCGCAGGCCATTGCCCGGGCCGAGGGGGCGCGCGTCGTCGACGTGCCGATCCGTGGCTACGGTGCGGCCCTCAACCACGGCTTCCAGGCCGCCCACGGCAGATACGTGATCATGGCGGACGCCGACGACAGCTACGCGCTCGACGACCTCGGACCCTTCCTGGAAGCGCTTCGGGGGGGCGCGGACCTGGTCATGGGCAACAGGTTCGCCGGCGGCATCGCACCCGGCGCCATGCCCGCCCTGCACCGGTACCTCGGGAACCCGGTCCTGTCCATGCTGGGCCGGCTGTTCTATGGGATCCCGGTCAGGGACTTCCACTGCGGGATGCGGGGTTTCCGCCGGGACCGGGTCCTCGCGCTCGGGCTCCGGACGACCGGGATGGAGCTCGCGAGCGAGATGGTGGTCCGCGCCTCGCTGCAGCGCTACACGATTCGAGAGGTCCCGACCACTCTGCGTCCCGATGGGCGGTCCCGGCGCCCTCACCTGCGCACGTGGCGCGACGGGTGGCGTCATCTGCGCTTCCTGCTCGCCTTCAGCCCGCGCTGGTTGCTCTGGTACCCGGCCGTGGTGCTCGGAGCCCTCGGGGTGTTCGGGCTCCTCTGGCTGCTGCCCGGAGGACACCGTGTCGGTGGCGTCGCGTTCGGGATCCACACCATGCTCGTCGCGGCCACGGCGACCATCGTGGCCGTTCAGCTGGGCGGGTTGGCCGTGCTCTGCCGGGCCTACGCCTCGGCGCTCGGCCTGCTGCCGCCGCCGGCACCGTTCGCCCGGGCCGTGGAGCGGTTCATGCTGGCGTGGGGGGCTCCCTTCGGGGGCCTGCTGACGCTCGGCGGGGTCTCGTGCTTCGTCGCCGCCTTGGTCGGGTGGGGCGAGGCGTCCTTCGGGCGGCTGGATCCCGCGGCCACCATGAGACTGCCCATCGTGGGCATGGTCCTGATCCTGCTGGGCGCTCAATCCGTGCTGCTCTCGTTCACCCTGAGCCTGACCCGGATCGGCGAGCTGTAGGAAGCGTCGGATTCGGTCTCCTAGCGGCGGATCGCCACGACCGTGTTGTTCGGCAGTTGCTCCACCCACCAGTACGCGGGGTCGAACAGACGGGGGGTGAACTTCAGCGGACCCCATCCCCAGTAGCTCGGGTGCGCGGTGAGGACGAAGACGTCGATGGCGCCGAACCGGGTCGCCCGGGAGGCGCCGGCGAAGGCGACGGGGTCGGACAGACGGGAGAGGGCGCGAAGCTCCGCCACCCGGTCGTCCCAGTGGGTGAACGTGTTCGACGCCTGCCGCTCGACCGCGACGTACGCCGGCCAGGGCAGGAACGCGAACAGCTTCTCGTTCGACGACACCGTCAGCGGCTGTGCGCCCGTCCCCAGCCGTCGCTCGACCGCGGCCTGGATCGACGTCGTGGGGAACCACGGGACGGTCGCGTTCGTGGGGTGGAATCTGGGCAGCTTCCCGTTCGGCAGCGGCTCGGCATGCGCGTAGGTCGCGAGGTTCGGCCCACCCGGGGTGGGGTGGGCAGCCTGGTCGGACGCGCCGATCGGGGAGGGGGTCCACACCTGCCAGACGGTGAACATGGCGGTGACCGAGAAGACCGCGGCCGAGGCCGCGCCGATCCCTGCCGGCGGCCGGCGGGGCAGCCGGTCGGCGATGATCGGGGCGACGGTCCACAGGGTGAGGACGCCGCCCACGATAAGGATCATGGAGATGATGCGACCGGTGTAGTCCAGGTACCCGGTATGACCCGTCATCACGAAGACGAGCAGGTACACCATCCGGTAGAGGTACGCGCCCCCCAGCAGCAGGAGCAGCGGGGTCGCCCACCAGCGCCGCCGACGCAGGGCGATCAGCCCGATCAGCCCGGCGATCATCAGGGGGGCCAGCGGTCCGTCGATCAGGCGGTCGACGGCGAAGGGGTCGCTGGTGATCTCCCCGGCAACGTAGAGGTCGTTCACCCTGGGTCCGCCGATGGTGAGCAGGGCGTGCACGAACGGCACCAGGTACCACGCCGCCACGACCAGCGCCGTCACGACGATGCCGGCGAGGTGGAGCAGGTAGGCGCGGCCTGCCCCCCGCCGGTTCGCGTCGCGCCAGCCCAGCACGGCGAGCGCGGCGAGGCCGGCGGCCGTGAACAGCAGGTACCCCTGGTAGACCTGGAGGATCACCCCGAGGGCCAGTCCGGCGGGCAGCCAGTGCAGGCCGCCCGGACGCCGGAACCGGCTCAGCGCCGCGAGTGCGCACGGCACGACGATCGCCATCGTGAAGATCTCGTAGACCTTGCGCGGCTGACTGAAGGCGAGTGGCGCGGCGAGCGCGACCATCAGTGCCGGCCACGCCGGGACGAGGCGCTGCCAGAGCAGGAAGCCGACGAGGACGGTCAGGGACATGAGCAGCGCCTGCGCGTCACCCACCAGCGCCCAGCCCGGCTTGTGCGTCAGGTTGGCCACCCGCGCGATCAGCCAGGGGAACAGCGGCGGGTACTCGGTGGGAACGGAAGGGACGAAGGCGTCCACCGGTCGCAGCGTGACCGTGAAGCGCGTCACCATGGCCGTGAACCGGGCCGCGTCCCCGCGCAGCCCGGAGTCCCCGAACGGGGTCCCGTGGTAGGCCGACGTGAGGCAGAGTTCGACCCAGACGGCGGCCGCCCCGGCGGCTGTCCCGGCGAGGACCGGTGCACGCACCCGGAGGGCGGCGAGGGCCAGCACCACGACCAGGAGCAGGCCGACGGCCATCGGCAGGAGCGCGCCGCGCGACGTCAGCGGGTTCATGTCGAGGACGTGGACCGTCAGCACGGCCAGCGGAACCCCGACCAACCAGACGGTGACGGCGGCCGAGGCCGGCGAGGAGAGCATCCGCGCCGCGAGCGACCGGACACGCCCGCCCGAGCCCGAGCCGCCGACCTCCCGGAGGACCCGATCCCGCGGGGCGTCCACCTGCTCCGCCGGAGCCGTGTCCGCGTCCGACAGGGGTCCGGAGCTCCTGCTCAAGCCGTCGGTCGACGTCACGTGGTCGTCCTCCACCTGTCGAGGGCCCGGGTGCTCACTCTCCGTCCGAGGAGTGCCCCCCGAAGCATGGCACGCACCCGTACCGTGACGTCTCCCCCGGCCGGGTGCCCTGGATAGGCTGCGACGGCGGATCCGCCCGCGACCACGCGCGCGAGGGCAGGGGAGGAGGCCCACTGACGTGCAGTCCCCTGGAGCGCCGCCCGGGCACCGTCCGGACGCCCGAGGTGCCGGCGGATTCCCCGTCGTGGGGATGGTCGGCGGAGGCCAGCTGGCCCGGATGACCCAGCCGGCGGCCATCGCCCTGGGCGTGCGCCTACGAGTGCTCGCCGAGTCCAAGGATGCCAGCGCGGCCCAGGTCGTGCCCGACGCGCCGGTGGGCGACGCCCGCGACCCGTTCGCGGTGGGTGCCTTCGCCGCCGGCTGTGACGTGCTGACCTTCGACCACGAGCACGTCCCGACGCCGCTCCTGCACGCTCTCGAGGAGGACGGCGTCGTCGTCCGCCCCGGCCCGCGGGCCTTGGTGCACGCCCAGGACAAGGCGAGGATGCGAGCCCGGCTCACCGGGCTCGGCGTGCCCGTGCCGCGATGGCGGGTCGTCCACGACGCGGCGGAGCTCGCCGGCTTCGCCGCGGACGTCGGCCTGCCGTTGGTCCTGAAATCGCCGCGTGGCGGCTATGACGGCAAGGGCGTCCTCGTGGTGCGCGAGCTCGCGGACGCCGACGGCTGGCTGGGCCGCCTGGCCGCCGAGGAGGGGGGGTCGGTTCGCGGCCCGGGGTTGGTCGCCGAGGAGCACGTGGCGTTCCGGCGCGAGCTCGCCGCGCTCGTCGCCCGCAGCCCCAGCGGCCAGGCGGCGGCCTGGCCGCTCGTCCAGACCGTCCAGGTGGGCGGCGTCTGCCGGGAGGTCGTGGCGCCCGCGCCCGGCCTCGCCGCCGACCTCGCGGTCGAGGCCACCGAGATCGCGTTGCGGATCGCCGGCGAGCTCGGGGTGGTCGGCGTCCTGGCCGTCGAGATCTTCGAGACCGCGGACGGCCGGGTGCTCGTCAACGAGCTCGCGATGCGCCCGCACAACTCGGGCCACTGGACCATCGAGGGGGCGGTGACCTCGCAGTTCGAGCAACACCTGCGGGCCGTCCTCGACCTGCCGCTCGGCGATCCGACGGTCCGGGCCCCGTGGTCCGTGATGGTCAACGTGCTCGGCGGATCCCATCCGGACCTCTACCGCTCCTACCTGCACGTGATGGCCCGCGACCCGGGGGTCAAGGTGCACCTCTACGGCAAGACCGTGCGCCCGGGGCGGAAGGTCGGCCACGTCACCGTCGTCGGCGACGACCTCGAGGCGTGCCTGACCCGGGCCCGGCACGCCGCCGACTTCATCACCGGCACCATCGACGGGTAGCGCGACCAGCGAACCCCGCTGCGCCCTCGGCGTAACCCCTTCCGCCGCCCCGGCCGGCTGGGAGACCGTGGCCCGGTACAGATCGTGGTGGCACGGGAGGGCGCGGATGTCGGGCAACGGCACGGGACGGCCGCTCGTGGTCGGCGTCGTCATGGGATCGGACTCGGACTGGCCGGTCATGGAGGCGGCGTCGAAGGCGCTGGCGGAGTTCGACGTGCCCCATGAGGTGGACGTGGTCTCGGCCCACCGGATGCCGCACGAGATGCTGGCGTACGGGTCTCGCGCCGCCGAGCGTGGCCTCAGGGTGATCATCGCGGGGGCGGGCGGCGCGGCCCACCTGCCCGGGATGCTGGCATCGGTGACGCCGCTGCCGGTCATCGGCGTCCCCGTGCCCCTGGCGACGTTCGACGGGCTGGACTCGCTGCTGTCCATCGCGCAGATGCCCGCCGGCGTGCCGGTGGCCACGGTGGCCGTCGGCGGGGCGCGGAACGCCGGGCTGCTCGCGGTGCGGATCCTCGCCGCCGGCGAGGGCGAGGAGGCGGCCCGGCTCCGGACGGCGCTGGTCGAGTTCGCCGGACGGCTGCGGGACGAGGCGCAGGTCAAGGGCGAACGGCTGCGCGCTCGGCACAGCGGCGCCGGCCTGGGCTTCACGGTCCGCTGATCCTCCCGTACGTGACCCGCCTCGAGTGAGGTGGGATCAGCCGCCGGCGGCCTGCTGACCGGCCACCAGTGACCGGACGGCGTTCGTGTCGTCCCTGCGCAGGGCCGCGAAGAGCTGATCGGCCTCGGTCGTGTTCCACTGCACGGCCACGCCGGCGTTCGGCGTCGGCAGGTCGGTGCGGGCGACCGGCACCGTGAGCGAGAGCCCACCCCCGCCGGCGACGGCGCGCATGGCCTGCACGAACGACAGCAGGCCCAGCGGCGACATCCCGGAGTCGACCGTGAGGGCCCCGCCGCCCGACGACGCGGCGGGGAACGCCCGCCACGGCACGAGCAGGACGGCCGGCGAGAAGGCCTTGCTCGCGATGGCCGCCAGCACCTGCCGCTGCCGCTGTACCCGGCCGAGGTCGCCGAGGGGGTCGGCATACCGGGCGCGGGCGTACCCGAGCGCGGTCGCGCCGTCGAAGGTCTGGCATCCGGCCTTGACGTCGATGTGCGCCTTCGCGTCCTTCAACGGGCGCTTCACGCAGACGTCGATCCCGCCGATCCCGTCGACGAGCCGGGCGTACCCGCCGAGCCCGGTCTCCACGTAGGAGTCGACGCGCAGCCCGGTCGCCTGCTCGACGGTCTGCACGAGCAGCTGCCGGCCACCGATCGCGAAGGCTGCGTTGATCTTGTTCTTGCCGTGGCCCGGGATGGGCACGTAGGAGTCACGCGGCACGCTGACGAGCACCGTCGGGCCGCTGCCGGACGGGACGTGCAGCAGCATGATCGTGTCGGTGCGCTCGCCGGCCGCCTGCCCGGTGTGCAGCTGGCGCCGTTCGGCGGGGGTGAGATCGGTCCGGGAGTCGCTGCCCACGACGAGGTAGGTCGTCCCGGGTGTGGCGGCCGGGCCGCCGGCCGGGAGGGCGTCGACGCGGTGCAGGCTCGTCCAGGTGACCGCGAACAACGCCAGCGGGTAGCCGATCAGCAGCAGGGCCAACGGCAGCGCGATCCACCACCAGCGGACCCGCCGGGGCCCGGCGCCCGCCCCGTATTCGGCCGGCCGATCGTGGCCGGGCTCGCGAGCGGGGGCGGGCCGGCCGGGCGACCGGGGTGCCGGCGGCGCAGCGGTCCCTGCTGGCGCAGCCGTCCCTGCCGGCGCCGCGGCCCCTCCTGGCGCGGCCCCGGCGGCACGGGACACGCCGCGGCCGCCGGAACCTGGGCTCCCGACCTGACCGCGACCCGAGGAGCCGCCCGCGTACCCGGCGGCGGCCCGGTCGGACCCGGGTGCGGTGAGGAACGGCGGGCCGGTCAGCGGCTGGTTGCGACGGAACAGCCGCGGCCGGGCCCGGTAGAGCCGCCCGGGCTCCTCGTCCCGTTGATCGCCGGCCCCTGGCCGGGTCGCCATGCGGTTACCCCAGGCCCAGCCGCGGAGCCTCGATGGCCGGGCAGGTGTCCATGACGACGTCGAGACCTGCGGCGGTCGCCCGCGCCGCCGCCTCCTCGTCGATGACCCCGAGCTGGAGCCAGACGGCCTTCGCGCCGACCACGATCGCTTCGTCCACGACGGCCCCTACGAGCTCGCTACGCACGAAGCAGTCGACGACGTCGATAGGGCCGGGCACCGCCGACAGGTTCGGATACCCCTGCTCCCCGTGCACCGTCTGCGCCTTGGGGTGCACCGGAACGATGGTCATCCCCAGACCCTGCAGGTACGAGGCGATGCTGTGGGCGACGCGCCGCTGGTTCGACGACAGGCCCACGACCGCCCAGCGCCCCGGTGTGCTCAGCAGCCGGCGCACGACCTCAGGGTCGTTGCGGTGCCTGTGCTCCCTACGGGCCGTCGTCTCCATGCCGACCAGTGTGCACGCCGGCGCCGACGATCCACTGGCCAGGATCCGGGCGGCAGTAGGCTCCCGGTATGACCTGGCTCGTCACCGGCGGCGCCGGCTACATCGGCTCGCACGTCGTCCGCTGTCTCCTCGAGTCGGGGCGGGACGTCGTCGTCCTCGACGACCTGTCCAGCGGCCACCGCGAGTTCGCCGTCGACGTCCCCTTGGTCGTGGGCTCCGTGGCCGACCCGGCCGCCGTCGGGAAGGCCCTCACCTGGCGCGCCGGCGGCGGCGGAGCGGGCGTCACCGGCGTCGTCCACCTGGCGGCGTTCAAGTACGCGGGGGTGTCCGTCCAGCGGCCGTTGCACACCTATGACGACAACGTGACGGGCATGCAGGTCCTGCTGCGCCGCATGACGGAGCTCGGCGTCCGGAACCTCGTCTTCTCCTCCAGCGCCGCCACGTACGGGACCCCGGACGTCGACCTCGTGACGGAGCGGACGCCCACCCGCCCGGAGTCGCCCTACGGCGAGACCAAGCTGATCGGTGAGTGGCTGATCCGCGACGTGGCCCGGGTGACCCCGCTGGCCCACACGTCGCTGCGGTACTTCAACGTGGTCGGCTCCGGCCACGAGGATCTCTACGACTCCAGCCCTTACAACCTCTTCCCGCTCGTCATCAAGGCACTCACCGAGGGGAGCCGGCCGAAGGTCTTCGGCACCGACTACCCGACGCCGGACGGCTCGGCGGTGCGGGACTACGTGCACGTCCAGGACACCGCGCTCGCCCACGTCGCCGCGGCCGACCGGCTGGACAGGGGAGAGCCGCTCGAGCCCGTCTACAACCTCGGCAGCGGCGAGGGCCTGTCAGTGCTGCAGATCATGGACGCCGTCCGCCGCGTCACGGGCATCGACTTCACCCCCGAGCTCGCACCGCGCCGGCCCGGCGACCCCGCCCGGATCGTCGCCTCCGGCGAGCTCGCCGCCCGTGACCTCGACTGGCGGATGCGGCACGACGTCGACGACATGGTCGCCAGCGCCTGGCGCGCCTGGGAGCGGGCCCGGCAGGAGCACGATGACCTGGACGTCGACCGCGCCGCGCGCGCCTGAAGCCCGTCGCCCGCGTCCCGGGGCGGACGCGCGATCGCGCACCCGTTCATGGCTCGCCTCCCCGTCGATGCGCGTGGATGCCGCGTCCGCGGTCAGGCCCGGGGACGGCCGAGCGCGCGGTAGGTCCATCCGGCGGCCTTCCAGCGCCCCGCGTCCAGGGCGTTGCGGCCGTCCAGGACGTGCCGCCGGCGCACGACGGCGCCCAGCCTCACCGGGTCGAGCGCCGTGTACTCCGCCCACTCGGTCAGGACGAGCACGGCGTCGGCCTTCGCGCAGGCCTCCTCGGCCGAGGTGGCGTACTGGAGCTCGGGCCAGAGCCGGCGGGCGTTCTCGATCGCGGCGGGGTCGGTGACGACGACGTCCGCGCCCTGCAGCCGGATCTGCGCGGCCACGTTGAGGGCGGGCGAGTCCCGGATGTCGTCACTCTCCGGCTTGAACGCCGCACCCAGCACCGCGACCTTCGTGCCCAGGAACGACCCGCCCAGCTCCGCCCGGGCCAGCTCGACCATCCGGATCCGGCGCCGCATGTTGATCGCGTCCACCTCGCGCAGGAAGGTCAGCGCCTGGTCCGCCCCCAGCTCACCGGCCCGTGCCATGAACGCACGGATGTCCTTGGGCAGGCAACCGCCACCGAACCCGAGGCCCGCGCCGAGGAACTTGCGGCCGATCCGGTCGTCGTGGCCGATGGCGTCGGCGAGCTGGACGACGTCGGCCCCGGCCGCCTCACAGACCTCCGCCATCGCGTTGATGAAGGAGATCTTGGTCGCCAGGAAGGCGTTGGCGGCGGTCTTGACCAGCTCGGCCGTCGCGTAGTCGGTGGCGATGACCGGGCGGCCCTCGGCGACCGGCCGGGCGTACACCTGCTCGAGCAGCGATCGGGCGGTGCCGGCGGCGTCCGGGTCCCGGGGCAGGCCGAAGACGAGCCGGTCGGGGTGCTGGGTGTCCTCGACCGCGTGTCCCTCGCGGAGGAACTCGGGGTTCCAGGCGAGCAGGACGCCCGGGGCCTGGTCGGCCAGCGTCTGCGCGAGGCGGGCCGCCGTGCCGACCGGGACGGTCGACTTGCCGACGACGAGGTCGCCCGGGCGAAGGTGGGGGAGCAGGCCCTCGACGGCCCGGTCCACGTAGGAGGTGTCGGCGGCGAACTCACCCTTCGTCTGCGGCGTCCCGACGCAGACGAAGTACACCGTCGGCCCATCGTGGCCGGGAGGCCGGGGGCGGTCCGCGATGTCCGTGGTGAACCGGAGCCGCCCGGACGCCATCGCCTGCTCGAGCAGTTCCGGCAGGCCCGGCTCGTAGAACGGGGCCCGTGCCCCGGACAGCTCCTTCACCTTGACCTCGTCGACGTCGACACCGGTGACGTCGTGCCCGAGGTCCGCCATGCACGGGGCGTGCACGGCGCCCAGATAGCCGCAGCCGAGGACGGTGATGCGCATGACGCCGAGGGTATCGACGGGGTGAGCGGCGTCAGGCGGGTGTGGGAAAGTCGGGGTGCGGCGAACCTCACCCGCCCGGCGCCGCCTGTGCCCCCGGCATAGGCTCGAGGTCATGCGCTTCGGACTGTTCATGCCGCAGGGATGGCGGTTGGACCTGGTCGGGATCGACTCCGCCAAGCACTGGGACGCGATGCTCGGGGTGGCCCGGCTCGCCGAGGCCTCGGGCTTCGAGTCCGTGTGGGTCTACGACCATTTCCACACGGTGCCCGTGCCGACGCAGGAGGCCACGCACGAGGCCTGGAGCCTGATGGCGGCGTTCGGGGCGGCGACCTCGCGCGTGCGCCTGGGGCAGATGTGCACGTGCATGGGCTACCGGAACCCGATGTACCTGGCGAAGGTGGCGGCGACGGTCGACGTCATCTCGGGTGGGCGGGTGGAGATGGGCATCGGCGCCGGATGGTACGAGCATGAGTGGAGCGCATACGGCTACGGCTTCCCGAGCGCGGGAGACCGGATCGCCATGCTCGCCGAGGGTGTCGAGATCATGCGTCAGGCGTGGTCCGACGGGGTGGCGACCTATGCGGGGGAGCACTACCAGGTCGAGGGCGCGATCTGCCGTCCCACGCCGTTGCAGCCGGGTGGCATCCCGTTGTGGATCGCCGGCGGTGGTGAGAGGAAGACGTTGCGGATCGCTGCTCGGCATGCGGCGTACACGAACTTCGACGGAACGCCGGAGGGGTTCCGTCGCAAGTCCCAGGTGCTCGCCGAGCACTGCCGGGACATCGGCCGGGATGTCGACGAGATCACGCGGTCCGCCAACTACAACGTCGTCATCGGCCGGGACGCCGGGGAGGTCGCCGACCGGCTGCGCCGTATCGAGGGGCACTACCGGCCGTTCCTGTCGCCCGAACGGCTCGCGGCGAACCTGGAGCAGTACCGCAACGGGCCGCTCGTCGGGACCCCGGAACAGATCGTCGAGCGGCTGGAGCAGCTCCGGGGCGAGGGCTTGGCCTATGCGATCACGTACTTCCAGGAGGCTGCGTACGACGACAGCGGGATCCGGCTGTTCGTCGAGCAGGTCGTGCCCGCGCTGGCCTGAGATCTCGTCGGGTCGTGCAGCCCGGCGACCGACGCGGCCGGGGAGACCGAAGGCCTCTGCCGCGGGACGCGGCCCGGCCGTAACGTTCGGGTATGAACGTCTCCGCCGAGGTCATCGCCACGCACATCGCGCCCAACTACCACCCCCTGCCGGTGGTGATCGCCGAGGGGGAGGGCTGCTGGGTCACGGACGTCGACGGCCGCCGGTACCTCGACTGCCTCGCCGCGTACTCGGCGCTGAACTTCGGGCACGGCCATCCTGTGCTCATCGAGGCCGCCCGACGCCAGCTCGACCGGGTCACGCTGACCAGCCGCGCCTTCCTGCACGACCAGCTGGAGGCGTTCTGCACGGAGCTGGCGGGGCTCGCCGGGACACTGGACCCGCGGCTGGACACCGTGCTGCCGATGAACACGGGCGCCGAGGCGGTCGAGACGGCGATCAAGATGAGCCGCAAGTGGGGCTACGAGATCAAGGGCGTTCCGGACGGCGAGGCGACGATCGTGGTCGCAGAGAACAACTTCCACGGCCGGACGACCACGATCATCAGCTTCTCCAGCGACCCCGACACCCGTGCCGGCTTCGGCCCCTACACCCCGGGCTTCCGGATGGTGCCCTACGGGGACGCCGGGGCCCTGGCCGCCGCGGTCGACGAGACCACGGTGGCCGTCCTGCTCGAGCCCATCCAGGGCGAGGCCGGCGTCGTCGTGCCCCCGCCGGGGTACCTCGCCGCCGTCCGGCGAATCTGCGACGAGTACGGCGCGCTCTTCGTCGCCGACGAGATCCAGGCCGGCCTCGGGCGCGTGGGTACGACCTTCGCCGTGCAGCGCGAGGGCGTCAGGCCTGATGCGCTCGTCCTGGGCAAGGCACTCGGCGCGGGCATCGTGCCGGTCTCGGCGGTGGTCGCCCCGCATGACGTCCTCGGCGTCCTCACCGCCGGCACGCACGGCAGCACCTTCGGCGGCAACCCGCTCGCCTGCGCGGTCGGTCGGGCCGTCATCGGCCTGTTAAGCACCGGGGAGTATCAGGAACGGTCGCGCGTGCTGGGCGCCCGGATGCACGAGCGACTGACCGGCATGATCGGGCGCGGGCTCACCGCCGTCCGCGGCGCCGGCCTGTGGGCCGGCATCGACGTCGACCCCGTGATCGGGACCGGTCGTGAGGTGTGCGTCGCGCTCGCCCAGCGCGGGGTGCTCGCCAAGGAGACCCATGACGTCACGGTCCGCCTCGCGCCGCCGCTCACGATCTCCGATGAGGATCTGGCGCTGGCGCTGGACCGGCTCGAGGAGGTGCTCGCCAAGTTCCACGCGCCGGGGGCACCGCACGCTGATACGGAGCCCCGGGACACGCCCTGACGTCGTCCGGTGGGCGGAACGGCCGGCCGTGGGCCAGGATGGGCCGGTTCGAACCCTCGGGGAGGGCTCATGCCGGTTCCGCGCCGATCGCGGCTGCTCGCCGGCGGCGGTGCGCTCGCCGTTGCCACCATCATCGGTGTCGGCGCCCTGCCGGCGCCCCAGGCGGCCTCGGCTCCACGGGCGCCGTCCCGGTCGCCCGCTCGGGTCGCCGCCGGTGCCGCCACACCCACGGCGGCGCAGGCGTCCGCGGCGAAGCCGCGCCTGCGGCTCACCGTGACGGTCCGCCGCGGCCGCACCACGCTCGCCGTCGTCGGGCTGCTGACTCGCCTGTCGACCGGAGTGCCGGTGGCCAGCCGGCCGATCGTCGTCTACCAACGCACACCGGACACGGGACGTTGGCAGCGGGTACGGACCCTGCCCACGTCGGCCCGCGGGCGGATCGAGTACGACCTGCGGGATCGGCCCCTGCGGCAGTTCACGCTGCGGTTCCAGGGGGACTCCCGGTTCGCGCCGGCCGCCAGCCAGACGGTCGTCCCCGAGCCGAGTGCCTCGCGGCTCCATCCCAAGCTCGTCGCGGCCCTGGCCCGGGCGCGGACGGCAGCGCGAGCCGTCGGGTTGCGGCTCGTGGTGAACTCGGGCTACCGGTCCTGGGCGCAGCAGCAGCAGTGGTACGACGCGGCCGTGCGTCGCTACGGGTCGGACCGCGCCGCCCGGCGCCGGGTGCTGCCGCCCGGCGAGTCGACCCACGTGCGTGGACTCGCCGTCGACCTCGGGACGCCGGCCACAGCCGCCTGGCTGGTCACGCACGGTGCTCGGTACGGGCTGTGTCGTGCCTACCGAGGCGAGCCGTGGCACTTCGAGTACCGGCCGGACTGGGTCGCCGCGTTCGGCGGGCGGTGCCCCGCTCCCGTGGCGACCCCCGGCGATCCGGATCCGCTCAGCCCGGCACCCCGGGTCCCTGTGCTCTGACGGAGCCGGACCCGGACGAACCTGCGGAAGCTGGTGGCGAACCACCGCCGCGCCTCCCTGGCAGATCGGCCACCAGCGGCGATACTGCCCGGATGTCGACCCGCCCGGGCAAGCCGGCATCACTGAAGGTGATCGGTGGACGGGTGGTGCTGATCCCGGGGTCGACGCACGGCCACCGAACGCAGGGCGCCGACGGCCGCGACGATCGTCCCGTCGGGCATCCGCCGTCACGGCAGTCGGAGCCGAGGCCGCCGGCGTCCAGTTCGCCCGGTCCGTGGCCGCCGGGCCCGATCTCTCCGGCCACGGCCCCGCCGACCACGACCTCGCCGACCACGACCTCGCCGACCACGACCTCGCCCGCCACGACCTCGCCCGCCACGGTCTCGCCGACCACGGTCTCGCCGACCACGACCTCGCCCGCCACGGTCTCGCCGACCACGGTCTCGCCGACCACGGTCTCGCCGACCACGACCACGCCCGCCACGGTCCCGCGGGGTCGTGGTCCGTCGGAGTCGCCCTCATCCGGCGCCGTCCGGCCGGCTCGGCGCGAACAGGCACGCCAGGGTGAGCGCAGGCCACCCACACCCCCGGACGTGCTCGTGCGCCGGGCGGTCACGCTGCTACTGCTCACCCTCCTGCTGCCGGGGTCGGCGCACTGGGTCGCCGGCAGCAGGCGGGTCGCCAAGATCGCCTTGGGTGTCGTCGCGGGCTGCGTCGCCGTCGTCCTGGTTCTGGCCGTGGCCGCTGCGATCGACCTGGGGGCCCTGCTCGGATTCCTCGCGGACAGCACGCTGCTCCGCCTGGTCGCCGTGCTCGCCCTGGTAGCAGGTCTTGGCGAGGCCGCGTTGCTCGTCGATGCCTGGCGGCTCGGACGGCCCGCCGCGCTGCCCCGCAGGGTGCGACCGGCGATCGCCGCGAGCACCGCCCTCGCGGTGCTCCTCGTGGCGACGGTCGCCGTGGGCGGGGCGCGTCGGGCGTGGGCCGGCGCCTCGCTGATCGACGATGTCTTCCATGGCGGCGCGGCCGCCGGCGCGGTAGACGGCCGATTCACCGTCCTCCTGCTCGGCGGTGACGCCGGGCCAGATCGCGTCGGGACGCGCCCCGACAGCGTCACCCTGGCGAGCATCGAGGCCACCACCGGACGCACCGTACTGTTCAGCCTGCCCCGAAACCTCGAGGACGTTCCGTTCGCACCCGGCTCGTCGGCCGCCCGGGCATTGCCGAGCGGCTGGTCCTGCGGGGACGCCTGTCTCCTCAACGCCATCTACACCTGGGGCGCCGGTCACGCGAACCTGTTCCCGGGGGCCCGTGACCCGGGAGCGGAGGCGATGAAGGAGGCCGTCGCCGGTGTCACCGGACTGACCGTGAACTACTACGTGCTCATCGACCTGCAGGGCTTCCGGCAGTTGATCGACGCCATGGGCGGGATCACTGTGACGGTCAAGCAGCCGGTCCCGATCGGCGGTGGCACGTCCCGGGTGAAGGGCTACATCGAGCCCGGCACGCAGCACCTCGACGGTTACCACGCCCTCTGGTTCGCCCGATCCCGGCACGGCGCCAACGACTACGCCCGGATGCAACGGCAGCGGTGCGTGATGAACGCGATGCTGCAGCAGCTCGACCCGGCCAAGGTGCTGGCCAACTTCGAGGACATCGCGGCGGCCGGCAGCCACGTGGTGAGCACGGACCTGCCCGCCGGCGAGCTCGGCCGGTTCGTGGGTCTCGCCGCGGGGGCACGTGGCCAGCCGCTGACCAGCGTGCAGTTCGTGCCGCCGCTGCTCGATCCGGCACATCCCGACATGGCCGCCGTGCGGGCGAAGGTCGCCCGGACGTTGCAGGCGGCGAGCGGGACCGTTCTCCCGCCGGCGCCGTCCGGGACGAAACCGGCCGGATCAGGGGCCCCGGCGTTGCCCCGGGCCTCCGCCCGGGCGTCGACGCGCTCCGTGCCGGGGTCGTCCGGTCAGGGGTCGTCGGGTCCGTCGCCGGCTCCGTCGGGTGCGTCGGGTGCGGCGGGTGCGTCGCCGGGTCCGTCGGGTCCCTCCGGTGCATCGGGCCCATCGCCGGGTCCGTCGGCGGGATCCGGCGCCCAGGAGGTCCCGGCCACGTCCGACGTCGCGTCCGTGTGCTCGGCCGGCTGAGCGTCATCGACCTCGGTGCGTCGGCCCGAACCGCCGTCGAGGTCACCTCGACCGTGGACACCGCCCGATCGTCGAGGTCGCCTCGACCGTGCGCGCTGTCTGCGCCGGCCGCTCCGGCTCGATGCCGACACCGCCCGAGCTGAAGCCTGCGGTGAAGATCACAGTGAAGCGAAATGGTCGTTGGAGCGCGAAACCTCTTCATCGTGATCTTCACCGCAGGCTTCACGCCGGTCCTGGGCGATCTTGTCCCCGCGGTTGTCCACAGCGGTCGCGGCGACGTCACGTCGTCCACAGGTCTGCGGCCCGTTCTGACCGCCGGTCCTCCCGATGCGCGACGCTGTGATCAGCGCAAGGGGGTGCGGGGTGTCTGGGGTGGTCGAGCTCTTCCGCCGGCAATCGGGTCTGGCGAGCACGTCGCAGCTCGTCGCGCTCGGCATGACCCGGTCCGAACTGCGGGCTCGCCTACAACGCGAATGGTGGGTCGTGCTGCCTCACGTGGTGGGCGGCGCGAGAACACCGCTCGACGATCACCAGCGTCTCGTCGCCGCGATGTTGTTCGCCGGCCGGGGGGCTGTGATCGCATCGCACTCGGCCGCTGCGTGGCACGGCGTGCGCGCGGCGGCCGTCACGCGGATGGTCTGTGTGGCTATCCCGGCCTCTCGGTGCATCAAGGGCCAGGCGTTCGTCACCGTCCGGCGTACCAGCCGTCCGGACGCGACCGCCTGGAACCGTGATCCATTGCTGATCTCGTCGCCGGCCCGGGCCGTGGCCGATGCCGCCCGGGATGTCAGCCGCGAGAGGGCACGCGCGGTCGTCATCGAGGCCGTACAACGACGGCTCGTGACCATCGCCGCTCTCCGTCACGAGCTGCACGTGGGACCGCGGCTCGGCTCGGCCGCCTTGGCCGGCGCGTTGCGGGAGGCCGAGCGTGGCGCGTGGTCGATCCCCGAGGCCGACCTCGCAGTGCTCGTGGGGCGAAGTTCGCTCTTGCCCCCGATGTGGCTGAATCCGTTGCTGCGTGCCGGCGACCTGCGCCTGCCCACGCCGGACGGCTGGTTCGACGACGTCGGGCTGGCCGTCCAGGTCCATTCGAGGCGGTTTCACGCGGGCGATCTCGACTGGGAGGCGACGGTCTGCGCGGACGGCGTCTTCGCCGAGTACGGCATCCCCGTCGTCGGTGTCACCCCGCGCCAGATCGCCGTGCAGGGTGTCGACGTCGTCCGACGCCTCGAGCGTGCTCACCGGGCCGCCATGGGCAGGCCTCGGCCCGATGTGCTGGCCGTCCCCATGACGGTGCAGTCATGAGCCAGCCCTCAGGCCACAGCGGTGGCGTCTGCGGTCTCGTGCTCGAACCCATGACGATAGGGCTGGTACTGCGCAAGGAGCTGGGCATGCGTCCCTCGTGCCGCTACGCGCCCATGGTTCAGGACGACGACCTCGTCGGCCAGCCAGAGCGGGGCGAGCCGGTGGGTGACGACGACGACCGACCGATCACCCGCCAGGCCGTCGTCGCCGCGGGTCAGCGCCGAGGCCACGAGTTCGTCGGCGGTCTCCGGGTCGAGGTGCTCCGCGGGTTCGTCGAGGAGGAGCACGCCCGATCGGGCGAGCACGGCGCGGGCGAGCAGCAGCCGCCGGCGTTCCCCGCCCGACAGCGCGCCCGAGCAGCCGTCGTCCCGCGCCGCACCGTCGGCCGTCAGGCGCGTGTCCAAGCCCGCGGGGTGACCGTCGAGCCACGGCCCCAGCCCCACCCGCCGTAGTGCGGCGACCAACACGGCGTCGTCCGCACGGGGGTCGGCCAGACGCAGGTTCTCCCGCATCGTGGTGGCGAACACGTGGGCGTCGTCCGCCACGAAGGTCACCGCCGCGCGGACCTCCTCGTCACCGTACGTGCTGATGTCACGTGGTGGCTGTCCATCTACGGCCAGGGTGACGCGACCGGCCGTTGGTTGGAGCCCGGCGAGGGTTCTCATGAGCGTCGTCTTGCCAGCGCCGCTGTGCCCGACGACCGCCAGGCGGCGCCCGCAGGGCAGGTCCAGGTCCACGCCGCGGAGCACCGACTCGGCGCGCAGGTGGGGATGATCCGCCCACCTCGTCCGGGCCCCGGTCTGCGGCACGCACCGCCCGGTGACCGACACCTCGCCGGCGGCGTCGAGCAGCTCACAGATGCGTGCGGCCGCGTGCCGCCCCCTGACGAGGGCGACGGCAGCGGCGGGGAGCGGCGCGACGGCCTCGCCCGTCCCGAGCGCGACGAGCACCACGACCGCCAGCAGTACCGGGTCGAGCAGTCCGCTCGAGGTCGCGGCGACCCCGGCGGCCAAGCATCCGAGCACTGCGCCTCCGGTGCCGAGGGTCGCGACCAGCGCACCCGCGGCAGCAGGCCGGGAGGCGGCGTCGAGTTCCGATGCCAAGGTCCGCTCGACCCCGGCCTGGCGATCCAGCCGGCCCGGCACCGCGCCTGCCACAGTGAGCTCAGGCAGGTTCTCCATCAGGTCCAGCGTGTCGGCGGCGAGCACGGCCCGGGCATCCGCGGCCCCCTGCTCGGCGCCGACGACCGCCCGCGCCGAGAGCAGCGACGCGCAGACGCCGGCCACCAGCAGGCCGACGGCCAGGATTCCGCCCGCCAGTGGCAGGAGCACCACCAGCACGGCAACGGCCGCGATGCCGGTGACGAGCGCGACGGCTACCGGCAGCAGCGCCCGCACGATGAGGTCCGCCAGCATGTCGACGTCCGAGCCGAGCCGGGCGAGCAGGTCGCCCCGCCGGTACCCGGCGGCCACGGACGACGGTGCACGACCGAGTTGCTCGAACAGGCTCACCCGCAGCGCGACGGCACCACGCAGGGCGACGTCATGCCCGAGGAGTCGCTCCGCATAACGCAGGAGCCCGCGGCCGAGCCCCAGGGCGCGGACTGTGACGACAGCCACCATCAGGTAGAGGACCGGCGGTTGCTGCGACGCTCGGGTGATCAACCATCCGGAGACGCCCAGCAGAGCGATTGCGCAGCCGAGCGCGCCGGTCCCCGCCGCGACCGCCAGGGCGAACCGCCACCGATCGGGCTGGAGCGCCGCCAGGGCCCGCGTCAGCGGTGCCGAGCGGATCCGGACCGCGATCTGGCGGGCGGGTCCCCGGGCGGACGGCTGCGCCATCGGCTTCGCAACGGTCGACGAGGCTGGCTCGGTCATGCGACGCCAGCCAGGGGGGGCACGGCTGGTTCGGTCGCTGTCACAGCGCACGGATCGTGGCCTGGAGCGGTGCCGGTGGGCGGGCCGTCGTGGACGCGGACGAGACGGTCGGCCACCGCTGCCAGCGCCGGCCGGTGGGCGACGACCAGCACGCAGCGCCCGGCGTCGCGCAACGCCCGGATGGATCGCAGCACGAGCGCCTCGCTCCCGGCGTCCAGGTGCGCGGTCGGCTCGTCGAGGACGACCAGCGGCGCGGAACCGCAGAGTGCGCGGGTCAGCGCCAGGAGCTGCCGCTCTCCCGCGGAGAGTCCCACCCCACCGGCTCCCACCGGCGTCTCCCAGCCTTTCGGGGCATGCGCCACGATTGCGTCGAACCCGGTCGCCCGGGCAGCGGCGTCGAGCCGCTCGCCGCCGGCATCCGGGGCCGTGAGCCGGACATTGTCCGCGAGCGTGCCGGGTACCAGGGCCGGCCGCTGGGGCACCCATGCGATCTGCTGGCGCCAGGCGGCGGGGTCGATGGCGTCGAGCTGGACGGGTGGGGACGTCGCGGGCACGACCCGGAGGTATCCCTCGGTGGGGCGCCGCAGGCCGAGCAGTACCTGCACCGCCGTGGACTTGCCGCACCCGCTGGGCCCGACCAGCGCCACGGTCTCGCCGGGGTTCAGCGTGAGGTCGAGGCCACTGGGTGTCGCCCGCCCGG
>DATKNA010000258.1:0-20672 GCA_035541595.1 Kineosporiaceae bacterium | reverse complement strand
CCGCGGCGCAGGACTGGCTCGTTCGAGAAGCCGGCGGCGAGACGACCTACGTCCCGCTGCCCGAGGTCCGCCGCCGGCTCGGCCTCGCCGACTCCACAGCCGACTGACCGGCCGCTGCGCCCGCCCTCGTGACCCGACAGGTCTCTCTCGACGAGCGAGCGATCGACCAGGCCGCTGCGTTCCTGGCCGATGACCCTAAGGGCCTGCGCGCAGTCCTCGCCGCCATCGACGCCCTGGCCGAACACCCCTACCCGGACGACGCCTTCCCCTTCGGGTCCACAGGTCTGCACCGGCTCCGCATCGGCCGGTACCGCGTGCTCTACAGAGTCACCGAGGACCTCATCGCCGTCGGCCACATCGCCAGAACGGCCCCAGACTGACCAGCTTCCCCGCCTGCACGGGCTGGTCGTCGACCCAACTGCACCCATCCGCCACGCCCGATTGGTACGACGACCTGCCCGTTTGCCAAGGCACACGGGCCACCCGAAGTCGAAACCACAGAGGGCTGGAGAAAGCGCAGTCGGCGATGACCAACGGATCACGGAACCCCGGTTCGCGTCACGAACACGGATACCCGCCGAGGGTACCCGCTCTCCGAGGAGGATCTGCCCACGTCAATGCCGTGATCAAAGTGGGGCGGGTGGGGCTCGAACCCACGACCGACGGATTATGAGTCCGCTGCTCTGACCGGCTGAGCTACCGCCCCCGGAGGCCGGTCCGCGCGCGCACCGGAGCCGTCAGAGTAGCGTCGTCCCCGCGATCGCCGCAGGGTGAGGCAGGGAGATTGCGCGGGCGATCGAGACCACGGAAGAGATCGACGAGGCGATGGCCCGCGCCAGGGCCCATCCCGACGCCGGAGCCGACTGCAGCGTCCCGATCAGGTTCCGGGAACCCGTCGTGCTCGCCGGGTTCACGGCCGGCGGCGAGGTGCTCCTCGCGGGTGGTGCGGTGGACGCCGACCTGGCCTTCCGCCCCCGATGCCCCAAGGTTGAGCCCCTCTTGACGTAGCGCAGAGCCGCTCTGTCCCACCCCGCCACTACCTTGGGGCCCCATGCTGGTCCCGCTCGCCGGCGCGCTGCGCGCCTTCCTGGCCCTGGTGGCTGCCCTCGCCATGACGGCCACCAGTTCGGCCCCGGGCACGGCACCCCGGGCGTCGATCACCTCGTCCGGGGCGTCGGCGTCGGCTCGCACCACCACGTCGGCCGGCCGATCCGCGGTAAGCAGCACCGCCGCGCCGGCGTCCTCGGCGACCACGCTGGGGCCGGTGGTCCGCGGGCAGGCGACCCACTACGGGCCGGCCGCCCCCGGCGGCAACTGCATGTTCCCGACCGTGCCGGCCGACAAGCTCACCGTCGCCGCCGGCCCCGACCTCTACGCCGGCGCGGCCGGGTGCGGCGGCTACCTCACGGTCACGTCCGGCCGGCGGACGATCCGGGTGAAGATCGACAACCAGTGCCCCGAGTGCGGCCACGGCCACATCGACCTCAGCGACGAGGCCTTCGCCGCGCTGGCGCCGCTCGGCCGGGGTCTCATCCCGATCACTTACCGGATCGTGACGAACCCTCGGCTGTCCCGTGGGCTCTCGTTCGTCGTGAAGAGCGGTTCGTCGCGGTACTGGCTCGCCCTGCTCGTGGACAACACCGGGAACCGGCTTCGCTCGGTGGAGGTGCAGACCAGCGGCGCCTGGCGGGCGCTGTCCCGGGCCGACTACGGCTACTGGGTGGCGGACAGCGGCGTGGGATCGGGCCCGTTCGTCGTCCGGATCACGGACGTGGCCGGCCACCGCGCCGTCGTCGGTGGCATCCGCCTCACGCCGGGCGCCATCCAGCAGACCGCCGCACGTCTGTACCACTGAACGCCCCCGGGACCCGGGGGGAGGAAGCGATCGAGTCAGGCGGGCCAGCGGGTGTCCGCGAGCCGGCGCAACCAGCGGGTGATGCTACCCGGGTAGAGGTCCAGGGCGGCCGGCCCGGCACGCAGCCAGGCGACGACCCGGCCGACCGGCGCGAGCATGACGGCGAGGTCCGCCTCCTGCTCGAGCACCTCGCTCCGGACGCCGGTCAAATCGGCCCAGACGGCGAGGTAGGCCTGGCGCAGAGTGGGGACGTGCGACGGGCCGCCCGGCCGGCCCGAGGTTCCGTCGAGGGCGGTGAGCAGCGACGCGAACGGGTGCGCCAGGCTCGCATCGGCCCAGTCGACCCACCGGCCGTCGAGGAGCGCGTTCGACGGGCTGAGATCGTCATGCTGCACCGTCGCGGGGATCTCGCCGTCGGCGAGCCGGCGGGCCGCCGCCCGCGCACCCGGGACGGCGATGTGACGGAGACGACGCAGCTCATCGCCGGTGAGACCGTGCGGCGCACCCGCCAGGTGGAGGTCGTCGCGGTCGGCGAGCTCGGCGACGAGATCCGCCGCGGCGCCCGGTCGCAGGTCCGGCGCCCCGGCGGCCGCGAGGTCGGCGGCGTACGGCGTGACGGTGTGCTGCAGCCGCGCGTACTCCTGCAATGCCGAGCGCCAGGCCGGAAGGGCGGCGTCGGGGTGCAGGTGGGCAACCGTGGGTCCCCCGTCGGGCAGCAGCACCCAGCCGCGGCGCGGGTCCGTCACGATCGGCGGCAGCACGGCACCCGGCGCGGCGCGGGCCAGCACGGGCAGCAGGTCGATCTCCACCGCCATCGGTGGCGACGCCGCCTTGCCCCACACGACCGAGGGGCCGAGCGGCCCTTCGAGCTCGAAGCACAGCACGCTCGCCCAGGGCATCGCCCGGACCACGGACGCCTCGCGCACCGCGAGCCCCCGGTGGGCGAACCACTCCCCCGCCCACGCCCGAAGACCCTCCACCGGCCAGGCGGGCGGCGCGGCGGACGGCGTGGCCGCAGGCCAGGCCGGGTCAGTCACCCGCGGCGAGCTCCTCGAGGACGGGGATCGCGCCGTCGGTCGTGACGGCGACCGAGCGCACCGCCGCAGCCACCGCGGGAGCCACGGCTGGGTCGAAAACGCTGGGCACGATGTAGTTCGCGTTGAGTTCGTCGGGCCTCACCGCGTCGGCGATCGCCCAGGCCGCGGCGACGAGCATCTCGTCGGTGATCGTCCTGGCGCCGGCGTCGAGCAGACCCCGGAACACTCCCGGGAAGGCCAACACATTGTTGATCTGATTCGGGTAGTCGCTACGACCGGTGCCGACGACGGCCGCGTGCCGCTGCGCCTCGATCGGATCGACCTCGGGATCGGGGTTCGCCAGGGCGAGGACGACGGCGCGGTCGGCCATCGTCGCGATGTCGTCCCCGGTGAGCAGGCGCGGCGCGGAGACGCCGACGAA
Source organism: Kineosporiaceae bacterium (assembly GCA_035541595.1). Taxonomy (GTDB): domain Bacteria; phylum Actinomycetota; class Actinomycetes; order Actinomycetales; family Kineosporiaceae; genus DATKNA01. Next base: position 17,359 of record DATKNA010000258.1, on the reverse strand, counting down.
GACATCCGCGCCGTCGAGGCCCTCGACGAGAGGCCCGCTGAAGCCGCCGGAGTTGGTGTGTTCGGCGATCCAGGTCTTGTAGGTGTCCAGGCCCCCACGCCCGGCGTGGACGGCGCCCCGGCTGTCGAACGCGACGACGTTCCGGGCACCCTGGGCGAGCAGCAACCGGATGATGGCCTGGCCGGCCGCGCCGGCCCCGGACACGACGATCCGGACGTCGGGCAGCGCCTTGTCGACCACGCGCAGCGCGTTCGCCAGCGCCCCCAGGACGACGATGGCGGTGCCGTGCTGGTCGTCGTGGAACACCGGGATGTCGAGCAGTTCTCGGAGCCGAGCCTCGATCTCGAAGCAGCGCGGCGCGGCGATGTCCTCGAGGTTGATCCCGCCGTACACCGGAGCCATCGCGCGCGCGATCTCGATGATCTCGTCGGTGTCCTGCGTATCGAGGCAGACCGGCCAGGCATCGACGCCGGCGAACCGCTTGAACAGCGCGGCCTTTCCCTCCATGACGGGCAATGCCGCGGCAGGCCCGATGTTGCCCAGGCCGAGGACCGCCGACCCGTCGGTCAGGACGGCGACGGTGTTGCGCTTGATGGTGAGGCGGCGCGCGTCCTCGGGGTTGCGCGCGATCGCCTGGCAGACGCGGGCGACGCCGGGCGTGTACGCGCGGGAGAGGTCGTCGCGGTGCCGTAGCGGCACCTTCGGCGTCACCTCGATCTTGCCGCCCAGGTGCATGAGAAAGGTCCGGTCGCTCACCTTCCCGACGACGAAACCGTCGAGCTCGCCGATCGCCTCAGTGATCACGTCGACGTGCTCGGCGTCCGAGGCGTTGGAGGTGACGTCGACGACGATCCGGTCGGCATGGGACTCGACGACGTCGAGCGCGGTGACCACGCCCCCGGCCTTGCCGATGGCCGACGTGAGATCGCCGATCATCGCGGAGGCGGCGGGCGCCTGCACGCGGATGGTGATCGAGTAACCGGGATTCGGCGTGGGCATCGGACCTCCAGCGGCCGGCAGTGTCGCCGACGCCGGCCCGGGGGTGCGGCGACGGACCTCCAGGGCTCCCGCGGAAGGACTCGAACCTTCAACCTGCCGGTTAACAGCCGGACGCTCTGCCGTTGAGCTACGCGGGATCGGCCAGGAGAGCGTACCAAAGCCGGGTGGGCGGTCCGCCCGGACGGCACGCGCTCACCCGCCGGCGGCACCCGCCTCGTCGCGCAATTCGGCCTCCGCACGCCGCACCCGTGCGGCGATCTCGGGATCGTCCAGGCGTACTCCGCGCGGGGGCAGCGTGCGCGTCGACAAGGTGCCGTCCGCCGCCTTGCGCAGGCTCACGTACACGGTCCGCCCGCCGCCGACCGGGACCTCCCGGGTCAGCACGATCGAGGAGCGCAGCCGCTCGTGCACCACCTCGGGCAGGAACGTCTCCCGACCGACCTCGAGCGCGGTCGGCACACGCGATGCCACCCACCAGACGGCGAGCGTGCCCGAATCCTCGTCCCAGACGGCGCGGTCGACCTCGGTCCAGGGGCGGCGCGCCAGGCGGCCCTGGGGCGTGCGGACCCGCAGCCCCTCGACCGTGGCGGCGACCACGCCCCCGCCGGCCAGCTCGGCCCACGCGAGCACTCGCTCACCGCCGACCCCGAGCCCCTGTGCGACCTCGGCGGGCAGCTCCGGGCGCCTACGACGTCCGAGGCCCGGGATCCTCATGCCCGCCAGGTTAGGGTGCCGCGTCACCCGCCGTTCGTGGTCTCGCGCTCGCCGGTCAGGTTGGCACCCTCCGGGAGCGGTGGAGCGTTCCACTTCTGGTCGTACGAGCCGTCGCAGACGTCACTGGTGATCGAGGACCACGAGCTCAGCGACGGCACACCCGGGCCGGGCGGCCCCAGCGACAGGCACCGCCCGTAGGTGTCGATGATCGTGTAGGACGTCGAGCGGTTGCCGGTGTCGCCGAGCATCGTCCACTTCTGGTCGCTCCGCGTGCTGTCGCAGGGCCGGACGACGACGTACGCGCCCGCGCTCGCCGGCGTGGTCAGGCAATAGAGGCCGCTGGAGGTGTTGGACTGGATCTCCCGGGTGTTCGGGCTGTCCCAGACCCAGCGCTGGTTCCACCCGACCGTGCTCGTCGGGTCCTGCTTGCACGGGTAGTCGATGAGCCAGGTCGCGCTGAGGTTCCAGTTCGTGATGTCCAGGCAGCGGCCGTACTCGCCGTAATTGATCATCTGCTGGGTGAGGGCTCCCGCCGCCCCGGCCCCGACCGTGGCGTCCGGCGTCCAGTTGTCCACCGGGTAGTTGCAGTTGGCGATGGTGATCGTCGCCCCGACCGCGTAGATGTTGTTCGTCGTCAGGCACTTGCCCGACAGCGATGTCTTCGCCGAGTTGACCCCCTGGAACTGGCCGCCGTCGTCGTACGCCCAGAGCTGCTTCCACGTGCCGGAGACGCAGGTCTGCAGGCTGGCGCCGGTGATGGTGCCGCTGCCGTTGACGACGGCCGCGATGCAGAGCCCGCCGGACGGCGGGGACGTCGAGGTCTGCGAGCCCGACAGCACGATCGAGTAGTCGCTCCGGTAGGACCATGTCTGCGAGGCGTCACCAGCCACGCAGGTCGCGAGTCGCACCTGGGTACCCACGGAGGCCGGGTAGCTCACGGCCGCCCAGCAGAGGTTCTTCGTGGTGGTCGCGACGAGGTCGCTGTGGATCGGGCCACCGAGGACGGACTGATCCGTGCGGTCGAGGGCGTAGACGACCTCGGAGGCACGGTTGCCCCAGCCACCGGTGACCGCAGCGACGTTCGCGGACCCGGCGGCCTGGATCAGCGCGTACACCGGTGTCGTGGCAGTGCCCGACCCGGTCGTGCAGGAGATCGCGTGCGCGGCCCGCCACGCCGGCGTCTGGCCGGACGGGTTCACGGTGAAGTACGACACCTGCACCGAGTACGACACCGGGTCCTGGGCGCTGTCGAGGCCGCCGACCTGACCCACCAGGGGGCTGCCGGCGCTGTAGCACGGGAGCTTGCTGGCGTCGCCGTTGAGGGTCGCCCCCGACGACGTCGACCACGCCTGCCGGACCGCGGCGAGGCCGGCCTGTAGCCCGGCCTGGGCGCCGGCGATCGTGCGCGCGCTCTTGCGCTCGTAGACCGTCGGCCCGTACTCACTGAACAACGCGCCGAGCAGCCCGATCGACAGCGCGGTGATGACGAGCATGCACATCAGCACGAAGAAGATCGCGATGCCGTCGTCGCGGGCCGGCGCGCGGCCGGCGCAGGCCGGGCGCCGGCCGGAGGCGGGCGGGGGCAGCTTGATCATCACGGTCTCCCCAGTTGTGTGCACACCGTGCTGGTCGTCGGGACCGGCGCGTCGAGGGAATTGCGAAGGGTGAACTGTCCCTGGCTCTGCACGGTCGACCCCGCCGGGCTCTGCAGGCGCAGGTCCGCCGTCACCCGCATGACGGTGAAGCCGGCGTCACTCCCGAGCAGGACGAACGGCGGCTGGCTGCTGGGGTCGTTGACCATGGTCCTGGCGACGGTGTTCCACCCGGACGCGGCCAGGGTCACCGTGCTCCACGTCCGGTACTGGAGGACGTCGGTCGACGGCTGGTACCGCCACTGCGTGCAGAACGGGTCGGTACCCGCCTTGACGTCGTCGCTCTCGAACTCGAGGTACCAGTTCTGGCCGACCTGCACCGGCAGGTTGGCAGCCGAGGCGAAGTCCAGTTGCCGGCTGAGCAGGTCCAGGGCGGTCCGGCCCTCGGTCGCCACCGTGGTCGACCCGTAGATCCTGGACGTCGTCGAGGCCATCATCCGGACCGTGTTGAGGAACACCAGGAGCACGACCGTGAAGACGGTCATGGCGGTGGCAAGTTCGATCACGCTGAAGCCCGCGTCGTCGGGCCGGCCACGGTGCCGGCGGCGTGACGTCGTCGGGGTCGGGCGCCGCAGGCGCGACACCCCCGGGGATCCGATCCGTAGACGCCGCAGGCCCACGCTTCGCCGTGCCATGGTCAGCACCCACCGATCCTGATCGTGACGGTGACCGTCCCCGAGATCAGGCCGTTCACGTCGGTGTCGTAGTAGGTGAACGTGTCCGTGCCCGTGGCGCCGCTCTGCGGTGTGTAGGCGCCGATCCCGGTGGAGATCGACCAGCCGAGCGTTCCCTTGGCGGGTGGGGTGACGACGGTCACCGGGGACGAACCGAGGGAACCGCTGTCGTTCGCGACGATGTTGATCGTCCCCGGGCCGCCACTGGCCAGGCACACCGTGTCCGCGACCGCGACGGGAGCCGCTGCGCCGCGGACGTTGAAGACGGGGTCGGTCGACTTGTCGACGAGCGTGGAGGCGGAGTACTCGCAGAGCGCGGTGTCGCAGCCGCTGCCGGACCACGTGACGCGTGCGACGATCCGGTACATCGTCGTCGTCCCACCGGGGACCGAGGCGCTGCGCAGGCAATTGTCCTGGGCGGCGGTGAGCACGCAGGTGCCGATGTAGGTGCTGACCGCGTACGACTGGCCGCCGACCGTCACCGGGTTCGTCACCGTGCCGAGCGCGCCGGGCAGGCCCTGCAGGGGAAGGACGATCGTTCCGCTGCAGGCCGCCGGGGTCCAGGCCTCGTCGGTCACGGTGGTCACGGCACCGGGCGCCGCGGCCCACTGGACGTCGACCGTCGCCTTGGTCCGGCCCTGCATGAGCTTGGTGCAGCCGTTCCCGTCGGCGGTGGTGGACACGGCCCGGGCCGCCTCGAGCGCCTGCGCGGCGACGCTCACGGCGGACTGGCGCCGCTGCAGCGTGGCACCGTGCCGCAGGCCGCCGACGAACAGGACGCCGACAGCGGCCAGCAGGACCGAGAGCAGACCCAGGGCGACGACCACCTCGACCAGGGTGAAGCCGTCGTCTCGGCCGGGCCGGACGGTGTCGCGCCCGCACCGGGTGGCGACCCGGCCGTACCTCCGGGCGGCGAGGACACCCTCGGCCCCGGCCACGGCGCCATGAGGCGGGCGCGGCGCAGGCACGGCGGTCATGGCGGAGATATCGGCCGGTCCACGGAGTGACTCGATCCGGCGAACGGGTGTCGCCCCGCGCCGCGGACGGCGCCCCAGGTCCTGGAGCCGCCCCGATCAGCCCCCGGTGATGCGCTCCCGGAGGGATCGGCGCCGCGCCTCGGCGGCCAGGAGGTCCGTGAAGGCCTGGCCGGCAGCAGGATCGTCGCCGTCGAGTCGCTGCACCCGGCTGCGCATCATCCCGACCTTCCGGGTGACCTCGACCTCGGCGAGGCGAAGGACCATGGACGCGGCGTAACGGCCCAGGGCCTCGTCGCTGTCGGCCGGCAACGGTGTGACCGCCAGCTCCGTGACGAGAGGGGCCACCGCCACGGTGGCCTCCTCGTGGACGGCCTCGACCCAGGCCGTCCCGGACAGCGTCCGCGCGTGGCCGATCCCGCCGGCGGCGCGGATCGCCTGGTGGACGGCGCGATAGGCGGGCACGTCGAAGGCTTCGTCGGTCAGGCCCTCGGCCTCGTCGAGGGGGACGAGTGTCGGCACCTGGAGCAGGCACTCCAGGGCCTCCCGCTCGACTCGCGCCACCGGGTCCCGGGGGTCAGGCGGCGGCCCCAGACCCGCCGGGACCGCCGTGGCGTCGCCCGTCTCCGACGCACGCCCGGTCGGGCCCGGCGCCGGGCGCCGGGCAGCCTGCGCGACCGCCCGTACGACGGGTTCGACGTCCATCCCGAGCCAGCCGGCCAGCCGCCGGGCGTACTCCGGGCGCAACGCGGGATCTCTGATCCGGGCGACGACCGGAGCGGCCGCGCGCAGCGCCTGCACCCGGCCCTCCGCGGTGTCGAGGTCCAGCTGGGCCAGGGCGGCGCGGATCGCGAACTCGAAGAGCGGCTGGCGCGCCTCGACGAGCCGCCGGACGGCATCCGCCCCGTACCGTTGCCGTAGCTCGCACGGATCCATGCCCTGCTCCGCGACGGCGACGAAGGTCTGCGCCACGAACCGCTGGTCGTCCTCGAAGGCCCGCAGAGCTGCCTTGCGGCCGGCCTCGTCGCCGTCGAAGGTGAAGATGACCTGACCGCCGAAGGCGCCGTCCTGGCCGAGGCTGCGATCATCACCCAGCAGGCGCCGCACGATTCTCGCGTGATCGGGGCCGAAAGCCGTGCCGCACGTCGCGACGGCGGTCTCGACGCCGGACAGGTGGCACGCCATCACGTCGGTGTATCCCTCGACGACGACGGCCCGGCGCTCTCTGGCGATCTGCCGTTTCGCCAGGTCGACCCCGTACAGCACCTGCGACTTCTTGTAGACCGCCGTCTCCGGCGTGTTGAGGTACTTGGCCTCGATGCGGTCGTCGTCGAAGAGGCGACGCGCCCCGAAGCCGACGACGTCCGACGTCACATCGCGGATGGGCCAGACCAGGCGACTGCGGAACCGGTCGTACAGGCCGCGCTGACCGCGCCCGGCGAGCCCGCTGGCCACCAGCTCCTCTTCTGTGAAGCCCCGGCCCCGCAGGTGGCGCAGCAGAACCTCCCCGCCGCGCGGGGCGAAGCCGACGCCGAACTGGTCGGCCGCCTCGCGATCGAACCCGCGCTCGGCGAGGAAGCGCCTCGCCGCGACGGCGTCGCCGGCGGCGCCCAGCTGGCCCGCGTAGAACTCAGCCGCCGCGCGGTTGGCCTCGACGAGCCGTTGCCGCTGGCCCACCTGCCCACGGCCAGGGGCGTGTCGTCCGGCGTCGTCCTCGTAGCGCAGCTGGTATCCCAGCCGTGCCGCCAGAAGCTCGACCGCCTCGGTGAAGCCGATGTGGTCGACCTCCTGGACGAACGAGATGACGTCGCCGCCCTTGGCGCAGCCGAAGCAGTGCCACAGCCCGACCTGCGGCCGCACGTGGAACGACGGCGTCTTCTCGTCGTGGAACGGGCAGAGGCCCTTCAGCGAGCCGACTCCCGCGCTCTTCAACGTGACGTGCTCGCCGACGACCTCGTCGATAGGCGTGCGCTCGCGGACATGGTCGACGTCCTCCCGGCGGATCCTCATCGGCGCCCCGGCACTGTGACCGGACCGCGCATGTCGCGGCGAGGGGTGCGGTCCGGGAGCACGCACCCGAGGCGGCGCCCGCGGTTCTCCACCTGGGGTTCGAAGCTCGACGGCAGGTACGTCACCTGACGCGGCGTGACGTCGGCGCCGCACCGCTCGAAGCGGACGGTGCGGGTGTCCCCCCGCTCGCGCGGCCGGGCCCGGCGCGCACCGGCGAGTGGCGGGACGTCGGCCTCGCCGGCCCGCCTGACCAGAACCGCTTCCGCTGCTGCCACCGCCGCGAGTGTAGGCATTCACACTCGGATCACCCTCCCCCGGAATCCAGAGGAGGCCCGGGACTCGATGTCCGAACGCAGGTACGCGGCGGGCGCCGCCGACCACGCCGGCACGAGGACGTCGTCCGCTCCCCATCGCACGATGAGCGCGCCCGCCCGTCGGAGCCCGATCTCACGTCGTCGCTCCTGGTCGACGACCGACGCGAGCGATTCGGCATCCATGCCGCCGCGTTCGAGCGCGGCCGGCCGGTACGTGAGCCGGCCGTCGGCCTCGCCCGCGATGCCTCCTCGCCACCAGGCGTCAGGCCGGCCGAGGACGACGCCCTCGCCGTCGCACAGGACGACCTGCCAGGCCGGCGAGTGCGGGGAGGGTGACCCGGCAGGGTGACCGGCTCAGCTCGTCAGTCGCGCGTGCCAGGCGACGGCGCTCGCGTCCGTCAGCGAGGCCACCTGATCCACGACGACCCTCAACCGCGCGGCGTCGTCGCGGGCCGCCGCCCACATGACGGCGAACGCCGGCTCCAGCGCCGCCGGCGCGCGGTCGGCGAGCACCCCGGCGAGCTCCGCCAGCATGGACCGCTGGCGGACGTAGATCGGCTGCCGAGCGGCCGTCGTCATGACGAACACCGCCGCCACACCCTTCAGGGTGCCGATCTCGACCAGGGTGTCATGCGGCGCGACGACGTCCGCGCCGTACCGCACCAACGGCCCCGGACCGAACGCCGCGCGCGTGGCCCGTTCCACCGCGCCCGTGAACCGGCCGATGAGCTCGCTCGTCATGTCCTTCAGGGCAGCCATCGCCCGGTGCGACCCGTCGAAGTCGCCCACCCAGGCCGGCAACGACCGGAGCCGATCGAGGGCGGCGATCACCTCGCCGGGCTCCACCGACGGCAGGTACCAGGCGCAGGCCTGCGCCGCCACCTGCTCGGCCCGCTCCGGTTCGCCGAGCAGCCGGGGGTCGAGATGCCCTGCGACGATCGCGTCCTCGACGTCGTGCACGGAGTAGGCCACGTCGTCCGCGAAGTCCATCACCTGGGCCTCCAGGCAGCGCCGCGACCACGACGCGGCGGGGGCCCCCGCACGGAGCCAGGCGAACACGTCGGCGTCGTCGCGGTACACGCCGAACTTCGCCGCCGGCACCTCCGCGGGCCCGGCGCCCCGGGGCCATGGGTACTTGGCACACGCATCCAGCACGGCCCGGGTGAGGTTGAGGCCACCAGGAGCTCCCGTGACGGGGTCGACGACCTTGGGCTCGAGCCGGGTCAGCACGCGCAAGGTCTGCGCGTTGCCCTCGAAGCCGCCGACGTCCGCGGCGAAGGCGTCGAGCACGGCCTCGCCGGTGTGGCCGAACGGCGGATGCCCGAGGTCGTGGGCGAGGCAGGCGGCCTCGACGACGTCGCCGTCGCACCTGAGCGCCAGCGCGAGGTCGCGGCCGATCTGTGCGACCTCGAGGCTGTGCGTCAGCCGGTTCCGGACGAAATCGTCGGTCCCGGGGTCCACGACCTGGGTCTTGCCGGCCAGCCGGCGCAGCGCGGAGGAGTGCACGACCCGCGCCCGGTCCCGGGCGAACGGCCCGCGCACGCCGCGCTTCACCGCCTCGGGCAGGTACCGGAGCTCGTCCTCGGCGCCGTAGAGGTCGTGCGCGGGGGTGTCGTCCGGTGCCGGGGACCCGGACGCCGGCGCGCCCGCACCCGCCTGGTCGAGCTCAGCCACCGGAGACGGGCAGCTCCGCCGCCCACAGCTCGGCGACCTCGGCGACGTCGAGCTCACGGCTGTCGAGCCAGCCCTCCGGCAGGGCGACACCGCGGGCCGATCCGGCTCTCCCCCGCGGCCCCTCGGCCGGCTCGCCGGGGTACGGCCGGTCGGCGTCCAGCCCCGCGACCAACGCGTCGAGCCCGGCGACCGACTCGACCGACGCCAGCCTGGCCCGCGCCTCGTGCCCCACCGGGTAACCCTTGAGGTACCAGGCGATGTGCTTGCGGATGTCCCGGCAGGCGCGCCCCTCGGCGTCGACCGGGTAGACGCGGCCGTAGTGCTCGACGAGCAGGACCAGGTGTCGTCGCAAGGTGGCCAGGACGACGCCGAGCCCGGGGTGCGCCCGATCGGGGCGGCCCTCGAAGGCGGCGGCGAGGTCGGCGAACAGCCACGGCCGGCCGAGGCACCCGCGACCGACGACGACGCCGTCGCAGCCCGTCCGGGCGACCATCCGCACAGCATCGTCGGCCGACCAGATGTCGCCGTTGCCCAGCACCGGGATGCTGGTCACAGCCTCCTTCAGCCGGGCGATCGCCGGCCAGTCGGCGGTGCCGGAGTAGAAGTCCGCGGCGGTACGGGCGTGCAGGGCGACGGCGGCCACACCCTCGGCCTCGGCGATGCGGCCGGCGTCGAGGTACGTCAGGTGGTCTTCGTCGATCCCCTTGCGCATCTTGACGGTCACCGGGATCCCGGCCCTGCCCGCGCTCCGGACGGCCTGGGCGACGATGGCGGCGAACAGATCGCGCTTCCATGGGAGCGCGGAGCCGCCGCCCTTGCGCGTGACCTTCGGGACCGGGCAGCCGAAGTTGAGGTCGATGTGGTCGGCTCGGTCCTCATCGACGAGCATCGTCACGGCGGCGCCCACGGTGCCCGGATCGACCCCGTAGAGCTGGACGCTGCGCGGATGCTCGTCGGGATCCTGCGCGACGAGCCGCAGCGACTCGTCGTTGCGCTCGAGGAGGGCCCGCGAGGTCACCATCTCGCTGACGTAGAGCCCCGCGCCGTGCTCTCGACAGAGGCGGCGGAACGCCTGGTTGGTGATGCCCGCCATCGGCGCGAGCACCACGGGCGCGGCGACCTCGTAGGGCCCGATCCTCAGCGGCACGCCCTGATTCTCGCAGGCGCCACCGACAACGAGGCCGTCCAGCTCGGGGGCGCGGGCCGGTCGCGCCCACTCCGCTTCGGGAGGCCAGCCTGTCTGTCGGGGCGCGCGAGGCACCGCGCCGGCGTCCAGACGTGGCTCGGGATCGCTCACAGGAGCCAGCCGGCCTCGTCGGCGAGGCGGACCGCCTCCGCCCGCGTCCGGGCGCCGGTCTTCCCGATCGCCGCCGACAGGTGGTTGCGCACCGTCCCTTCGGAGAGGTGCAGGGCGGCGGCGAGGTCGGCGACGGTGCCGCCGTCGCGGGCGGCCCGCAGCACCTGGGTCTCCCGCGCCGTCAGCGGGCTCGACCCGGCGGCGAGCGACTCGGCGGCGAGCGCGGGATCGACCACGCGCAGGCCGGCGTGCACGCGGCGGACGGCGTCCGCGAGCTGCCGGGCCGGAGTGTCCTTCACGACGAAGCCGCTGGCGCCGGCCTCCATCGCCCTGCGCAGGTAGCCCGGCCGGCCGAAGGTCGTCACCACGAGCACCCGGCAGGACGGAACGGCGGCCCGCAGCGCGCGAGTGGCTGCGATGCCGTCCAGCCCCGGCATCTCGACGTCGAGCAGCCCGACGTCCGGTCGGGTCCGCCGGGCGGCATCGACGACCTCGTCCCCGCGGCCCACCTCGGCGACCACCTCGAGGTCCGGCTCGAGCGCGAGCAACGTGGCCAGCGCCCCGCGCACCAGCGCCTGGTCGTCGGCCAGCAGCAGCTTGATCGCCGTCCCGGCCTCGGCCGGCGACGTCACCAGCCGACCCGCAGCACGAACCCGCCGCCGTCGCGCGGGGCGACCACCACGTCCGCGCCGGCCGCGGCGGCCCGTTCGCGCAGCCCGACCAGGCCGTGGGCGGAGGCGCCCGGCCGCCCCACGTCCTCCGCCGCAGACGGCTCACCGGCGCCGTCCGGCCCGACCCCGTCGTCCGCGATCTCGACACCGTCCCGGCCCAGCCGCAGCCAGACGTGACCGGCCTTGCTGTGCCGGACGACGTTCGTCACGCCCTCGCGGACCGCCCAGGCGAGCAGCTCACGGCGCTCGGGCGGGACGTCGTCGACCGCGCCGGGCAGCTCGGCGTCGATGCCGGCCGCATCGAGTGCGGCCCGGGCCGAGGCCAGCTCCCGGGGCAGCGTCGCCTCGCGATAGCCGGTCACCGCGGCCCGGACGTCGGTCAGCGCCTGGCGGGCCAGCTGCTCGACCTCGGCGATCTCCTGCGCCGCGCGGGCGGGATCGATGGCGACCAGCCGGCCGGCGAGCTCGGCCTTGACGGTCAGCACGGTGAGCGAGTGGCCGAGGATGTCGTGCAGGTCCCGGGCGAATCGGGTGCGCTCCGCCTGAACGGCCAGGTCGGCGATCGTGGCCTGTGCCCTGGCCAGCTCGAGGTTCCGGTCGATCATTCCGCGGACGGCCCAGATGGCGACGGCGGCGAGCCCGATCGAGATCCATAGGCCCTCGACGGGGTGCCAGCCGGGGACGGTCCGGCTGAGCACCTCCTCGACGGCGATCAGCCCCGCCGCGAGGATCATCCCGGATCCGCGGGGCAGTAGGAACACACCCTGAACGGCGATGAAGACGAACATCGCCAGCGCCGACTGACCGGCCGTGACGGCCGCGACCACGAAGAGGGCCACGGAGCCGGCGAGCACGCGCACGGCCCACCGCAGATCCGGGACCCGCCCCTGCCGGCGCATCCGGCCGAGGAGGACGAAGACGAACACGTACTCGACGCCGAAGGTCAGGACGGCGGCGACGCCGAGGACCCGGGCACCGAGGGCGGGCAGGGCGACGGCGGCCTGCACGGTGGGGAGGAGGTAGACGAGCCAGACGGCTGCGAACACCGCGGGCAGCCGGATGGCGCGCGGGCGCCCCGGTGGCGGACCGTCGGGGACGGCGGCCGTGGCCGTGGGCACACCGGGCTCGAGCTGGGTCGAGCCCGGTGTCCCTTCCGGTGGCCGCGGTTCTGCGGGCTGCATCGCCTCTCCGATTCCGTGGTCGGCTTCCGGATCGCATGATCCCTCGAGATCGCCGGAGCACCCTTCGGGCGTCACGCCCGGCGGGTGTCCCTACGGAAAAGGTAGGCGGCCCCGACGACGAACAGCGCCAGCCAGACGGCGATGTTCACGACGGCCGACCAGCTGAAGGCGTCGTTCGTGAGCGGCAGCCGCGCGATCTCGCCCACCCCGTAGGCCGGGGTCAGCCTGGCGACCGTCTGGACCGCCGGGTCGAGGAACTGCAGCGGCACGAACAGCCCACCGGCGAACGCGAGGATGGCGAGCACCGGGCCGAGGACCTGCATGACGTTCTCGCTCGGCAGCAGGTACCCGGCGAACAGGCCGAAGGCCGCGAAGACCATGGCCCCGAGCCACGCCACCAGACCGCAGTAGACCCACTCGCGGGCGGTGAGGTGGACGCCGGCGGCGGCCCCGACGGCGAACTCCACGACCACCGCCGTCAGGCCGAGGATCATCGCGGTGACGACCTTGATCGTGACGTAGGCGACCGGCCGCAACGGGGTGAGCCGTAGCTGCCGACTCCATCCCTGGGCGCGCTCGATCGAGACCATCGCGCCGCCGCTGGTCGTCGCGATCATCGCGCCGTATACGGCGAGGCTCACGAGAACGTAGGCCCTCGCCGCGGGGTCCTTCTGGCCGGAGCCGAACATGAAGAAGAAGGCGGCCGGGAGGATCAGGGTGAAGATCACGGTGCGCCGGTTGCGCAGCATCCGCCGGATCTCCAGGCCGAGGAAGGTCAGGTTGAGGCCGCCGAGCGAGGGTACCCGGCGGACGCCGGCGGCGGGGGCGGTGCTGGTCATCGAACACTCCTGGTGATCATGTCCGCGGTGGTCGCGGTCGGGGTGGTGCCGGACGCCGCAGCGTCGTCCCCGGTCAGGGCGAGGAAGGCGGCCTCGAGGGTGTGCGCCGTGATCTCGAGGTCTCGCGCCGGCGTGTGGGTGAGCAGGTACCGGGCCGTCGCGTCGGAGTCGCGGGTGTGCAGCAGGACGGTGCCGCCGCGTACCTCCACGGACTGCACGCCGGGCACGGCGCGCAGCGCGACCTGGTCGGCGTCCGGCAGGGTGGCGCGCACGGCACGGCCCGAGGCGAGGCTCTTGACGTGGGCCGGGGTGCCGTCCGCCACGATCCGGCCGCGCCTGACGAGGACGATCCGGTCGGCGTAGGCGTCGGCCTCCTCGAGGTAGTGGGTCGCGAAGACCACGGTCCGGCCGTGGGCGGCGTCGGCCCGGATGGCGGCCCAGAAGTCCCGCCGGCCCTCGACGTCCATGCCGGTCGTCGGCTCGTCGAGGAGCAGGAGGTCGGGGTCGGGCAGCAGGGCGAGGGCGAAGCGCAGCCGCTGCTGCTGGCCCCCCGAGCACGAGCCCACCCGCCGGTCGGCGATCTCGGCGATGCCGGCTCGGTCGAGCACCTTCGCGACGTGGGCCTCGATGGGCCGCGCAGCCGGGAAGAGGCTCGCCGTCAGCCGGACCGTCTCGGCGACCGTGAGGTCCTTGAGCAATCCGCCGGTCTGCAGGACCGCGGCGATCCGGCCGGTGGCGACGGCGTCCGCGGGCGTACCGCCGAGGATCTCCACGCGGCCGGCGTCGGGCCGGCTGAAGCCCAGCATCATATCGATCGTGGTGCTCTTGCCGGCGCCGTTGGGGCCGAGGAACGCGACGATCTCGCCCGGCCGGACGGCGAGGTCGACGCCGTCGACCGCCGTCACCGGGCCGAACCGCTTGACCAGGCCGATCAGCCGGACGGCGTCGGGAGCGCTCGCCCCGGAGGCCGGAGCCGCCGAGGGAATCGGGGAGAAGGTCGTGGTGTCCATGGCATCCACGGTGCCGCGGCGGCGGCGTCCGGCCCTCGTGCCCGTGTCACCCATGGGGCATGACATCCGTCATCCCGGGTGCGCGGCGGCCATGACCGACTACCAGCGGAGCACGACCGTCGATGCCTCCGCGGACGACCTCTTCGAGTACCTGTCGCGCGTGGAGAACCTGCCGACCTCCGTGGATCGGCTCACGTCGGTGCGCAACCCTGCCTGGTGATGAGGTGAAGGTCGAGGCGCGGATCGAGCCCGGTGACGCCGGCGGGGACGCGGCACGGGGCGCCGGCGGCACGGTGGCCGGGGACGCCCGGTTCAGGATCGAACCGATGGGCGACCACGGCCTCATCCTTCGTGATCAAGGAATGAGTGACGATCAAGGAATGCTCGCCCGACGTCCGGAACCACGTCGCGGCTTTGCGTCCGGCACCGGAGCGTGCCCCGGTCCGTCACCCATTCCTTGATCGCCAACCATTCCTTGATCACGGGGAGGCGGGGGGGTTCAGCAGCCGGGCAGGCGGGCGGCGAGCCAGGGCAGGACGCCGGTCAGCGGGATCCGCTCCTGCATCATCGAGTCACGTTCACGGACGGTTACCGCGTCGTCCTCGAGCGTCTCGAAGTCCACCGTGATGCAGAACGGCGTGCCGATCTCGTCCTGGCGGCGGTACCGGCGTCCGATGGCCTGTGCGTCGTCGAACTCGACGTTCCAGGTCTTGCGCAGCACCACGGCCAGGTCACGGGCCTTCGGCGAGAGGTCCTCGTTCCGCGACAGCGGAAGCACGGCGGCCTTGACCGGCGCGAGCCGCGGGTCGAGCCGCAGCACCGTGCGCTTGTCGACGCCGCCCTTCGCATTGGGGGCCTCGTCCTCGTCGTACGCCTCGACGAGGAACGTCATCAGTGACCGGGTCAGACCGGCGGCGGGCTCGATGACGTACGGCGTCCAGCGCTCGCCCTTGGTCTGGTCGAAGTACGTCAGGTCGGCGCCGGAATGCTTCGAATGCGTCGTCAGGTCGAAGTCGGTGCGGTACGCGATGCCCTCGAGCTCACCCCACTCGGATCCCTGGAAGCCGAACCGGTACTCGATGTCGACGGTTCGCTTCGAGTAGTGTGACAGCTTCTCCTTCGGGTGCTCGTAGTGCCGCAGGTTCTCGGGTGAGACGCCGAGGTCGAGGTACCACTTCGTGCGCTCGTCGATCCAGTACTGGTGCCATTCCTCGTCGGTGCCGGGCTCGACGAAGTACTCCATCTCCATCTGTTCGAACTCGCGGGTGCGGAAGATGAAGTTGCCCGGCGTGATCTCGTTCCGGAACGACTTGCCGATCTGCCCGATGCCGAACGGCGGCTTCTTGCGCGAGCTCGTCAGGACGTTGAGGAAGTTGATGAAGATGCCCTGCGCGGTCTCCGGTCGCAAGTAGTGCAGGCCGGTCTCGTCCTCGACCGGGCCGAGGACAGTCTTCAGCAGCCCGTTGAACATCCGGGGCTCGGTCCACGCACCTCGCGTGCCGCAATTGGGACAGGTGACGCCGGTGAGGCCGCCCTCGGGTGGCCGGCCCTTGCGCGCTTCGTATTCCTCGATCAGCTGGTCGGCGCGGAAGCGGCGGTGGCAGGACAGGCATTCGACCAGCGGGTCGACGAACTCCTGCACGTGGCCGGAGGCCTCCCACACCTGCCGCGGCAGGATGATCGAGGAGTCAAGGCCCACGACGTCGTCCCGGCTGGTGATCATCGACCGCCACCACTGCCGCTTGATGTTCTCCTTGAGTTCCGTGCCGAGAGGTCCGTAGTCCCAAGCCGAGCGCGTGCCGCCGTAGATCTCCCCGGACGGGAACACGAACCCGCGACGCTTGCACAGGTTGATAACGGCGTCGAGTCGGGCTTCGCTCGAGAGCTTCGCGGCCACGGATGGGACTCCAACGGATACGGGTGGTCGGGGAAGAGCTGGCGGACGCCGACGGCGCGGGCCGTGCCGGCGAGGACTCCACGCTACCGGTCGTCGGCGGCCCGGGCGGGCTCGGTCTCGACCAGCCCATCGCGCGGGTCCCAGGCGAGCAGCTCCTCGAACGCCGTCGGCTCGTCCACCGCGCGGTACATCAGGGGGACGGCGTGCAGCTTCACCTCGTAGGAGGACAGCGCCCGGCGGTACTGGCCGACCGACTCCCACCGGGTGGTGAGCGTCCAGAGCGTGGGGTCGTCGGCGGCCCGGCCGACGACCGCCGCGCGGCAGCCCGGCCTGGCCCGCAGGGCGTCGAGCGCGGTGCGGGCCTGCTCGGCGAACTCCGCCGCGTTCTCTTGCGGCACGACGTATCGCGTCACCACCAGCACAGGCTCACCGTAGTTGTGAGCCGTGACTGGTCGACGCCCGGCCCGGCGATGTCGTGCGGCCCCGCGATGTCGTCCGGCCCGGCGACGTCGTGCGGCCCGGCGATGTCGTGCGGCCCGGCGATGTCGTGATCATGCAATCCGCGTTGATCTGTAATGGTGTCAATACTTGATCGACACGGATTGCATGATCAGCGGGGATTGCATGATCACGGAAAGGTGGGTGCGGTGGCCTCGCGAGGCGTGTCGGTGTCGCCGGCGCCCGCTGCGGCGTCGATCGCGCCGCCGTACCGTCGGTCACGGGAGGCGTACTCCTGCACCGCGCGCCAGAGAACCCGGCGGTCGACGTCCGGCCAGAGATCGTCGATGAACACGAACTCGGCGTACGCGGACTGCCACAGCATGAAGTTCGACGTCCGCTGCTCGCCGCCGCTGCGCAAGAAGAGGTCGACGTCCGGCAGTTCCGGCTCGTCGAGATGGCGCTGCACGGTGCGCTCGTCGACCCGCTCCGGGTCGAGCCGCCCTGCGGCGACGTCACGGGCGATCGCGCGAGCGGCGTCCGCGATCTCCGCCCGGCCGCCGTAGTTGACGCACATCGTGAGGGTGAGCACGTCGTTGCCCTGGGTCATTGCCTCGGCGGCTTCGAGCTCGCTGATGACGCTGCGCCAGAGCCGGGGCCGGCGGCCCGCCCAGCGTACCCGCACACCCCAGGAGTTCAGCAGATCCCGACGACGACGGATCACGTCGCGGCTGAACCCGAGCAGGAACCGGACCTCCTCGGGCGAGCGCCGCCAGTTCTCCGTCGAGAAGGCGTAGGCCGACAGGTACCGGACGCCGACGTCGATGGCCCCGGCGCAGACCTCGATCAGCGACGCCTCGCCGACCTCGTGACCCTTGGTGCGCGGGAGTCCGCGCGCGTTCGCCCATCGGCCGTTGCCGTCCATGACCACCGCGACGTGCCGCGGGACGAACTCCGGCGGGATGGCCGGCGCGACGGCGCCCGACGGGTGCGGTGGCGGCGCCACCACGGGCGA
>DATKNA010000257.1:0-10951 GCA_035541595.1 Kineosporiaceae bacterium | reverse complement strand
CGTAGGTACTCGTGCAGCCAGGCGGCCGCGGCGCCGGCCGTCGCCAGCCCGGCGGGCGCCCCCGCGGCGAACAGCGCGCCCGCGCAGGCGGCGTCCGCGATCCGGTCGCACAACGAGTCGAGCACGAAGCCCCACCGGGTGGTCCGCCCGGTGAGGACGGCCACCGCGCCGTCGAGATTGTCGAGCACCCCGGACAGGACGATGAGACCTGCCGCCAGCACCGGCCAGCGACCACCCGACGCCGCCGGGACGACCGCGGCGACGGCGACGAGCAGCCCGCCGACCGTGACGGCGTCCGGGCCCACCCCCACCCGGACGAGCGGAACCGCCGCCCGGCGGACGAGCCGCAGCCACCGTCCGACGAGGCCGGTGGTCGCGGCCCCGCCGTGCAGCGCGGACCAGCGGTCCAGGTACTCCGCGGTGGAGAGGGCCGGGCGCCGGGTCAGTCGAGCTCCCACACCACGGCCAGCCAGACGTCCACGGCGACGTCGCCGGGCTCGAGCCCGATCTCGGGTGCGGCGGCCATGCCGGCAGCCGGCGTGATCCGCGGCCGGACGGGAGGGCCGCCCTCGCTCCTCTGCTCCACGCCACGCACGGCGCCGAGCCTCCGGCCGGCCAGCTCCGCGACCTGTCCAGCGGCCGCCAGCGCGTCCTCCCACGCTCCGGCGCGGGCGCCGGCGCGCAGCTCGGAGTCGTCCTCCACGCCGAAGGTGAGACCCTGCAGGCGGACGGTGTCCCCGCCCGCGCCGACGGCCGCGCCGAGCACACGCCCGGCGGCGCCGAGGTCGCGCAGGACGATCTCGAGGATGTGCTCGGCGCGATACCCGAGCGGACGGGGGCCCCGTTGTCCGGACCAGTCCTGCTCGGCCTGGACGCTGACGGTCGAGGTGACCGCGTCGCCCGGCGGGACGCCGTGGGCGGCCAGGGCGTCGCGCACCAGCCGGATCGCCGCCTCGCTGTCGGCGAGGGCCGCCGCGACGGACGGGCGCAGAGCCGACGACATCAACCGGGCGCGACACACGTCCGGGGCGCCGACGGCCCGCCCGTGACCGACGACACTGATCGTTCCCGGCTCCGGCACGGCCTCATTGTGCGTGATCAGGCCGGCGGGCGTGTGACCAGGCCCAGGTCGGCGAAGACCTCGAGCGTCGCCGTCGACCGGTTCAGCGTGTAGAAGTGCAGCCCGGGAGCGCCGCCGTCCAGCAGCCGGGACGACAGCTCGGTCGCGATCTCGACGCCCGCCCGGCGCAGCGCGGCCGGCTCGGCGGCCGCGGACTGCAGGCGCTCCAGCACCCGGCGCGGCAGTGGCTTTCCGGACAACTGCGGGAAACGCTCGATCTGCCGGAGGTTCGTCACCGGCATGATCCCGGGAATGATCGGGATCTCGCAGCCGCGCGCGGCGACGCGGTCGACGAGGCGGAAGTACCCCTCCGGCTCGAAGAGGAACTGGGTGATGGCGAAGCCCGCCCCGGCGTCGGCCTTCGCCGCCAGCACGCGCGCGTCGTGGTCGAGGTCCGGGCTCTCGGGGTGGACGTCGGGGAACGCGGCGACCGCGACCTCGAACGAGCCCAGCCGGCGGATCAGCCGGACGAGGTCCACCGCGTGGTCGAGACCCTCGGGATGGGGCGTCCACGGCGCGCCCGGCCCGCCGGGCGGGTCCCCGCGCAGAGCCAGCACCGTTCCGACGCCGGCCGCGGCGTACGCGCCGATCACCTGCCGCAGGTCGGCCCGGGACGCACCGACGCAGGTGAGGTGCGCCACCGGGGTCAGCGTGGTGCTCTCGGCGATCGCCGCCGTGATCCTCGTCGTCCGGTCGCGCGTCGACCCGCCCGCGCCGTAGGTGACGGACACGAACGACGGGCTGAACGACTCGAGCCGGCGCACGGCCTCCCAGAGGAGGGCCTCGCCGGCGTCGTCGCGAGGCGGGAAGAACTCGAACGAGAACGAGCGGCCCGCGGCGAGCCTGCTGCGCAGGGACGAGTCGGCGGCGGCCATGCCCCCAGACTAGGCCGTCCCCGCGGCCGGGCCGCGACGTGCCGGACGTGCCCGGCGCACCTACGCTCAGTGCGGAGCGGCGCATCCACGGCCGGCACCGACGACGAAGGAGAGGTGGCGGCCCAGCTCGAGCCGCAGCCGACCAGGAGCCACGACCAGCCGGGAGACGCGATGCCAGCGACCATCACGATCCCCAGCTCCACGATGACCGGCGGCGCCCGGGGCCCCGCCCCGGACCGCGTGGACGCCGAGGGTCTGCGTACCCGGGTCACCACGATCGTGGAGGAGTTCCTCGCCCGCCAGGCGGACGTCCTGGACGAGGTGAGCCCGGACTGCGGGCCGCTCGTCGGGTACGTCGCCGACCTCATGCGGGGCGGCAAGCGGCTGCGCCCCGCGTTCTGCTACTGGGGCTGGCGTGGCGCCGGGGCCCCGGACGGCGAGCCCATCGTGGCGGCGGCCTCCGCGCTGGAGTTCTTCCAGGCGGCGGCGCTGATCCACGACGACGTCATGGACGACTCGGACACCCGGCGCGGAGCGCCCGCGGTCCACCGCCGGTTCGCCACCCTGCATCGCGGCGGCGGCTGGGCCGGCGACGGGGCCCGCTTCGGGCTCGCCGGGGCGGTGCTCGCCGGAGACCTGTGCCTGGTGTGGAGCGACCAACTGTTCACCGGCAGCGGTCTCGACCCGGCGGCCCTGAGCCGTGCCAGGCGTGTCTTCGACCGGATGCGCACAGAGCTCATGGGCGGCCAGTACCTGGACATGCTCGAGCAGGCCGTGGCCGCCAAGCGGCCGGACGGCGCCTTCGAGCGGGCCCGGCGGGTGATCCGGTACAAGAGCGCCAAGTACACGATCGAGCAGCCGCTCCTGCTCGGCGGGCGGCTGGCGGGCGCGGACGAGGACCTGCTGGCCGGCTATTCGGCGTTCGGGCTGCCGCTCGGCGAGGCCTTCCAGCTCCGGGACGACGTGCTCGGCGTGTTCGGCGACCCGTCGGAGACCGGCAAGCCCGCCGGGGACGACCTGCGGGAGGGGAAACGGACGATGCTCATCGCCAAGGCCCTCGCCGCCGCGACCCCGGCGCAGGCGGCGCTGGTCAACCGGCTCCTCGGGGATCCGGCGCTGGATGCCACGGGCGTGGGCGCGCTGCGCGAGGTCATCGTGGAGACCGGGGCTCTGGCCGGGGTCGAGGCGCTCGTGGACCGGCTGGTCGAGCAGGCCTCGGCGGCGCTCGCCGCGACGGCCCTGGCCGCGCCGGCCCGGCCGGTGCTCGAGCGGCTGGTCAGCGCCGCCACCGCGCGGGCGTCCTGATGGTCCTCGGCACGACCAGGTGGCGGGCGGCCCGCCTCGCCGGATGGTTGCCCGGTCGCACCCGGACGGTGGTCGGGCCCAGTGACCACGTGGTGGTCGTCGGAGCCGGCCTCGCGGGCCTCTCGGCCGCCATGCGGTTGGCGGGGGCGGGACGCCGGGTGACACTGCTCGAACGGGAGGCCGTGCCGGGCGGCCGAGCCGGTGTCCGGGTCGTGGCGGGGCCATCCGGGACGTTCCGGTTCGACCCCGGTCCGACGGTGCTCACCATGCCGGACCTGATCGCCGACTGCTTCGACGCCGTCGGCGAGCGGATGGAGGACTGGCTGACGCTCCGCCCGGTCGAGCCGCTCTACCAGGCCAGGTACGCGGACGGGTCGACGCTGGACGTGCATGCCGACGTCGACGCGATGGCGGACGAGATCGGCGCGGCGATCGGCCCCGCCGAAGCCGCCGGGTTCCGGCGCTACGTCGACTTCGTCTCCCGCCTGTACCGGTACGAGATGCGGGACTTCATCGACCGGAACGTCGACTCCCCGCTCGACCTGCTCTCGGTGAACCTGGCCCGGTTGGCGGCGATCGGCGGCTTCCGCCGGCTCGCCCCGACGGTGGCGCAGTACCTGTCCGATCCGCGCACCCAGCGGCTCTACTCGTTCCAGGCCATGTACGCGGGGCTCTCGCCCTACGACGCGCTCGCGCTGTACGCCGTGATCGCATACATGGACTCGGTGGCGGGCGTCTACGTCCCGACCGGGGGGGTGGCAGCGGTCCCGGAGGCGATGGCGGCGGCCGCCGAGAAGCACGGCGTCGAGATCCGCTACTCGACAGCGGTGACGCGGGTCGAGCTCCGGGGCGCTCGGGCCGTGGCCGTGCACACCGCGGACGGCGAGCGGCTCCCGGCGGACGTCGTCGTCCTGAACCCCGACCTGCCGGTCGCGTACCGGGAGCTGCTCGGCGTCGAGCCACGGCGGGTGCGCCGGCTGACCTACTCGCCGTCGTGCTACCTCCTCCTGGCGGGGTCCACCCGCCGGTACGAGAGCGGGGCGCACCACACGATCTCGTTCGGTCACGCCTGGCGACAGGTGTTCGACGAGCTGCTCTCCGGCCGTCTGATGAGCGACCCGTCGTTTCTGGTGACCAACCCCACCCGGTCCGACCCGGGGTTGGCGCCGCCCGGTCGCGAGATCTACTACGTGCTGTTCCCGACCCCGAACCTGTCCGCCGGCGTCGACTGGTCACGCGTCGGCCCGCTCTACCGCGAGCATGTGCTGGCCACGCTCGCCGCCCGCGGGTGGGACGGCTTCGCGGACGCGATCGAGGTCGAACTCGTGACGACGCCGGTGGACTGGGCGGCCCGCGGCATGGAACAGGGCGCACCGTTCGCGGCCGCGCACTCGTTCCGGCAGACCGGGCCGTTCCGGCCGGGGAACCTGCGCGGGGAGAACGTCGTGTTCACGGGCTCGGGCACGCAGCCCGGCGTCGGCGTGCCGATGGTGCTCGTATCCGGCCGGCTGGCCGCCGAGCGTGTGCTCGGTCCGGACCCCTCGTACCGCTCCCGTGCCTGGCGCTGACTCCTCCGCGCTGCACGGCGCGGGGGGATGGGAGCGGGGGATGGGACAGGTGCGAGAGGATGGTTCGCCGTGAGCGCACGAGCCCTGGACGCGGCCGGGATCGCCGATCCGGCGCTGCGGGCCGCCTACGAGGAGTGCCGCACGCTGCATGCGGGGCACGGCAAGACCTACTACCTCGCCACTGCGCTGCTCCCGCCCGCCAAACGCCCCTACGTCTGGGCCCTGTACGGTTTCGCGCGCCACGCCGACGAGTTCGTCGACTCCCTGGAATCGCCCGATCCCCAGGCGCTGATCGCCTGGGGAGCCGCCTTCCTCGACGGGCTGGCCGCGGAACCGAGTTCCGCGACGCTCACTCACCCGGTCAGCCGGGCGATGACCCACACGATGCGGCGCTGGCACATCCCCCGGGCGCACGTCGAGGCGTTCCTCGAGTCGATGCGGATGGACATCACCATCACCGGCTATCCGACCTACGCCGACCTCGAGAGGTACATGTACGGGTCCGCGTCCGTCATCGGCCTGCAGATGCTCCCCATCCTCGAGCCGGTCACGCCCGAGGCCGTTCCCCGGGCCCGCGCGCTCGGCGAGGCGTTCCAGATGTCGAACTTCATCCGGGACGTCGGTGAGGACCTCCGGCGCGGCCGCGTCTACCTGCCGCAGGAGGACCTCGATCTCTTCGGGGTGACCCGGGAGATCCTCGCCCGCTCCGTGGTCACGCCGTCGGTCCGCGAGCTGCTGCGGTTCGAGATCGAGCGGACGCGCAAGCTCTACGCGTTCGCCGAACCGGGGATCGACATGCTGCACCCGACGAGTCGCGACTGCGTGCGGACCGCGTTCACGCTCTACCGGGGGATCCTGGACGTCGTCGAGTCCGCGGGGTACCAGGTCCTCACGCAGCGGGTCTCGGTGCCGCTGATCCGGCGGCTCGCCGTCGCGCTGCCCGCTGCCCGCCACGCCCGGGTCGTCCGGCGCGAGGAGGAGCGCTGGGTGCCGATCGCCTGACCGGCACCCAGCCCCGCCGGTCCGGACCCGCCGGGTCGGCGACGGGATCGCCGGGCGTCAGAACCCGAGTGCCTGCGCGCGGCGCCGGACCTCCGTCTTGCGTCCGGCCCGGAGCGCATCGATCGGCGTTCCCGGCAGGCTGTCGTCGGGAGTGAACAGCCAGCGCAGAGCCTCGTCGTCGGCGTAGCCGGAGTCGGCCAGCACGGTCAGGGTGCCGCGCAGCTCCGGCAGCGGCGCGGCGTCGGCGAGCAGCGCCGCCGGAACGCTGAGTACGTCCCGCTCCCCCCGCCGGGCCGCGACGAGGTACCGGTCCTGCAGCAGGCGGCGCACCCTGCCCACCTCGACCCCGAGCCGCTCGGCGACGTCCGGCAGGGTCAGCCACTCGGTGACGAGAGCATCGAGGTCGTTCACGGAACAAGCGTGCCACGCAGGGATGCGGCGCGGCCGGGCCTCCCACGACCATGCGCCTCCCTCGTTTACTTTCTTCTCAACAGTCACATGGACACCACCAGTAACAGAGCTGGAGCGATCATGCCGCGACCGAGCCTGCATCCCTTCCGTCGGGCCGGAAGCCGTGGCGCCGCGGGCGGGGCCGCCGAGCGCGGGGCCGCCGTGTCCGGGTCGGGCTCCGGGTCGGGCTCCGGGTCGGGCTCCGGGTCGGCCGGAGGACTGGTGCGCCTGGCGGCGCTCCCGGTCGCCGCCCTGCCCGTCGCAGCGCCGCTGGTCTTTCCGCCGGCAGTGCACGCGAGCGTGGTGGGCCACCCCGTCACCTACGTCGTCCGCCCGGGTGACACCATCAACGGCATCGCCCTGCGCCTGGGGACGGACGTCGCCACGCTGATGCGGCTCAACCGCCTGGTCGACCCCGACCTGCTCCTCGCCGGTACGACGCTGATGGTGCCACCGCCCGTCGTCAGGAGGCCGGCTGCGCCGACCGCGGCCCCGGTCACCTACACCGTGCAGGCCGGGGACACGATCTGGGACATCGCGGCACGCACCGGAACCACCGTGACCGCCATCCTGACCGCGAACCGGCTCGCCGACGGCGCCGTGATCCGCCCGGGACAGATCCTTCTGCTGCCCGGCGGGCATCTGCCGGGCGTGCCGCACCAGCCCCGACGCACGCCGGTCACTCCCCTCGCGGTCCATGTCGTGCAGGCCGGCGAGACCGTGAGCGGGATCGCCACTCGCTACCACGTCCCGGTCACGACCGTGCTCCGGGCGAACCGGCTCGGCCCCGACGCCCTCATCCGGCCGGGCCAGAAACTCGTCCTGCCGGGCGTCCGGACCAAGCAGGTGAGCCGGGCCCACGTGGCGCGGACGCACGCCTACACGGTCCGGCGCGGGGACACCCTGTCGGGCATCTCCGTCGGCCATCACGTTCCGCTGTCGGTGATCGTCGCGCTCAACCACCTGCGCGCCTCGGACGTGATCTTCCCTGGTCAGCGGGTGCTGCTCCCGGGCCCGGCCCCGGCGGCATCCGGGACGGCCGCCCCGGCCGGCGCAACCACCGCCGCGTCGGCCGTCAGGACGGCGGCCGCGGCGAACCGGCTGCTCGTGTCACGGCGCGACGCGCCGGCGGCGCCGAAGGTCAAGTCCCTGATCACGGCCACGGCCCGGCGGTACGGGGTCGATCCCTCGCTGGCGCTCGCCGTGGCCGCCCAGGAGTCGGGCTTCGACCAGCACCAGGTGTCACCCGCCAACGCGGTGGGAGTGATGCAGGTGGTCCCGTCGTCGGGCCGGTGGGCCTCCGCCCTGGTGGGCCGGCCGCTCGACCTCCTGGAGGCCGACGACAACGTCGTGGCCGGCGTGGCCATCCTCGCGGCGTTGCGGTCGACGGCCCCGGAGAACGTCGCCGTCGCGGCGTACTACCAGGGCTTGAGCTCGGTCCGGGCCCGAGGGATGTACGCCGACACCCGGCGGTACGTGGCCGACGTCCTGACCCTGCGTGAGCGGTATCGATGACGCTCCCGGGAAATCCGGCGTGTCGCCCGTAGACTCGCCGACGTGACCGCCGGGCGCGACCCCCTCGTCGGGCGCGACCGTCTCGTCGGCCGCGACCCTCTGCTGGGCCGTGTCGTCGACGGCCGGTACGCCGTCACCGCCCGCGTCGCGCGGGGGGGCATGGCCACCGTGTACCTGGCGCTCGACCGCCGGCTCGACCGGGACGTGGCGCTCAAGGTCATGCACGCCCACCTCGGGGACGATCAGCAGTTCACCGCGCGCTTCATCCGGGAGGCGCGGTCCGCCGCCCGGCTGTCCCACCCCGGGATCGTCGCCGTCTTCGACCAGGGTGAGGACGACGGTCTGCTCTACCTGGCCATGGAGTACCTGGAGGGTCGGACGCTGCGGCAGGTGCTCGGCGAGCTCGGCGTGCTCACCCCGGGCGAGGCCCTCGACGTTCTGGAGCCGACGCTGGACGCGCTGGCGGCGGCACACGCGGCCGGCATCGTGCATCGCGACGTCAAGCCCGAGAACGTCATCCTGACCGATGACGGCCGCGTCAAGGTCGCCGACTTCGGCCTGGCCCGCGCCGCCAGCGGCGTCGCGGCGACCGCGGGCGTCCTCATGGGGACGGCGGCCTACATGGCGCCCGAGCTCATCGCGGACGGGCTGGCCGACGCGCGCGGTGACGTCTACGCCGCCGGCATCCTGCTCTTCGAGATGCTCACCGGCCGCCCGCCGTTCGCCGGCGACGTCCCGTTGCGGATCGCCTACCGGCATGTCCACGAGGACGTCCCGCCGCCGTCGTCGCTGGTCGGTGAGCTGCCCGAGCCGCTGGACGTGTTGGTGACCGTCGCAACCGCGCGTGATCCGGCTCGCCGGCCCGCCGACGCCGGCGCCCTGCTCGCGCTCGAGCGGTCTGCCCGGGCCCGAGTGCCCCGGCCGGCCCTCGCGGTCCGGCCCGCGCGCTCCCGACCGCCGGCCGGGCGGCCCCATCCCGCCGGACGAGCGAGTCACACCCGGATGCTGGCGCCGGACGAGCCGGTTCACCCCACCGAGGCCCTAGTCGACCCGGTCGTCGAGGGTCCGGGCGACGCCGTTCGGGACGACCCGTTCCCGCGCACGTCCCGGTGGACTCGCGACGACGGCCACGACCGGCTCGGCCCGCACATCCGCGAGCTCACCACCTGGGCGCGCCGTCGACGTCAGCGCGGAACCGCGGCGTTGCTGGCCGTGCTGACGGGCGCGACGGCCCTCGCCGTCTGGACCTGGTGCGCGGCCCAGGGCGCCTCGCCGTTCAGCGGCTGAGGAGCCGGCCTGACCCCTGGTAGGAGTGGCGAAGCCGCAGGTCACCTGCGGCCTCGTGCCTCCGCGGACACATCAGGGGCAGACGTCGCTCCGCACGGGAACGCGGGCACCAGATGCGGCGGTCGACCCGAGTGTGAACCGCGGGCACGCAGGTGGCCGGTCGTATCCTGATCAGGGCCGAGCATCCAGGAGGGGGCGAACAGCGTGAGCAGCGCCGACGACGTGCGATACACGGCGGGGATCTTGAACTTGGCCGATGCGGCACGGTATCTCGCCGTCCCTCGCCAGACGTTTCACCGCTGGGCGCGGGGCTACCCGGGCGGGGAGCCGCTGATCCACACCCTGGACGTGGCGCCGGGGCAGGCGCCGGTGACCTTCATCGCGCTGACCGAGGCCTATGTGCTGGAGGCGCTGCGGGACGCCGGGGTGCGGCCGCAGCGGATCCGGCCGGCCCTGCGCCGGCTGCAGCGCGAGTTCGGGACCGAGTACGTGCTCGCTGCACCGGAGCTGGCCACGGACGGGATCGACGTGCTGTGGGACTTCTCCCGCTCCGCCGAGGGGGAAGGGTTGATCGAAGGGAGCTCGGGGCAGCACGTGCTACGGGAGATCGTCGAGGACTACCTGCGGTACGTGACCCGTGGGGACAACGGCAGCCCGACCCGGCTGCAGCTGCGGTCCTTCGAGCCGTTCAAGGTCGTGGTGGATCCGCGGAGCGGCTTCGGGCAGCCGAAGTTCGCCGGGTCGGGGGCCCGGGTCGCGGACGTCGCCGCCATGCTGAAGGCGGGAGAGGACGCTCATGTCGTCGCGGAAGAGTTCGGGATCTCCGTCGACGACGTCCGGGCCGCCGCCCGCGTCGTCCTGGGCCGCGCCGCCTGAGTTCTACCTCGACGAGAACATCGCCGGCCGGACCATCGCCCGCTGCCTGCGCGACCTCGGGTACATCGTGCACACCCCGCGCGAGCTGTACGGCAACAGGGAGGCGGCGGAGGGCACGCCCGACGAGGTATGGCTGGTCGATGTGGCCCAGCACCGGTGGACTGTCATCAGCCGCGACACGAAGATCCTGGAACGGCCGGCCGAGATCGCCGCCTACAAGACCGCGAAGCTGCATCTGATCCTGTTTCCGGGGCAGGCCACCGCGGTCATGCTGGTCGAGGCAGTGCACGCCACGCTCACAGAAGTGTGCACCGTGTCCGCCCGCGCCGTCCCGGGAGTCTGGCGGGCACACCGGCGACGTGGACAGTGGGCGCTGGCTGAGCTCTGACAGGCGGAGCACTGAGGCAACGGCGTGACCGAGGCCGCGTCGCGGAATTGTCGACCCGAAAGCGGCCGAGTCTGCCCCGAAGCTCGGACGCCTGTCGGAGGTCGTCGTCGCGGTGAGGCCGCTGGCTCCCCTGGCAGGCGCCGGGTCAATGGAGCACACTCCGGGCTCGGCGCCAAGGCGCATGAGGGGCACACGACAGTGCGAGCCGCTGCTACTGCATCTACTGCGATGTGCTGAGATGAATTCGCAGGTCAGCCCCGTGATCGGCGGATCGCCGCAGGCCAGCGGGGTACCGCTCTCACTCCTGGTAGGAGTGGCGGAATCACCCACTAACCCCCCTCTCACCTGCGGTTTCGCTGCTCACCTCCTCCCTCAGTCCGCGCGTAGTCCGCACGATCTTGAGTGCCTCGTCGACCACCGTGCGGGACAGCTCCTCGTCGCTCGCCCAGAGTCCCGCGTACACGTTGAGGGTCATGGCGGCGCTCGCGTGTCCGAGGCGCTCCGACACGACCTTGACCGAGGCGCCACCAGAGATCAGCGCGCTGGCGAAGAAGTGCCTCAGGGC
>DATKNA010000256.1:0-3797 GCA_035541595.1 Kineosporiaceae bacterium | reverse complement strand
TGTCTATCAAGTGACGGCCCCGTCACTTGATCTCCACGGATTGCATGAACAGCGGGGAGGTGGGTCAGGCCTCGCCCCCGGTCGAGCCGGTCGTGCCGGCTGCGACGTCGTGCAGACGGTACTTCTCGATGGCCTGCCCGGGCGCAGCCGGGTCCACCTGGCCCTGTCGAGCCAGCTCCAGGAGCAGCCGGGTCGCGATCGACGGCCCGTCGACGGCGAAGAACCGGCGGGCCGCGGGCCGGGTGTCGGAGAAGCCGAAGCCGTCGGTGCCGAGCGAGCCGAAGCTCTGCGGGACCCACGGCCGGATCTGGTCCTGGACCTGGCGCATGTAGTCACTGACCGCCACGACCGGGCCCGGCGCCTGCGCGAGCCGCTGCGTCACGTACGGCAGCGGGGCCTCGGTGCCCGGCTGGAAGAAGGCCCGCTCGTCACAGCGCAGGCCGTCGCGGCGCAGCTCCGACCAGCTCGTGACCGACCAGACGTCGGCGGCGACGCCCCAGTCCGCACGCAGCAGCTGCTGCGCCTCGAGCGCCCACGGCACCGCGACACCGGAGGCGAGGAGCTGACCGCGCGGCCGGCCGTCACCGGGGTCGTCGGCAGGCCGCAGCAGGTACATCCCGCGCAGGACGCCCTCGACGTCGAGGTCCTCCGGCTCCGCCGGCTGCAGATAGGGCTCGTTGTACGCGGTGATGTAGAAGTAGACGTCCTCCGGGGACTCCCCGTACATCCGGCGCAGCCCGTCGCGGACGATGTGCCCGATCTCGTAGGAGTAGGCCGGGTCGTAGGAGACGACGGCGGGGTTGGTGGCGGCCAAGAGCGGGGAGTGGCCGTCGGCATGCTGCAGGCCCTCGCCGGTGAGCGTGGTCCGCCCGGCCGTGGCGCCGATCAGGAAGCCGCGGGTCATCTGGTCGGCGGCCGCCCAGAACGCGTCGCCCGTCCGCTGGAACCCGAACATCGAGTAGAAGATGTAGATCGGCACCATGGGCTCGCCGTGCGTGGCGTACGACGTCCCGGCGGCGGTGAAGGCGGCGGCCGAGCCCGCCTCGTTGATCCCCAGGTGCAGGATCTGGCCGCTCTCGGACTCCTTGTACGCCAGCATCAGCTCGCGGTCCACCGACGTGTAGCGCTGCCCGTGCGGGTTGTAGATCTTCGAGGTGGGGAAGAAGGAGTCCATCCCGAACGTCCGTGCCTCGTCCGGGATGATCGGCACGACCCGGGGGCCGAACTCCTTGTCCCGCATGAGGTCCCGCAGCAGCCGGACGAACGCCATCGTCGTCGCCACCGGCTGCCTGCCCGACCCTCGGCGGGCGACGTTGTAGCTGGACGCCTCCGGCAGCTTCAGCGCATGACCGGCGACGCGGCGCTGTGGCAACGGGCCGCCGAGCCGGCGCCGGCGCTCCAGCAGGTACTGGATCGTCTCGTTCTGCTCACCTGGGTGGTAGTAGGGCGGCAGGTAGGGATCGGCGTCGAGCTGGGCGTCCGTGACCGGGATCCGCAGGGCGTCCCGGAGGAGCTTCAGATCCTCCAGCGTCAGCTTCTTCATCTGATGCGTCGCGTTGCGGCCGGCGAAGTGCGGGCCGAGACGGTAACCCTTGATCGTCTTGGCCAGGATCACGGTCGGCTGGCCGGTGTGCTCCATGGCGGCCTTGTAGGCGGCGTAGACCTTGCGGTAGTCGTGCCCGCCCCGCTTGAGCCGCCAGATGTCGTCGTCGGACATGTTCTCGACCATCGCACGGGTGCGCGGGTCGCGGCCGAAGAAGTGCTCCCTGATGAAGGCACCGTTCTCCGCCCGGTACGTCTGGTAGTCGCCGTCCGGTGTGACGTTCATGAGGTTGACCAGGGCGTGGTCGCGGTCCGCCGCGAGCAGCGGGTCCCACTCGCGTCCCCAGACGACCTTAATGACGTTCCAGCCCGCGCCACGGAAGAAGGCCTCGAGCTCCTGGATGATCTTGCCGTTGCCGCGGACCGGTCCGTCCAGCCGCTGCAGGTTGCAGTTGATGACGAAGGTCAGGTTGTCGAGTTCCTCGCCGGCGGCGAGCTGGAGGGCCCCTCGGGACTCGACCTCGTCCATCTCGCCGTCGCCGAGGAACGCCCAGACGTGCTGGTCGGCGGTGTCCTTGATGCCTCGGGCGTGCAGGTACTTGTTGAGCTGTGCCTGGTAGATGGCGTTGATCGGACCGAGACCCATGGAGACGGTCGGGAACTCCCAGTAGTCCGGCATGAGGCGGGGATGCGGATAGGACGGCAGTCCGCCGCTCGGGTGCGACTTCTCCTGCCGGAACCCGTCGAGCTGGTCGGCCGTGAGCCGCCCCTCCAGGAAGGAGCGGGCATAGATGCCGGGGGAGGCGTGTCCCTGGATGTGGACCTGGTCGCCGCCGCCGAGGTGGTCCTTGCCGCGGAAGAAGTGGTTGAACCCGACCTCGTAGAGCGTGGCCGACGAGGCGTACGTCGAGATGTGTCCGCCGACGGCGATGCCGGGACGCTGGGCCCGGTGCACCATGATTGCGGCGTTCCACCGGATCCAGCGCCGATAGTGACGCTCGACCTCCTCGTCGCCGGGGAACCAGGGTTCGGCCTCCGGCGGGATGGTGTTGATGTAGTCGGTGGAGGACAGGCTGGGGACGCCGACCCCGCGCCCGCGGGCGCGCTGGAGCAGCGCGAGCATGAGGTAGCGCGCCCGGGCCCGGCCGCGCTCGTCGACCGCCGCGTCGAGGGACTCGAGCCACTCGCGCGTCTCGTCGGGGTCGATGTCGGGCAGTTGGCTGGGCAATCCGTTGAGGATGGGCCCGGTGTCCTCGCGTGCGACCACGTCGATCGATCCCTTCGTACGGCCGTACGGTGTTTGTCCACGGCGGCTCGCCGGCGCGGCGCAGTTCCGCTACCCCCATCCTCCTGCCCGGCGGGCCCCACGTCACACCTGGCCCCTGATCCGCTGCCAGCGCCCGGCCGGCGATCCAGGCCGGACACCATCGCGCCGACGGTTGCGCTGGGGGGCCGCCGTGCAGTGGACTAACGGGACACGGGGGGCGTGCGAGGGTCAAGGCGGCTCGGCGCGCGGTTCGGGCGTCGTGCCCGACCGGACCAGGTGATGTGGAGGGCACTGACGTGGGCGCGACCGCGGAGTCCGCGGCGGATCAATCGATGGCCGGCCGACTCGGGTTCCGCCCGGGACAGGTCGTCCAGGAGTTCGGGTACGACGACGACGTCGACGAGACGCTGCGCGCCGCCGTCGAGGACCTCACCGGCAACGAGCTCGCCGACGAGGAGGGACAGGACGTCGTCGACGGGGCCATCTTCTGGTGGCGCGAGAACGACGGGGACCTGGTCGACGCCCTCGTGGACGCGCTGACGAACCTCGCCGACGGCGGTGTCATCTGGCTCCTGACGCCGAAGTCCGGCCGGCCCGGCCATGTCGAGCCCGCTGAGATCGAGGACGCCGCGCCCACCGCGGGCCTGCACGCGACGAGCACGATCAGTGCCTGCCGGGACTGGACCGGCACCCGGCTGGCCACCCCGAAGAGCGGCCGTCGCTGACCCGAGGTGTGTGGCCCGGACTCGCGGGCTGCGCGCCCTCGCGCAGGTCTCTGCGACCGTTCCTACGACCCGCCGTCCGGTGCCGTCGAGCCGGCGGGTAGGAGCAGTTCGAACGTGGTGCCGGTCGTGCCGGTGCGGGCGAGTCGAAGGGTTCCGCCCTGCCGCTCGGCGACCTCGCGGGCGAGCGCGAGGCCGAGCCCGTAGTGGCGGCGGCCGGCGCGCCGGCCGCCGGACGAGAACCGCTCGAAGAGGTCCTGGCCGGC
>DATKNA010000255.1:0-2330 GCA_035541595.1 Kineosporiaceae bacterium | reverse complement strand
CCTGGTACCGGCACCCCCGGATCGGCTTCGACTTCGCACTGGACCGCTGGGTCGTGAGGTGAACGGCGTGCCCTCCAGCCGGCGGCGGCTGCATCTCGTGGTCCTCGTGCGGTCCTTTGGATTCCCGGAGGGCATGGCGGCCACCAATCGGGTGCGCCTCCTCGGGCGGGCCTTGAGCGAACAGGACGTCGAGGTCTCCGTCGTGTGCATGCGCGTGAGCGAGCGGCCGGGCGAGGTCCGCAACGTCGCGGTCTGCGGCCTCGCCGACGGCATCGCATTCCGCTACGCCACCGGGTCGACCACGCGTTCCGATTCGTTCATCGGCCGGCGGCTGCGGGAGGCGCGAGGCTACCTCAGCACCGTGCTGGAGCTCGTCACCCGGCGGCGCCGGGGCACCCTGGACTGCGTCTACCTGGCGTCCCTGCCGGAGACGTGGCGGCCTGGGGTCTGGGTCCTTCTGCGGCTGCTGCGGCGGATCGGCGTGCCGGTCGTCGTCGAGCTGAACGAGCTGCCGAGTGAGGCGTCCTGGCTTCCCGAGTCGCTGTCGCGGCGGTTCTCCCACCTCGATGGGGCCGCCGCGGCCGTCGCCATCTCGGCCTGGCTCCGTGATTGGGTCGATCGCGAAGCGATCCGCATCGACCACCCGGTGGACGTCATCGAGGTCCCGATCGTCGTCGACACGGCGGGGACGCCGCCGGCCTCGCCTCAGGCGGACCCGCCCATGCTCGTCTACTCGGCGTCCGACGAGTACGGGCGCGCCGTCACCTTCATCCTGCGCGCACTCCACACCGTCTGGCAGACCCATCCGGACTGCCGGCTCACCATCACGGGGATGCGTCCGGCGACGGTCGCGTCCCTCCTCGCCGCAGAAGGGCTCTCGCAGACCGACGCGCGCGTCCACGCGGTGGGCTGGATCGACCGCGACCGGCTCCTGCGCCTGTACGGTGAGGCCGCCGCGCTGCTCATCCCGCTGTTCGACGACCTCCGGTCGGAGGCCCGCTTCCCGACGAAGGTCGGAGAGTACCTCGCCTCCGGACGCCCCGTGGTGACCACCGCCGTCGGCGAGATCGAGCGCTACTTCACCGACCGGGAGACCGCCTGTATCTCGCGGCCGGGTGACCCCGCAGGGTTCGCCGACAGCCTGCTCGCCCTGCTCGGTGACCCGGATCTGGCGACGCGCATCGGCGCCGCCGGGCGCCGCCTCGCCGAAGAGCGCTTCGCGTACTCGAGGCAAGGTCCGCGGCTGCGTGCCTTCCTCGACCAGGTCTGCGCCGGCTCGAAGGCCGCCTCCCCGGCGCCGGCGACGACGGGCACGAGGCGGCCGTGAAGCTCGCCGTCACCATCGACACCGAGGCCGACGCCCAATGGGAACCGGGCGTGCCCGTCACCACCCGGAACGTCGCCTCCTGGCCCCCCTTCCAGGAGCTCTGCGAGCGGCACGACCTCGCTCCGACGTACCTGGTGGCCTCCGAGATCACCGAGGACGAACGGGCGCGCGACCTCCTCACCGCATGGGTCGCACGCGGCGCCGCCGAGGTGGGCGCCCATCTCCATCCCTGGACCACTCCGCCGTACGCCGACCGGCCGGGTCTGCGCTACAACGACCCCCAGCATGCCTTCCCCTCGCAGCTCCCGGACGACCTGCTGCTCGAGAAGACGACGACGCTGACCACCCAGATCGAGCAGGCGTTCGGACGGCGACCGACGTCGTACCGAGCGGGCCGCTTCGGCTTCGACCGGCGCCAGGCGAGATACCTCGCGGACGCCGGCTACCGGGTCGACTCCTCGGTCACTCCCCTGTGGGACTGGAGGAAGTACCCGGGGCTGGACGGAGCAGGCGGCCCGGACTTCCGCGCCCACTCCCCGCACCCGTTCCTCATCCGCGGCAGCGGTCCGCGCGGTCTGCTGGAGATCCCCGTCACGCTGGTCGCGACGTACGCCCCGCTCCGCCGCCGGCCGGCGCTGCTCGAGGTCTATCGCTCGCTCCCGGTGCGCGCCGCCAGGAGGCTCCTGCTGTCGCGCTGGCTGCTCCCGCAGCCCATGTGGCTGGCGCCGGACCCGCGCTACCGCGCCGAGGACGTTGCCGCCGTGTGGGACTGCGCCTCCGGGATGGGGATCTCCGCCGCGGTCATGATGTTCCACAGCAGTGAGCTCATGCCGAAGGGCAGCCCCTTCCGCCCGGACGCGGCGTCCGTGGCCGACCTGCTCACCACGCTGGACGCGTTCTTCTCCCATGTGCGACGCGTGGGCGGCGGCTTCGCCACGCTCGGCGAGCTCGCCGAGGGCGTCATCGCCGGCCCGACGCCGCCCACGAGGTCGCTGTGAAGGTC
>DATKNA010000254.1:0-20469 GCA_035541595.1 Kineosporiaceae bacterium | reverse complement strand
GGCAGCGCGATGGTCGCGTCCGGCCCGAAGCCCGGGCCGGCCATGGCGTAGAGCCCGGCGCCATACGCCTTGCGTAGCACGACGCAGACCTGGGGCACGGTCGCCTCGGACACCGCAGTGATCATCTTCGCGCCGTGTCTGATGATCCCCTGCCGCTCGACCTCGCTGCCGATCATGAAGCCGGGCACGTCACTGAGGTAGACCAGCGGAAGGTTGAAGGCGTCGCAGAGCCAGATGAACCGGGCGGCCTTGTCCGCGGAGTCCGTGAAGAGCACCCCGCCCCGGACCGCGCTGTTGTTCGCCAGGACGCCTACGGGGCGGCCCTCGAGCCGGGCGAAGCCGACCACGATCTCGGCGGCGAAGAGGGGCTTGACCTCGAAGAACGACCCGTCGTCGATGACGGACTCCACGACCTCGTGGACGTCGAACGGCACCGACTCCCGTTCGGGCACGAGGTCGGCGTCGAACGATCGCGCCGGCGGCTCGGGCGGGTACTCGGGCGGATCCTCACGCCAGCACGTCGGGAGGTAGGAGAAGAACAGCCGGGCCTGCTCGATGGCGTCGGCGTCGTCACCCGCGAGGTTGTCGCCGCAGCCGGACACGGTGCAGTGCATCCGGGCGCCGCCCATCTCCTCCAGGGTGACGTGCTCACCGACCACCATCTCCGCCATCCGCGGGCTGCCGAGGTACATGCTGGCGTTGCCCTCGACCATGATCACGACGTCGCAGAACGCCGGGATGTACGCACCCCCGGCCGCCGACGGGCCGAACAGGCAGCAGATCTGCGGCACCCGGCCGGACAGCGCGACCTGGTTGTGGAAGATCCGCCCCGCGCCCCGGCGGCCGGGGAAGAGCTCGACCTGATCGGTGATCCGTGCGCCGGCGGAGTCGACCAGCCAGAAGACCGGCAGCTCCTCGCGCAGAGCCGCCTCGGTCGCCCGGACGATCTTCTCGACCGTCCGTGCGCCCCAGGAGCCCGCCTTGACGGTCGGGTCGTTCGCGATGACGATCGCCGGCCGGCCGTCGACGGTGCCGCGGCCGGTCACGACGCCGTCCGCGGGCAGCCCGGCCAGGGCGTTGGCGAGCTGGCCGTCCTCGACGAACGATCCCTCGTCGACGAGCAGCGCGATCCGCTCACGGACGGGCAGCTTGTGCTGCCCCGCCAGCTTGGCGGCGCCGGCCGGCGAGGGAGCCACGGTGGCCGCGCGGGCCGCGCGCAGCGCCTCCAGGTGCGATCGCGTCAGGGCGGACACGTCGGCAGCGGCGCCGGCGCGCTCGCCGGTCGGGGCCGGGTGGTGGGCGCGGACGCCGGTGGTCTCGGGCGAGGTCGCCATGGGAGCAGTCAAGCCTCTCGAGGCGGTTGGATCGAGCGTCAGGTGACCGGCAGGCCGAGGCCACGGGCGATGACCAGGCGCTGCACCTCGCTCGTGCCCTCCCCGATCTCGAGGATCTTCGCATCCCGGTAGAACCGGGCCACCGGGTACTCCTCGATGAACCCCGCCCCACCGAACACCTGCGTGGCGAGCCGGGCCGCCTCCACGGCGGCGGTCGACGAGTGCAGCTTGGCGAGGGCGGCGGCCTGCTTGACCTCGGCGGTCCCCCGCCGGCCGGCCGCCTGCTCGTCCCGCAGCCAGGCAGCCTTGTAGGTGAGCAACCGGGCCGCCTCGACGGCGACGGCGAGGTCGGCGACGGGGAAGGCGACGCCCTGGTTCGTGCCGATGGGCCGACCGAAGGCCGAGCGCGCGCCGGCGTAGTCCAGGCAGGCGTCCAGGCAGGCCCGGGCGAGACCGACGGCGAGCGCCGAGATGGCGATACGGCCGTCGTCGAGCGTGGCCAGGAACTGCGAGAAGCCCCGCCCGCGCTGCCCGAGCAGGTTGGCCGCCGGGACCCGGCAGGTGGAGAAGGAGAGCCCGTGGGTGTCCGATGCATGCCAGCCGAGCTTGCGGTAGGCCGGCTCGACGGTGAAGCCCGGCGTGCCGGCCGGGACGAGGATGGCGCTGATCTCCGCGCTGCCGTCGGGCCGGTCCCCGGTGCGGGCCGTCACCGTCACGACGCTCGTGATCTCGGTACCGGAGTTCGTGATGAACGCCTTCGCGCCGTCGATGACCCAGTCCCCACCGTCCAGCCGCGCCCGGGTCCGGGTGGCGCCGGCATCGGACCCGGCCTCGGGCTCGGTCAGCCCGAAGGCGGCCAGCGCCCGTCCGGCGACGAGGTCGGGCAGCCAACGCTCCTTCTGCTCCGGGCTGCCGAAGGTGAGGATCGGGTTGATGCCCAGGCCCACGCCGGCCGACAACGTGATGCCGACCGACTGGTCCACCCGGCCGAGCTCCTCGATGGCGACGCACAGACTGGTGAAGTCACCGCCGGCGCCGCCGAACTCCTCGGGCACGACGAGGCCGAACAGCCCCAGGTCGCCCATCACGGGCACCAGCTCCACCGGAAACCGATGCTGCTCGTCCCACTCCGCGGCGTGCGGCGCCACCTCGGTCTGCGCGAAGTCGCGGACGACACGGCGGAAGTCCTCGTGCTCCTTGGACAACTCGAACGACATCGGCTCCACCTCGACCGATCGGAATGCATGCTTTACCTTTACGTCAAGGTAAGGCTGACGAGGCGGGAGCGCAAGCGTGGATGAACCGGACGCCGACGGGCGCGGGGCGGCCGGACGCGCGGCCGCCGACGGCGGGCCGGCGATCGCCGACCGGACCTGGACGATCGCCGAGCTCGCCGACCAGTTCGGGGTGACGCACCGGACCATCCGCTTCTACGAGGACCGCGGCCTGCTCACCCCGCAGCGCCACGGCACCCGGCGGATCTACCACGCCCGCGACCGGGTCCGGCTGGCCCTTGTGCTGCGGGGGAAGCGCCTCGGGTTCGACCTGGCGGAGATCGCGCGCATCGTCGACATGTACGACCAGGAGCCCGGCGAGGAAGGCCAGCTGCGGTACCTGCTGGACCAGATCGCCCGCCGGCGGGCCGAGCTGGAACAGCGCCGCCGCGACATCGAGGAGACGCTCGCGGAGCTCGACGTCGTGGAGCGGCGCTGCCGCGAGGCGCTGGGCGCGGACGGATGGAGCCGCGGGGTGCGGTCCGCCGCCGACCGCCGCTAGCCTGCACCGCGTGGCTGCGCCGGTCCTGGTCCTCAACACCGGATCGTCGACCGTGAAGTACCAGGTGCTGGTGCCGGAGACCGGGCGGCGGCTGACCGAAGGCGTCAAGGAACGCGTCGAGGACGCCGGCAGCGCCGTCACCGCGGTCATCGCGGAGTTGGGCGACACGCTCCGCCACACCGGCGAGATCGCGGCGGTAGGTCACCGCGTGGTCCACGGCGGCGCGCGGTTCACCGCGCCCACGGTTGTCGACGACGTCGTGCTCGGCGCGATCGATGACCTCACCGTCCTCGCCCCGCTGCACAACCCGGCCGCGGTCGCCGGCATCCGGGCCGCTCGGCGCGCCCTCCCCCAGGTGCCGCAGGTGGCGGTCTTCGACACCGCCTTCCACGCGACGCTGCCTCCGCACGCCTCCACCTACGCCGTGCCGGCCGAGTGGCGGGAGCGCTACGGGGTCCGGCGCTACGGCTTCCACGGGACGAACTACGCCCACGTCACGAAGGAGACCGCCCGACTGCTGGGACGGGACGCCGGCGCGCTGAACATCGTCGCCTTCCACCTGGGCAACGGGGCGAGCGCCTGCGCCATCCGCGCCGGCGTCAGCGTCGACACCTCGATGGGGCTGACACCGCTCGCGGGGCTGGTCATGGGCACCAGAAGCGGGGACGTCGACCCCTCGGTGCCCGGGTACCTCGCCCGGGTCGCGGGACTGGCTCCCGCCGAGGTCGACGACGACCTCGAGCACGCCAGCGGACTCCAGGCGCTGGCCGGCGCGTCGGACATGCGGGACGTGCTCCGGCGGAGGGCGGACGGCGACCCCAGCGCCGCGCTCGCCTTCGACACCTACTGTCACCGGGTACGCACATACCTCGGCGCCTACGCCGCCGTCCTGGGCCGCCTCGACGCGATCGTCTTCACCGCCGGGGTCGGCGAGCACGCGGCACCGGTCCGCGCCGCGGCGCTGGCCGGCCTCGAGTCGTGGGGGATCTCCCTCGACGCCGGGCGGAACGACGCCCCGGGCCACTCCGCGCGGATCGTGAGCCCGGACGGCGCCTCCGTGGTCGTGCTCGTCGTC
Organism: Kineosporiaceae bacterium; assembly: GCA_035541595.1. Lineage (GTDB taxonomy): Bacteria > Actinomycetota > Actinomycetes > Actinomycetales > Kineosporiaceae > DATKNA01. Next base: position 16,284 of record DATKNA010000254.1, on the reverse strand, counting down.
CCCGCCGACGAGGAGCTGGAGATCGGCCGCCAAGCGGTCGCCGCCGTCCGGGCGGTGCAGGCCCGTGACTGACGAGGCCGTCCCGCCCGCACCCACTCGGAGGGCTGCGCCGGTGCGCCGTCGCGATCTGCGGCGGCGCGGCCTGCGCGGGCCGGCAGAGCAGCCGCACGCGGGCTGGGACGCCGCCGGCTGGGTCGAGGTCGACGTCCTGCCGCGACGACGCCGGCCGCCGGTCGAGGCCCGACCACAGGGCGAGGCCGGACCGCCGGTCGAGGCCGGACCGCCGGTCGAGGCGCTACGCCCGGCCGAGGATCGACCGCCCGTCGCCAGGATTCCTGCGAGGGTCGGGTCGGCGACGGCGGACGCGCCCTCGGCCCGCATCCTGCAGTGGCCCGGTCCACGAGAGGCCGGCGCGCCGGACGACGACGTCTCGCCCGGCCGTGCCGGCCCGGGCCGGGCGGTGCTCGCCCCGGCCGCCGCGGTGCTGCTGGCGTGGGCGCTGACCTGCGTCGTCGACGGCGGGCCAGGACTCCTGGACCACGTGGTCGTCGCAGCGTCGGCCAGCGCGCCGTTCGCGCTGGTCGCGGCCATTCCCATGGTCGCTCTCGCGGTGCGCGCCCGGCTCCGGATCATCGCCGCGGTGGCCGCGGTGGCGGCACTCGTGCCCTGGCTGTTCGTGCTCGGCTACGTGGTCCCGGCCGCAGGTTCGACGGCGGGTGGGACGCAGCTGTCGGTGATGGTGCTGGACGCCGACGCGGGCGGGGCCGACGCACCCTCGGTCGTCGCGGCGGTCGCGCGCCAGCCCGTCGACGTCCTCGTCGTCACCGAGACCAGCGGCCTGCTCACGCACGGCCTGACCACGGCGGGGCTGGATCCTCGACTGACCGCCCGATGGGCGTCGCTGCCCGCGGGCCAGCCGCGCGCCGGACTGTGCGTCTACAGCCGCTACCCGGTGGACAGGGTCGACACCGTGCGCGGTACGCGCTGGCCCGCCGTCCGGATCACCCTCGACACCGGGCGCGGCACGGTCACCGTCGTGGCGGGCCGGGCCTCCCCGCCGGGCGACGGGCCCGAGTGGTGGCGTTCCGACCTGCGGATGCTGGCCGCAGCGGCGAGCGGGGCCTCGCCGGCGGTGCTCGCCGGAACCCTCGACGCCTCCGCGGAGCAGGCCGCCTTCCGGCGGATCACCGGTGGGGGGCTGCAGGATGCGGCGGCGGCGCTGGGCCGCGGCGTCCGGCCGACCTGGCCCAGCTGGTCGCCGCTGCCACTGTTGCCGCTCGACCACGTCCTCGTGGGCCGGGGCGTGGGCGTGCGATCGGTGGGGACGCTCGCCGTCGCCGGCACGTCGCACCGCGCCCTGGTGGCCGACCTCGTCGTGCCGGACACCCACGGGGCGGGTCCCGGAGGGGACTGACCCGCCGACCGGCCGCCCATCGCTACACCACGCCCGGACGCGGATCGGGCCGGTCGTCGTGCCGACCGGCCGCGGATCAGGGGGTGGGCTGACCCTGCTCGTGCGCCCTGAGCTGCTCCTCGTACTGCTCGCGGACGACGTCCATGTCGAGCTTGCGGACCTGGCGGACGATGTCCTCCAGGGCGGGCTCGGGCAGCGCCCCCGGCTGGCCGAAGACGGGGATCCCGTCGCGGTAGACGACCAGCGTGGGGATCGAGGTGATGCCGTACATCTGTGCCAGCTCCGGCTCGGCCTCGGTGTCGACCTTGGCGAAGACGACGTCCTCGTTGCGCTGCGACACCCGCTCGAACACCGGGGCGAACTGGCGGCAGGGACCGCACCACGCGGCCCAGAAGTCGATGAGGACGATGCCGTCCTTCACCGTCTGGTCGTGATCGCTGCTGGTCATGGTCCGGGTAGCCACTGGGTCTCCTTCTCGAGGGGCTAGATGTGCTAATCGCCCGACCTGGCGTCGCATTCCCCGTGGGGATCGTCGTCACGCCGCCACCAGGCCTGGAGCAGGGCCGCCGCTGACACGCGCACACCGTACGCCTGGCGGACAATCACCGGAGGCGGCCGGCGTGGCGCGGACCACGACGCCGGCCCTGGCCCCGATGCCCGCGCCCGGCGATAGTCTCGCCACGGCCTGGAAGGAGCGCCATGACCAACCCGTCGTCGCAGGAACAGCCTCGGGCGAGGCTGCGCTCGGTGCTCATCGCCAACCGCGGGGAGATCGCCGTCCGCGTCGCGCGGGCCTGCCACGACGAGGGGATCCGCTCCATCGCCGTCTACGCCGACCCGGACCGGGACGCGCTGCACGTCCGGGTCGCCGACGAGGCGTACGCCCTCGGCGGTTCGACGGCCGGTGACTCCTACCTGGCCATCGACAAGATCCTCGACGTGGCGCGGCGGGCCGGCGCCGAGGGCATCCACCCGGGTTACGGCTTCCTCGCCGAGAACGCCCACTTCGCGCAGGCCGTGCTCGACGCCGACCTGGTGTGGATCGGGCCGCCGCCGGCCGCCATCGACGTCCTGGGCGACAAGGTCAAGGCCCGGCACATCGCCCAGCGCGTCGGCGCGCCGCAGGTCCCCGGCACGCCCGAGCCGGTCACGGGGGCGGAGGAGGTCGTCCAGTTCGCCAAGGAGAACGGGCTGCCAGTGGCGATCAAGGCCGCGTACGGCGGCGGCGGTCGCGGCCTGAAGGTGGCCCGGTCGCTGGAGGAGATCCCCGACCTGTACGACTCGGCCGTACGCGAGGCCCTGGCGGCGTTCGGCCGGGGCGAGTGCTTCGTCGAGCGCTTCCTCGACCGTCCGCGGCACGTGGAGACCCAGTGCCTGGCGGACGCCCGGGGCGACGTCGTCGTGATCTCGACCCGCGACTGCTCCCTGCAGCGGCGCAACCAGAAGCTCGTCGAGGAGGCGCCCGCACCGTTCCTGTCGGCCGACCAGGAGGCCGAGCTGTACCGGGCGTCCAAGGCGATCCTGCGCGAGGCCGGCTACGTCGGCGCGGGCACCTGCGAGTTCCTGGTCGGGCCCGACGGCACGATCAGCTTCCTCGAGGTGAACACCCGGCTCCAGGTGGAGCACTGCGTGTCCGAGGAGATCACCGGCGTCGACCTCGTCCGGGAGCAGTTCCGGCTCGCCGTCGGGGAGCCGCTGGGCTACGAGGACCCCCGGCACCACGCGCACTCCATCGAGTTCCGGATCAACGGCGAGGACCCCGGCCGGAACTTCCTGCCCCAGCCGGGCGTGGTCGCCCGCTGGGAGCCGCCGGGCGGCCCAGGCGTCCGGCTGGACTCGGGCGTCGTCGAGGGGTCCGTCGTGGGCGGGTCGTTCGACTCGTTGCTCGCCAAGCTGATCGTCACCGGCCGGTCCAGGACGCAGGCCCTCGAGCGCTCGCGCCGCGCGCTGGCCGAGTTCGTCGTCGACGGCCTCCCGACGGTCGTGCCGTTCCACCGGGCGGTGGTCTCCGACCCGGCGTTCGCCCCGGCCGACCCCACGCAGCCCTTCGGGGTGCACACCCGGTGGATCGAGACCGAGTTCGACAACCGGATCGAGCCCTGGCACGGCGCACCCGGCGAGGTCGGCGAACCCGACCCACGCGAGCGGCTGGTCGTCGAGGTCGGCGGCAAGCGCCTCGAGGTCTCGCTCCCCGCGGGCTTCGCCGTGAGTTCGGGCGCCCGGAGCGCCTCGGTGCCGGGCCGGTCGGCGCCGAAACGGTCGACGTCCCGGTCGGCGAGGACCGCGGTGTCCGGGGACGCCCTCACCTCCCCGATGCAGGGCACGATCGTCAAGGTCGCCGTCGAGGACGGGCAGGTGGTCGCCGCGGGCGACCTCGTCGTCGTGCTCGAGGCGATGAAGATGGAGCAGCCCATCACGGCGCACCGCGCGGGAATGATCACCGACTTGACGGCGCAGGTCGGGCAGACGGTGACCAGCGGCGCGGTGATCTGCGACATCAAGGAGTGATCCCACCCCGGGCCGTCACCGGCCCTCGACGTGGAGCACGTCGTCCAGCGGCGCGCGGCGGGCGGGGCGGAACGTCGTCCCGATGGAGTACGCGGTCGGGATGAGCACCGCCTGGCAGACGTCGTCCGGCAGTCCGAGGATCTGCGCGACCTCCGCCTCATGCGTCAGGTGCAGCGCGGTCCACGCGGTGCCGAGCCCTCTCGCCCGGACGCTCAGCACGACGTGATCCTTCGAGGGTGGCGACCAGAGATGCACGCCTTGTGGCGAGATGCACGCGTTGTGCCGCTCCCGGGGGTTCTGTGAGCGGCACAACGCGTGCAAACCAGCGCAGCGCGTGCACGTGGGCCCCGGCGATCACCGCTCGGCTGTCACCTGTGCCGGCGTCGGCCACCTCACCCGGTCGGATGCAGGCGGCGGGCGGCCTCCGCGATCGAGCCCGAGAGCGAGGGGTAGACGGTGAAGGCCTGGGCGACGTCGTCCACGGTGAGGCGGTGCGTCACGGCGAGGGTGACGGGGAAGACCAGCTCGGACGCCCGCGGCGCGACGACCACCCCGCCGAGGACGGTGCCGGACCCAGGGGCGCAGACGAGCTTGACGAAGCCGTCGTGCACGCCCTGCATCTTGGCCCGTGCGTTCGTCGCCAGTGGGAGCTTGACGACGACGCCGTGCACCCGACCGCCGTCGACGTCCGCCTGGGACACCCCGACGGTGGCGATCTCGGGGGCGGTGAAGACATTGGACGAGACGGTTCTCAGGTCGAGCGGCGTCACGGAGTCGCCGAGGCCGTGCCACATCGCGATGCGCCCCTGCATGGCGGCGACCGACGCCAGGGGCAGGACCCCGGTGCAGTCGCCGGCGGCGTAGACACCCGGGGCGCTGGTACGCGAGACCCGGTCGACGTCGATCCGTCCCGAGGGCGAGAGCCGGACGCCGGCCTCCTCGAGCCCGATCCCGCTCGTGTCGGGGATCGACCCGACGGCCATGAGGCAGTGGGAGCCCTCGACGGTCCGGCCGTCGGAGAGCGTGACGACGACCCGATCGCCGGAGCGCTTGACCTGCTGGGCGCGCGACCGCGACAGGACCCGCATGCCGCGCCGGCGGAAGACGCCCTCGAGCACCTCCGCGGCGTCGGCGTCCTGGCCGGGAAGCACCAGGTCCCGGCTGCTGACGAGCACGACGTCGGCCCCCAGCGCATCGTAGGCGCTGGCGAATTCGGCGCCCGTGACACCCGACCCGACCACGATCAGCCGCTCGGGCAGCTCCTCGAGGTGGTACAGCTGCCTCCAGGTGAGGATGCGGTCGCCGTCCGGCAGCGCGTCGGGCAGCTCGCGGGGTCTCGAACCCGTCGCCACGAGCACGAAGTCGGCCCCGAACTCGTGGCCGTCCGCCGCGACCGCTCCCGGCCCCTCGAGCCGGCCGCTGCCGGTCACGATCCGAACGCCCTCGGCCTCCAGCCGGCGGTGGACGTCCTCGGACTGGGCCTTGGCGAGCGCCAGCAGCCGGCGGTTCACGACGCCGAGGTCGGCGCACACGGCGTCCGCCGGCCGTTCGTCGATCCCCCCGCTGTCGTCGACCTCGCCCATCCCCGTCCTCGTGCCGCCGCCGGGGAACCGGACGCCGAGTTCGAGGGACCCGTCGACGAGGGTCATGACCTCGGCGGTCGCGATCAGCGTCTTGCTCGGCACCACGTCCGTGAGCACGGCCGCGCCGCCGAGGCCGTCCCGCTCGATGACCGTGACGTCGGCCCCGAGCTGGGCGGCGACGAGCGCCGCCTCGTACCCGCCGGGCCCCCCGCCCAGGACGACGACCCGGCTCGCGGCGCGCTGCAGCTGGCTCACGGATCCATTCTCGCCGACCAGGGCCGGGCACGGTCGGCGTGCCGGGTGAGCAGTCGCGGACTCAGCGTCCACATCGGTCCGTACCCTGTGGACCATGGCGTTGTACGCGGCGTACGGCAGCAATCTCGACCCGGAACGGATGGGGCTGCGCGCGCCCCACTCCCCCCTGCAGGGCACCGGGTGGCTGCCGGGCTGGCGGTTGACCTTCGGGGGCGAGGACGTCAGCTGGGAGGGGGCGCTCGGGACGGTCGTCGAGGACCCGGACCACCAGGTGTACGTCGCGCTGTACGACCTGACGCCGGCGGACGAGGAGTCCCTCGACAAGTGGGAGGGCGTCGACATCGGGCTGTTCCGGAAGCTCCGGGTGCGGGTGCAGACCCTGGACGGAGACGTCGCCGCGTGGATCTACGTGCTGGACGCCTACGAGGGCGGGCTGCCCAGCGCCCGCTACCTCGGCATGCTGGCCGACGCGGCCGAGGCCGGCGGCGCCCCCGACGACTACGTCGCCGAACTGCGGGCCCGCCCCTGCACCTGATCCGTTGCTCAGCTGGTGTGCTGCGCACGCAGCCGTCGGCGCGGCGCACGGGCTAGTCTCCGGGCGTGAGCACGGCAGCCACACCCGATCTCGACGATCCGCGCACCGATCCCCTGGACGTCGCCCGCGCCGCCGCCGCCCGCCTGGCCGACCTGACCGGCGTGGATCGCCATGACGTCGCGCTCGTCCTCGGCTCCGGCTGGGCGCCGGCGGGCGAGCTCCTCGGTCACACCCTGGCCGCGGTCCCGAACACGCAGGTACCCGGCTTCGCCGACGCGGCGGTCGCCGGGCACGTCGGAACGATCCGGTCGGTCCGCATCGGCGCCACCGACCGCCACGCGCTCGTCTTCGGGACCCGCACCCACTACTACGAGGGACGTGGCGTGCGGGCGGTCGTCCACGGCGTCCGGACCGCGGCTGCGGCCGGCTGCCGAGCCCTCGTGCTCACCAACGGCTGCGGCGGGCTGGATCCCTCCTGGCGCCCGGGGACACCGGTGCTGATCAGCGACCACATCAACCTCACCGGCGCCTCCCCGCTGGAGGGGCCGACGTTCGTCGATCTCACCGATCTCTATTCCCCCCGGCTTCGGGCGCTGTGCCGGGTGATCGACCCGAGCCTCGCCGAGGGCGTCTACGTTCAGTTCCGCGGCCCCCAGTACGAGACGCCCGCCGAGGTGCGGATGGCGAGGATCCTCGGCGGGCAGCTCGTCGGGATGTCGACCGCGCTCGAGGCGATCGCGGCCCGGCAGGCAGGCCTCGAGGTCCTGGGCATCTCTCTCGTCACCAACCGTGCGGCGGGGATCTCCGGCGAACCGCTCGACCATGCCGAGGTCGTGGCGGCCGGCAAGGCCGCCGCGGGACGGGTCGGGGCGATGCTCGCGCAGGTCGTCCAGCGGATCTGACGGATCCGAGGAAGCGTGGACGGACCGTACGGGTCCGGGACGGAGGGACCATGCCGCAGCGCAGGGTGGACGACGATCAGCTGGCCGTCCTGCTGCAGAAGGCCGCCGCGTGGCGCGACGACGACCCGGACCCCCGCAGCCGCGCCGAGCTCGAACGACTGGTCGCCGCCGCCGAGGGCGACGGGGATCGGGTGGCTCGTGCAGCCGGCTCGCCGGACCCCGAGCGGATCGCGCAGGCCAGGACCGAGCTCGCCGACCGGTTCGCCGGCTCGCTGCAGTTCGGCACGGCGGGGTTGCGGGGAGCACTCGGCGCCGGTCCGAACCGGATGAACCGGGCGGTCGTCATCCGCACCGCGGCCGGCCTGGCGGCCTGGCTGCGCGGGCACGTGCCGTTCACCCCACACGCCGTCGTCGGCTTCGACGCCCGCCGCGACTCCGACGTGTTCGCGCACGACACGGCGGCGGTGCTCGCCGCCGCGGGGGTCACCGTCACCGTGCTCCCCCGCCCGCTGCCGACCCCGGTCCTGGCGTTCTGCGTCAGGCACCTCGGCGCTGACGCCGGCGTCATGGTCACCGCCAGCCACAATCCTGCGCAGGACAACGGGTACAAGGTCTACGTGGGCGGCCGCGCCGACAGCGGACCCGGGCAGGGCGCCCAGCTCGTACCACCGGTGGATACGCAGATCGCGGCGGCCGTCGCGGCCGTGGGCCCGACGCTCGACGTCCCCATGGATCCGGACGGCTGGACCACGCTGGACGACGGGATCGTCGCCGACTATCTCGACGCCGCGGTCGGCATCGTGCTGCCGGGTGGCCCGCGCGAGCTCGAGATCGTGCTCACGCCTCTGCACGGGGTCGGCGGTGGCACGGTCGTCGAGGCGCTGCGTCGAGCCGGGTTCGCGGCCCCGTACGTCGTCCCGCAGCAGGCCGACCCGGATCCCACCTTCCCGACCGTGGCGTTCCCCAATCCGGAGGAGCCCGGGGCCATCGACCTGGCGCTGGCCGCCGCCCGCGAGCGCGGCGCCGACATCGTCATCGCCAACGACCCGGACGCCGACCGCTGCGCGGTCGCCGTTCCCGATCGGCGGCTGGACGGACGGTGGCGGATGCTGCGCGGCGACGAGGTGGGTGCGTTGCTCGGCGAGCACATCCTCACCCGGGCGCAGCCGGCGCCGGGAGCCGTGGTCGCCAGCTCCGTCGTGTCCTCGGAGCTGCTCGCCGGGATCGCCGCCGCCCACGGGGTGCGCCACGAGACGACGCTCACCGGCTTCAAGTGGATCGCCCGGGTGCCCGGACTCGTGTACGGGTACGAGGAGGCCCTCGGGTACTGCGTCGCGCCCCGGTTCGTGCGCGACAAGGACGGCATCACCGCGGCACTCGTGGTCGCGGAGCTGGCCGCCCGGCTCGCGGCCGAGCGCCGCACCCTGATCGACGCCCTCGACGACCTCGCGCTCGCCCACGGCGTGCACGCCACGGACCAGCTCTCGGTCCGGGTCGCCGACCTGGCCCTGATCGAGCACGCCATGGCGTCGCTGCGCGCCGACCCGCCGGACAGGCTCGGCGACGATGGGGTGACGGAGATCCGCGACCTCGCGCGCGGCGGCCCGGTCGGCAGCGGCGCTCCACTGCCGCCCACCGAGGGCCTGCTGTACCGGACCGCCGGTGGTGGGCGGGTCGTCGTCCGGCCCAGCGGGACCGAGCCGAAGCTCAAGTGCTACCTGGAGGTCGTCGTCCCGGTCGGGGGCGGGGACGCCGACGGGCTGGCCGCCGCCCGCGCCGCAGCGGCCCGGCGGCTGGCCGCCATCAAGGCCGACCTCGCGTCGCGCCTAGCCCTATGACCGCCCTCTGACCGCCCTCTGACCGCCCTCCGACCGCCCTCCGACCGCCCTCTGACCGCTGATTCACCGTCCGCGCGAGCTCAGCGGGGATCGTGTCTGTGACACTGGGCCGGTGACCGCGCCCCCCGTCCGGCCCGATCCTTGGGCCGACGTCGTCGAGGAGGTCGTCGACCTGCCCGGCGGGCCCGTCGTCGTCCGGCACCCGCGCGACGGGCTCGACCTGCTGGACGAGGAGGCGTTCGAGCGCGACCAGTTCCTGCCGTACTGGGCGGATCTGTGGCCCAGTGCCGTGGCGCTGGCCGACGTCGTCGCCCGTCGCCCGCCGCGGGGCCGGAGGGTGCTCGAGCTCGGCTGCGGCATCGCGCTGCCCGGCATCATCGCGGCCCGCGCCGGAGCCGCCGACGTCCTGCTCGCCGACTGGTCCCCGGACGCCGTGGCCTTCGCCGCCGACAACGCCGGGCGGAACGGCGTCCGGGTGCGGACCGAGGTGTGCTCCTGGGAGCGGCCCGAGCCGCTCGTCGTCGACGGCGGCTGGGACCTCGTGCTCGCCTCGGACGTGCTGTACGAGGAGCGCAACGTGATCCCGTTGCTGGCGGCGCTGGACGTCCTCGTCGCACCGGCCGGCGAGGTCTGGCTCACCGACCCCCGGCGGCGGAACACGCCCGCGTTCCTCGAGCTGGCGGCCGACGGCTGGCGGACGGGCACGCTCCCGTCGTCCCGCGTCGAGGGTGTGGACCTGCACGTTCTCGCCCGTCTGTGACCCGCTCCCCTTGTGCGTTGATCAAGGAATGGGTGGCGATCAAGGAGACCGCGACCGGCGGTGAGCCGACGCGCACCCCGAACTCGCCGAGCACGCGTGATGCGGATTCCTTGATCGCCACCCATTCCTTGATCGCCACCCATTCCTTGATCGCCGCCCATTCCTTGATCAACGCAAGGGGTGAGGGCGCGACGTAGAGTGCAGGCGTGACGACCTTCGCAGACGCAGGCGTCCTCGACGAGATCAACCGCGACGACACCGGACTGCGTCGCTGGCTGCACGGGCTGCCCGGGGTCGACGAGGTCGGTGCCGACGCCAGGGCCGCCGTCCTCGGCACCCGCTCGATCAAGACCACCTCGAAGGCGTGGGCGCTCGACCTGGCCATCCGGATGGTCGACCTCACCACGCTCGAGGGCGCCGACACCCCCGGCACCATCAGGTCCCTCGCCGCCAAGGCCCGGCGCCCCGATCCGGAGGACCCCGGCTGTCCGCAGGTGGCCGCGCTGTGCGTCTACAACGACCTGGTCGAGGAGGCCGTCGGGCACCTGAAGGGCACCCCGATCAAGGTCGCCGCGGTGACCACCGCGTTCCCCAGCGGCCGGGCGAGTCTCGCGGTCAAGGTCGCGGACACCCGGGACGCCGTCCGCGCCGGCGCCGACGAGATCGACATGGTGATCGACCGGGGCGCGTTCCTGTCGGGCCGGTACGCGAAGGTCTACGACGAGATCATCGCCGTCCGGGAGGTCTGTGCCGAGGGCGAGGCCGTGCGCGGGCGGCCGCCGCACCTCAAGGTCATCCTCGAGACCGGCGAGCTCGTCACCTACGACAACGTCCGCCGCGCCGCCTGGCTGGCCATGCTCGCCGGCGCCGACTTCGTCAAGACGAGCACGGGCAAGATCTCCCCGGCAGCCACGCTGCCGACCACCATGCTGCTCCTGGAGGCCGTCCGCGACTGGCACGTCCTGACCGGGCGGGCCGTCGGCGTCAAGCCCGCGGGCGGGATCCGGACGGCGAAGGACGCCATCAAGCATCTGGTGCTCGTGAACGAGACCGCAGGTCCCGACTGGCTCGACCCCGACCGCTTCCGGCTGGGCGCGTCGAGCCTGCTGAACGACCTGCTCCTGCAGCGCCGCCGGATGGCGATCGGCGCCTACGCCTCCGCCGAGCACCTCACCCTGGGCTGAGAGGTCCTGCTGAAAGGTTCCACAGTGCCCACGTTCGAGTACGCGCCCGCACCGCAGTCCCGCGACGTCGACGTCAAGCCGTCCCACGGCCTGTTCATCGGCGGCGAGTTCACCGATCCCGTGGAGGGCCAGACGCTGGAGACCCTCAACCCGGCGACCGAGGAGGTGCTCTCGAAGGTCGCCGTGGCGGGCATGGCGGACGTCGACCGCGCGGTCCGCGCCGCCCGCGCGGCGTTCGGCCGCGTGTGGGAGCCGATGCCGGGCCGCGAGCGCGCCCGGTACCTGTTCCGGATCGCGCGCATCCTGCAGGAGCGTTCCCGCGAGCTCGCCGTCCTGGAGACCCTCGACAACGGCAAGCCGATCCGGGAGAGCCGGGACGTCGACGTCCCGCTGGCGGCTGCGCACTTCTTCTACCACGCCGGATGGGCCGACAAGCTCGAGCACGCCGGCCTCGGCACCCGTCCCCGGCCCCTGGGTGTCGCGGGCCAGGTCATCCCGTGGAACTTCCCGCTGCTGATGCTCGCGTGGAAGATCGCGCCGGCGCTCGCCACCGGGAACACCGTCGTGCTCAAGCCGGCCGAGACCACACCCCTGACGGCCCTGCTCTTCGCGGAGATCTGCCAGCAGGCCGACCTGCCGCCCGGCGTGGTCAACATCGTGCCCGGCGCAGGGGCCACGGGCGCCGCGGTCGTGGCGCACCCGGACGTCGACAAGGTCGCGTTCACCGGCTCCACCGAGGTCGGCCGGCAGATCGCCCGCTCCGCCGCCGGCACGCGCAAGAAGGTGACGCTCGAGCTCGGCGGCAAGGCGGCCAACATCGTCTTCGACGATGCCCCGATCGACCAGGCCGTCGAGGGCGTCGTCAACGGGATCTTCTTCAACCAGGGCCACGTGTGCTGCGCCGGGTCCCGGTTGCTGGTCCAGGAGTCGATCGCGGAGGAGTTCGGCGAGCGGCTGCGGCGCCGGATCCAGCTGCTGCGGGTCGGCGATCCGCTGGACAAGAACACCGACGTCGGCGCCGTGAACTCCGCCGTCCAGCTGGCGAAGATCCGCGAGCTCACGGACGCCGCGGACGCCGAGGGCGCGACCCGCTGGACCGAGCCGTGCGAGCTGCCCGATCGCGGCTACTGGTTCGCGCCCACGGTGTTCACCGACGTGGCGCCCGCCCACCGGATCGCCCGCGAGGAGGTCTTCGGCCCGGTGCTCGCCGTCCTCACCTTCCGGACGCCGCAGGAGGCGGTGGCCCGGGCGAACAACACGCCCTACGGGCTGTCCGCCGGCGTCTGGACGGAGAAGGGCTCGCGCATCCTGTGGATGGCGGACCGGCTGCAGGCCGGCGTCGTCTGGGCCAACACGTTCAACAGGTTCGACCCGGCCAGCCCCTTCGGGGGCTACAAGGAATCCGGTTTCGGCCGCGAGGGCGGCCGGCAGGGCCTGGCCGCGTACCTGAAGGAGGCGTCGGCGTGACGGAGCCGGGCGGGCGGGTCGACATCCGGATCGACATCCGGAAGACCTACAAGCTCTACATCGGTGGCGCCTTCCCCCGCAGCGAGTCCGGGCGCTCGTACGTCGTGCGGGCCGCCGACGGGCGGTTCCTCGCCAATGCGGCGGCCGCCTCACGCAAGGACGCCCGGGACGCCGTGTCGGCCGCGCTCACGGCGCAGCCGGGCTGGGCGGCGGCGACGGCGTACAACCGCGGCCAGATCCTGTACCGGGTCGCAGAGCTGCTCCAGGGCCGGCGCGACCAGTTCGTCTCCGAGGTCGCGGACGCCGAGGGCCTGCACATCGCCGGCCTCGGCGCGGCCGGCTCCGACGGGGCGGCCGCAGCGCTCGTCGACGCCGCGATCGACCGCTGGGTCTGGTACGCAGGCTGGAGCGACAAGATCGCGCAGATCGCCGGCAACGCCAACCCCGTCGCCGGACCGTACTTCAACCTGTCCGTCCCGGAGCCGACCGGTGTGGTCGCGGTCCTGGCGCCGCAGGCGTCGTCCCTGCTCGGGCTGGTCTCGGTGGTCGCTCCGGTGATCGTGTCCGGGAACGCATGCGTCGTCCTGGCCTCGCAGGAGCGGCCGCTCCCGGCGGTCACGCTGTCGGAGGTGCTCGCGACGTCGGACCTGCCCGGCGGCGTCGTCAACGTGCTGACGGGCTCGACCGCCGAGGTGGCGCCGTGGCTGGCCGCGCACGAGGCGGTCGGGGCGCTCGACCTCGCCGGCGCCGCCCCGCTGCCCGGGCGGCAGGCGTCGGTGGACTGGGGCGAGTTGGAGCGCTCGGCCGCGTCGACCCTGACCCGGGTGCTGCGGCTGGCGGGCTCGGCGCCGTCGTCCGAGCCCGCGGAAGAACCCGACTGGACGGCGCCGCCGCCCGGCCCGGCGCGCATCCTGGCGTTCACCGAGACCAAGACGGTCTGGCACCCCAAGGGGCGGTGACATGGGGTACATCTTCATGTCATCTTCATGTGCCCTATGACCTGCGGAAACTGCTGTTCGTCACTGCAAATCTGGACATATGCCTGCTGTGACGAGCCGTGGGGCCTTTCGGCCCGAAGGTCAAGGACCTTCGCCTCTTTGGTCGTGATCGCGAGCGCTGCGACGATGAAAGGTGGTCCAGAGCTGGACAGAGGTGATGTCTATTGCTGATGAACATGGCCGACGAACTCCGGCTCTTTCTGGGTGACGACAATCATCTCACTTCGCGTCGCCTGGCGTGTGGGTCGTCGTTGTTCTGAGCTGTTTCTGTTCTGATCTGAGAGCAGGATCACGGGGGTTGGTTTAGGACGCTGCCGTTGCTGCGGGCTTCCGGCGCGACTTTCGGTGCACGAGCCGACAGAGTTGGCGTATCTCTTGCAGCTGGAGGATCCAGTGGATACCTCGGTAGAACACTCCAAGGCGGAAGCAGACTCCAGGGCGAAGGCGTTCGATAGGGCGAAGGCGTTCGATCTGGCCGCGACTTGGTGGGAGGGTAGACCGTTTCCGCGCACCATCTCGGGTGACCCGTATCTGTGCGGACGGTGCGGAGGTCGCATTTGGCATCGGGAGGGCACGGCGCTTGTTGGCACGCAGTTGCTCTGCCCCGACTGCGCAACGCAGTACTCGCGGCAATCGGCGCCGTCCGCCGCTCCCTCGGTACCGGTGCCAAGACCCACAAGTTCCTCGGCGAATTCCTCGGCGAAACCGTCCGAGTTGGGCCCACCTGCGATTCCGGCAACTCCGGCCATTCTGACGCGGTCGGCGACAGAGGGTCGGGGCCGTGCCGACGGGACGGCGACCGCGACCCCCGCCGTTGCTGTGCCACCCACCACCCGGGGGTCCGCGATGGGGCCGCCGGGGCCGGCGGTACCGGCGGTGTCACCGCGAGGTCACGGTCGGCGGGTGGGGGTTGTGGCCGTGCTGGTGGTCGTGCTGGTGGCCAGTTTGGTGTCGGGTCTGCTGGTCTGGGCCCCCTGGAAGCCACCGGCGACCCCGACGGGCCTGACGGTGACGTCGAGAACGCCGACCACGATCACGCTGAGTTGGGCGCCACGGTCCACCGGGACCCCGGTCGGCCGGTACGTCATCGTGCGCAACAACAGCGAGGTCGGTTCGGTTACCGGATCCGAGACCTCCTTCGTCGACAGCGGTCTTACTCCCGGGGGGTCGTACAGCTATGAGGTGGTCGCGGCGCGCGGATCGAAGCGCTCGGCCCCGCAGACCCATCCGGCGACCGCGAACACCACTGCACCGAGCCCGTCCGCGCTGAAGCAGCTCGCGGCGACCCCCGAGTCGGTCACGATCGGCTGGGCGCCGCCAGCCGACAGCCCAACGCCGGATGAGTACATGATCCTCAGCGCGACTGATGGCACACAACTTGCTACGACTTTCGGGGACTTCGGGTCTTCTGGTCCGGCATACCAGATCACGGGCCTCGATTTCGGCAGCACGTACAGCGTCCAGGTGGAGGCGGTGTGGTCGGCCGGCGGGCACTCACAGCCCTCCTCAGCCCTGGAGGTCACCACTTCGAATCCGCCCGTCTCGCAGGCCCGTCTCGACAACCCGGACGGCGCTTCGGTCAAGTTCACCGTTACCGCCTCAACTTTCACGAATCTTCCCGTTGGGAAGACCTTCACCAACACCTGGTTCCTCACACCGACGTGCCAGACGGGGCCCTGCAACGTCACCCTTGACGGCAACTTCCACGAGACCGCGGACGGAGTCCCGTTCCAGCTCACGTTGACCCGGCACGGCGCCGTCTACACCGGGCAAACGAAGGCCGAACTGAGCCAGTGTGGGAGCATCAAAGTGTCGGATACCGTGAAGGTGACGATCACCGTGAAGGCCGCGGGCGGCCCGGACTGGACGGCCAGCCGATGGGTGGGCACGATCGAGGACGACAGTCCGTACACCGACCCCGGCGGCGCATACTACTGCCCGGCCGGCAAGACCATTGCATCCATCAGCTCAGCCGGCGCCCCCGCAACGTGAACGGCAAGTGGACTCGGACCCGGCAAGTGGATCTCGAATCGCGGGTGAATCATCATGACTCCCGTTCTCGACGTCAGATTCGACATCGGCAAGCTGGAATCGACGACCGGCTCGCCAGCATATGGCTCTGAGGCGTGGCGGGTGTTCTGGAGTGCCGTGGACCTCTCGCGGCTGTCGGCCGCCAACCTGCGCGACGGCGACACCGCTGCGACGTTGAGCCACCAGGAGAACGCCTTCTGCATCGAGGTGCAGGCCACCCCCGCCGCCCTGCAGGAGACCAAGACAGCGTTGGCCACAAGCGCGAGGTTCAGCGACGTGGCGGCGAGCCCACCCTTCCTGGAGGCCGAGGAACCGTCCGGTGACCCCCTCGTCGACGCCGGCCGCATCGTGGAGGGCCAGATGACCGGAGGCGATTGGGCGGCCACAGCCCCACAGGCCGCACACCCCAGGTCGCGAGCCCTTCCTGTGGCCGGCGCGTCCGGTCCCCCGGTGTCGGCAACCGCGGCGTCCACGTCGAGTTACCCGTCGAACGGCCCGGAACGCTCGGTCGAGGCGGGACCACAGACCGGTGGGCGGCCAGAAGCGGAAGACGCACTTCCAGGGGAATCACGCCCAGCTACCCCGGAAGACAGTGCAGGCTCAGGGCCGTGGAAGACTCCTGAGCCAAATGGCCGGTCTGACCCCGAGACCTGGCGCGGGACCTGGTCTCAGCATGGCCGGGGACAGCCTCCACACGATGTCTTCGTCAGCTACAGCACCGGTGACAAGCCCATCGCGGACGCGATCGTGTCCCGACTGGAGCAGGCAGGTATCCGTTGCTGGGTGGCGCCGCGCGATGTCATCCCCGG
>DATKNA010000253.1:0-27594 GCA_035541595.1 Kineosporiaceae bacterium | reverse complement strand
GACCCGCCGCCTCTCCACACCCTCGGGTGCGGTCGGCGTCCGAGGAGCGCTCGTCTACCGGCGGCGCGTGAGCTTCCCCACGGCGATCAGGCGTCGGCGCCGGAGACTGGAGGGAGGGGCTTTCCCGGGCGACGGCGAATCATCACCCGGGCTTGCGGGCCCATCGCTTTCCCGGCCGCCGTCGCTGCCGGGCCGGTCCTCGTCCCGGCCGGAGCTGTCGTGATCGTCTTCCATCGGGAGAGGGTAGCGAGCGGCGCTCGTGGGTGACGGGTCCGGGGCCCCCGGACCTGGGCCGCGGACGAGTGGGCGACGGATCAACCGTCGCCGGGGCCGCGGTCCCGTCCCGGGGTGCGCATCCCGTCGCCGAGCGGCGGCTCAGCAACCCGCGCCGGCGACGCCGTCGAGCTCCGGACGACCAGCTCCGTCGCGAGCTCCACGTGATGAGACTCCAGCTTCTCGCCGCCGGCCAGGCGTAGCGCCGTCCGCAGCGCCACGCCGCCCATCTCCCGCAGCGGCTGGCGGACCGTCGTCAGCGGCGGCGAGGCCAACCGTGCCACCTGGGTGTCGTCGAACCCGACCACGCTGAGATCGGCGGGGATCCGAAGCCCCCTGGCCCGGGCGGCCTCCAGGACCCCCGCCGCCGTCTCGTCGCTGGCCGCGAAGACGGCGGTGGGCCGCACCGGCAGGTCCAGCAGCGCCGCCCCCGCCGCGAGGCCGTCGGAGTACACGAAATGCCCCGACCGCACGTACTCGTCGGGCACGGGCGCTCCCTCCGCCTCCATCGCCGCGCGGAACCCGTGCAGCCGCGCCTGATTGCACGCCGCCGAGGGCGGACCGCCGACGAAGGCGATCCGGCGGTGCCCGAGCGACAGCAGGTGCTGGGTCGCGACGAGCCCTCCGGTGAAGTTCGTCGAGCCGACGCTCGTCACCCGCGCGCGAGGCAGGTTGAGCGGGTCGATGACGACCAGCGGCAGGTGCGCCTTCGACAGCGCCGAGAGGTCGACCGAGGTGAGGTCGTTGACCACCGCGATGACCGCCCGCCGGCCCGCCGAGGCCAGCTCCCTCGCCCACACCGTGACCTCGTCCGGACCGCCGTGACGCAGCTCCTGCGGGCGCAGGCTGAAGGCGACCGAGACGTTGATCTCAGCGGCCGCTTCCAGCACGCCTTGGAGGATCTCGACGCCGTAGGCGTTGAGCCTGCCCTCCAGGACGAGCTCGACGCTCGGGCGGCCCGGGCCGTGAGTCGGACTCTCGGCGTGGGGCGAGACGTACTCGTGCTGCTTCAGCAGGCTCTCGACCCGGGCACGCGTCTCCGCCCCGACATCCGAGCGACCGTTGACGACCTTCGACACGGTGGCGACGGACACCCCCGCGGAGGCCGCGACCGTGGCCAGCGTCGCACGCCCAGACCTGGACGCCACGACGTCCTCCTCCTTCCTACGCCCCGGCCGAGCGCGCGGCCAGGCTGACCTCCACCGGCGTCACGAGCTGACGGTCGTGGCCCACCCGACGAAGGGGCCCCACCAAACGTACCCGACCGCGACACGGGAGGTCCGTCGACGAACTGCCCACGAGCACGTCCAGCTCGCCCGGCTCGACGATGCGCACCAGGTCCCGACCCGTGAACGCGGTCCGGTCGGCATGCACCCGGAAGCCGACGTCGACGGACTCCCCCGGTTCGAGCCGAACCCGGGCGAAGCCGGCGAGCTGACGCACCGGCCGGGTCACCTGGGCCAGGACGTCGTGCAGGTACAGCTGGACGACCTCCTCGCCGGCCCTGCCGCCGGCGTTCCGGACGCCGACGGTGACAACGAACTCACCGTCGGTCGGCACGTCTGTGGAATCGATGCGCAGATCGGTGAGCTCGAACGAGGTGTACGAGCGGCCGTGGCCGAAGGGGAACAGGGGCGTCGGGTCGAGGCTGCTCGTACCGGTGTTGTCGGCGCCCAGCGGCGGCTGGAGATACGTGCCCGGCTGCCCGCCGGGATGCCGGGGGATCTGGACGGGGAGCTTGCCGCTGGGCGCGATGCGGCCGGCCAGGACGCCGGCGATCGCCGGCCCACCTTCCTCGCCCGGCATGAACGCCTGGACCAGCCCCGCGGCACGACCGGCCACGTCACCGAGGGCGTAGGGCCGGCCGGAGACGACCACCACCACGACCGGGGTTCCGGTCGCGAGCACCGCGTCGAGGAGTTCGGCCTGGACGCCGGGAAGTCGTAGGTCCTCGGCGTCGCAGCCCTCGCCGGACGTGCCCCGCCCGAACAGGCCGGCCAGGTCGCCGACCGCGGCGACGCACACGTCGGCCCCGCGCGCGGCCTCCACCGCGGCCGCGAACCCGGTCCGGTCCTCCCCCTGCACCGGACACCCCAGCTGATGGACGACCTCGACCCCGGGCAGCTCCGCGCGCAAGGCCCCGAGCAGGGTCGGCACCTCGACGCCGCTCCCGAGCTGCGGGTAGCGGGGCAGGACATGGGTGGGGAACGCGTAGCAGCCCATGAACGTGAGCCCGTCGTCGGCGGTCGGTCCGACGACGGCCACGCGCCGCAGCGCCGGTCGTCCCTCACCGGCCAGCGGGAGCGCCGACCCGGCGTCCAGGAGGACGACGGAGCGTTCGGCGATCTCACGGGCGAGGGCGCGGTTGGCCGCCGAGTCCAGCTCGACCTCGCGGGCGCGGGCGACGCTCGCCTCCGGCGTCCAGTCGGCGTCCAGCAGCCCCAACCGCCCCTTCTGGGTCAGGACGCGACGGGCCGCCCGGTCGACGAGCTCCTCGCGGACGTCCCCGCGGCGGACGCGGTCGACCAGGGCGGCTCCGAAGCCGATCGTGTCGGGCAGCTCGAGGTCGAGTCCCGCGGCGAGCGCGAGCGCGCCCGCGTCGCCGGCGTCCGCGGCCGCGAGGTGCATCGTGGCCAGGAACGGCACGGCCCAGTAGTCCGAGACGACGGTGCCGTCGAATCCCCACTCCTCGCGGAGCACCTGGGTCAGCAACCACCGATCGGCGGCCGCGGGGACACCGTCGACGTCCGAGTACGAGTTCATCACCGACCCGGCCCCCGCCAGCGCCACCGCCGTCTCGAAGGGCGGCAGGACGACGTCCATCAGCTCCCGCCGTCCCATCGACACCGGGCCGTGGTTGCGGGCACCGCGGGACGCGGAGTAGCCGGCGAAGTGTTTGAGGGTGGCGAGGACGCCGGCGCCCTGCAGGCCACGGACGTAGGCGGCCCCCAGCACGCAGACGAGGTAGGGGTCCTCCCCGATCGTCTCCTCGACGCGGCCCCACCGGTAGTCGCGCACCACGTCGAGCACCGGGGACAGGCCCTGGTGGACGCCGACGGCCGCCATGTCCCGCCCGATCGCGGCAGCCATCCGCTCGACCAGGCCGGGGTCGAAGGTGGCGCCCCACGCGATCGCGGCGGGGTAGACGGTCGCACCGAAGGTCGTGAAGCCGGTGAGGCACTCCTCGTGGACGAGGGCGGGGATGCCCAGGCGCGAGGCCATCACCGCCCGTTGCTGCCGGACCAGCTCCGCCGCGCCCTCCGCGGGCGACACCGGCGCGCTGCCGTAGACGCGGGTCAGGTGACCCAGCCCGTGCCGCGCGGCCTCCTCCAGCGGTGGGGATCCCGCGGCCGCGAACGTGTCCTGCATGGGCGCGACGTTGAGGGTGGCGTCATGCTCCCCGCCGGACTCCTGATCGGTGTCGCCCAATGGCATGTCGTTGCCGACCCACCGGCTCCCCAGCTGGGCGATCTTCTCCTCGAGGGTCATCGCCGCCAGGAGCAGCTCGACCCGCTCGGCGACGTCCCGGCGCGGATCGCGCCATGGGCGGCCGGTCGTCGGGGAGGGCGCGGGGCTGGGCTCCACGGTCGTCACGATGTTCTCCTCCACGGCGGCGTAGGCGTGGTGCTCTCCGTCAGTGCGCTCACCGAGCCGCTCCGGATCGCGAACAGCCGGGAAGCGACCCGAAAGTTTTCGAGGACAGACGCGCGTGTCCATCCGTGACCTGATCGAGACCCGTTGAGGGCTTGCATGGCACGGCGTTCCATGCTCGGATTTCTCACACTCTTCACCCACCGAGATGGTCGCCGCAAGACCCTTGACAAGGTTTGCGCTAAATCCTACGTTAACTTGCGGCGGTCGCCAGCCGACAAGCTGGGACCACGGCAGCGGCCACCGTCTCGGACCCATCGGACTCGCCGCGGAGAGCCCCGCGGCTCTCGAGTACGGAGATCACTGTGGATCCCAAGACGACCTCTCGCCGCAGCTTCCTCAGCCTGGCCCTGGGCGCGCCGGTCGCCGGGGCGGCTCTCGCCGCCTGTGGCGGCTCGGGCCCGAGCCAGACCGGAGCGGGCGGTGGCAGCGCCAGCGGCAGCGCGGGTGGCGGAGGTGGCGGCCAGGCCACGTACTGGTTCCTCACCGGGCAGCCGCAGCAGGCCATCCGCGAGGACACGGTCAAGCGCTTCAACGCCGCGAACCCCAGCGGGACGATCGCCTTCACCGAGTTCCAGAACGACGCGTACAAGACGAAGATCAAGACGGCGCTCGGTGCGGGTCAGGGGCCGACGATCATCTGGGGCTGGGGCGGCGGCGGCCTGCGCGAGTACGTGAAGGCCAATCAGGTCGAGGACCTGACCTCCTGGTTCGCCCAGAACCCGCAGCAGAAGGACCGGCGGTTCCCCGCCGCCTTCGGAGCGGCGACCGTCGACGGCAAGATCTACGCCCTGCCCGCCGAGACCGTCACGCCGATCGTCTTCTACTACAACAAGAAGGTCTTCGACAAGGTCGGCGTGTCCGAGCCCCCCAAGTCGTGGGCCGACATCATGACCCTGGTCGACAAGTTCAACTCCGCCAACGTCGCCCCGTTCTCGCTCGGCGGCCAGTCGCGGTGGACCAACATGATGTGGCTGGAGTTCATCCTCGACCGCATCGGCGGCCCGCAGGTCTTCCAGAACGTCTTCGAGGCCAAGCAGGACGCCTGGTCCGACCCGGCCGTCGAACAGACGCTCACGAAGGTCCAGGACCTGGTGAAGGCGAACGGGTTCGTCAAGGGCTTCTCCTCGATCACCGCCGACTCCAACGCCGACCAGGCCGTGTTCTACACCGGCCGGGCCGCGATGATGGTGCACGGCGCATGGACCTACGGGAACATGAAGACCGCCGGCGGCGACCTCGTCACCGGTGGCCACCTGGGGTACATGAACTTCCCGCCCGTGGATCCGAGCACGGACAAGGGCGACCCGAGCGACACGGTCGGCAACCCGGGTCAGTACTACTCCATCTCCTCCAAGGCCACCGACGCCCAGAAGCAGATCGCGCAGAAGTTCTTCGGCACGACCGTGCTGGACGACACCGAGAACAAGAAGTGGGTCGCGTCCGGCAGCGTTCCGCTGGTCAAGGGCGTGGACTCCCAGTTCCCCACGGGCGTGGACGGGGACTTCCTCAAGTTCATCTACGACACCTCCGCCAACGCCAAGGGCTTCGCCCAGTCCTGGGACCAGGCCCTGTCCCCGACCCAGGCCGAGACCCTGCTGGACAACATCGCCAAGCTGTTCCAGCTGTCCGTCACGCCGCAACAGTGGATCGACAACATGAACAAGGTCATCGGTCAATGACAGCCCTCGCACCGCCGGTCGTCCGGGGACCGACGACCACCGCCGGTGGAGCCAGCGTGAAGAGGGGCGCCGTGACGTGGATGGCGCTGCCGGCCCTGGCGATCTACATAGTCTTCGCCGTCGTCCCGCTGCTGGGCGTCCTGGTGCTCTCCTTCACCACGTGGGACGGCATCGGCTCGATCCAAGCGTCGGGCCTGACCAGCTGGCGGCGTGTCCTCACCGACCCCGGCCTGCCGCACGCCCTCTGGGTGACCTTCAAGATCATGGCCTTCACGTGGCTCATCCAGACCCCGATCAGCCTCCTCATCGGCGTCTTCCTCGCCGGGCACCAGCGCTACCGCGAGTTCCTCGCCGCGCTGTTCTTCATCCCCCTGCTGCTCAGCTCGGCGGCCATCGCGATCACCTACAAGGCCCTGCTCGACCCCAACTTCGGCCTCGGGCCGGGGCTGCACCTGGCGTTCCTGACCCAGGACTGGCTCGGCAGCGCCCAGCTCGCCTTCGCCGTGGTCATGTTCGTCGTCTCGTGGCAGTTCATCCCCTTCCACTCCCTCATCTACCAGGGCGCGATCCGGCAGATCCCGAAGTCGATCTACGAGGCGGCCATGCTCGACGGCGCCGGCCGGATTCGCCAGTTCTTCAGCATCACCATTCCGCAGATCAAGTACACGATCATCGTGTCCTCGACGCTGATGATCGTGGGCTCGCTGACGTTCTTCGACCTCATCTTCGTGCTCACCGAGGGCGGGCCCGGGGACGCCACCCGCAACCTGGCGCTGGACATGTACAAGACCGGATTCCAGGCCAACCTCATGGGCCCGGCGAGCGCGATCGCGGTCATCCTCGTGCTCGTGGGTCTCTTCTTGGCCCTGCTCCTGCAACGGCTCGGGGGCAGTTTGAGCGAGAGCCAACTGGAAGGGGCATGACATGGCGACGCTGACCACCGACGCCACCCGGACGGGCCGCGCCCCGCGCCGTCGGAAGGTCCGCAGCGCCAGCCGGCCGAACTGGCTCGGGGGGCTGGCCGGCTGGCTCTGGCTCGGGATCGTCATCATCCCCATCTACTGGATCGTGATCACCAGCTTCAAGAGCCAGGACACCTACTTCTCGGGCAACCCGTTCGCACCGCCGACCAGCCCGACGCTCGAGAACTACCGGTTGGTCGTCCAGTCGGACTTCCCCCGGTACTTCCTGAACAGCGTCATCGTCACGATCGGTGCGATCGTCCCCGCCGTGGCGCTCTCGTTCATGGCGGCCTACGCCATCGTCCGCAGCGCGGGGAAATGGCTCACGAGCGGGATCAGCGCGCTGTTCCTCATGGGACTGGCGATCCCGATCCAGGCCGTCATCATCCCGGTCTACCTGATCATCATCAAACTCGGCCTGTACGACAGCCTGATGGCCCTGATCCTGCCGTCGATCGCGTTCGCCATCCCACTGTCGGTGCTCGTCCTGTCGAACTTCATCCGCGACGTGCCCAAGGAGCTCTTCGAGTCCATGCGGCTCGACGGAGCCAACGAATGGCGCACCCTGTGGAGCCTGGCGTTCCCCCTCACCCGGCCCGCGCTCGTCACCGTGGCCATCTACAACGGCCTGGCGATCTGGAACGGCTTCCTCCTGCCGCTGATCCTGACCCAGAGCCCGGACAAGCGGACCCTCCCGCTCGCGCTGTGGACCTTCCAGGGCCAGTACAGCGTCAACATCCCCGCCGTCCTGGCCTCGGTGGTCCTCACCACGCTGCCGATCCTCATCCTCTATGTCATCGGTCGGCGCCAACTCCTCTCCGGGCTCACGGCCGGGTTCAGCAAGTAGGCGCGGGTGCCCGGAGCCGTGACTCCCTCCCCCGGTCCGTCCCGCGACCCGTCCGCAGACCCGTCGTCCGACCCCTGGGCCACCGCCGGACCCACCGCCGGACCCACCGCCGGACCCACGGCCGGACCGACGGCCTTCGAGGAGTCCGTGCAGGCCGTCCGCGCCGGCGCCGCCCCCGCCGAGGCCGCGGACGGCCTCCTCGCGCGGATGACGGACGCCGAGAAGCTCGGCCTGCTCGACGGCGACGAGCCCTTCTGGCCGGGCATGGCACAGATGATGGGCGTCGGCTACAACCTCGAGCCGATCGTCGCCGGCGCCGTGCCCCGGCTCGGGGTGCCCGGCATCCGGTTCAGCGACGGCCCCCGCGGGGCCGTCATCGGCCGGTCGACCGCGTTCCCGGTCCCCATGGCCAGGGGAGCGACCTGGGACCCCGTGCTCGAGGAACGGGTCGGCGCGGCCATCGGCGCGGAGATCCGCGCCCAGGGCGGCAACCTCTTCGGGGGCGTGTGCGTCAACCTGCTGCGCCACCCGGCCTGGGGCCGCGCCCAGGAGACCTACGGCGAGGAACCGGCGTTGCTCGGTGCGATGGGCGCGGCGCTCACCCGCGGCGCACAGCGGCACGTCATGGCCTGCGTCAAGCACTACGCCTGCAACAGCATGGAGAACGCCCGCTTCAGCGTCGACGTCCGGGTCGACGAGGCGACCCTGCACGAGGTGTACCTGCCGCACTTCCGGGACGTCGTCGAGGCGGGCGTGGCGAGCGTGATGAGCGCGTACAACGGGGTCAACGGCGAATGGTGTGGTCAGAATCGCGTGCTCCTGACCGACGTCCTGCGCGAGGAGTGGGGCTTCGAGGGCCTGGTCATGTCGGACTTCGTCTGGGGGCTGCGCGACCCGGTCGGCTCGCTCTCCGCCGGGCTGGACGTCGAGATGCCCTTCGCCCAGCAGCGGGCCCGGGCCTTGCCGCCGGCGCTCGCCTCGGGCACCGCGTCGTGGGACGACGTCGAGCGAGCCGGTCGACGCATCCTGGGCACGCAGCTGCGCCACGCCGCCGGGCTCGTGGACGCCGCCGGGCTCACGGGCGACCGCGGGCCGCGGACCCCCGGGCCGGATGTCGTCGTCTCGGCCGCGCATCGCGCCCTGGCCCGCGAGGTCGCGGCCCGGGCGATGGTCCTGCTGCGTGATGAGTCGGTCGACGGCCGGCCACTGCTGCCTCTCGACGCCTCGGCGCTGACCCGGCTGGCCGTCCTCGGTCCGCTGGCGGACCTGCCGAACACCGGCGACCACGGCTCGTCCGACGTCCGGGCGCCGTGGGTGGTGACCCCGCTGGCCGGGCTGCGGGACGCGCTGCCCGGTGTCGAGATCGCGCACGCGGACGGCGCCGACGTCGAGCACGCGGCGCGCACCGCGGCGGACGCGGACGTCGCTGTGGTCGTCGTCGGGTACACCGCGCAGGACGAGGGCGAATACGTCGGTTCGTTCGATCCGGCGCTCGCCGCCCTCTACCCGCCGCCCCAGGACCCCGGGGCGCTGCTGGAGCTCGCCAGGGTCTGGGAGGCCGGCCCGCAGGGCGTCGGCGGCGACCGGGACTCGCTGCGCCTCCACCCGCAGGACGAGACCCTGGTCCGGGCCGTGGCGGCGGCGAACCCCCGGACCGTCGTCGTGGTGATGGCGGGCGCGGCGGTGACCATGGAGGGCTGGCGCCACGAGGTGCCGGCGATCCTGCTGGCCTGGTATCCCGGGATGGAGGGGGGAGCCGCGCTCGCCGACGTCCTGCTGGGTGCCAGCGAGCCGGGCGGCCGGCTCCCGTTCGTGATCCCCCGCGACGAGGCCGATCTCCCGCCGTTCGACAAGGCCGCCGCGACCGTGACCTACGACCGCTGGTTCGGCCAGCGCCGACTCGACCGCGACGCCGTGGCGCCGGCCTATCCGCTCGGGTTCGGGCTGTCGTACACCTCGTTCACGATCGACGAGGCGCGGGTCGACGTCGAGGGCGACGCGCTGCGGGTGACCGCGACCGTCCGGAACACCGGCGAGCGGGCCGGCGGCCATGTCGTCCAGGTCTACGCCGGCCGGCCGGCCGGCGACGGGCGCGAGCGGATCCTCGCGGGCTTCGTCCGGGTCGAGACGGCGCCCGGAGGGAGCGTCGCCGCCCGGATCGAGGTCCCTCTGCGGCGCCTGGCCCGCCGCCTGGGGCCGGCGCGCTGGGTCGTGCCGCCGGGCATCCACCGGATCGACGTCGCCGGCAACGCGAGCGACCCGGCCGCCGTGTCCGTGACCGTCGACCTCCCCGAGAGGCGGGTCTGATCATGACCGACGACTCGACCGGCACATCGGTCGGTCCGCAGGCCTCCTCCGGTGGAGCCGCCGGGGAGCTCCGCTTCCCGGACGGCTTCCTCTGGGGGGCGGCCACGGCCGCGTACCAGATCGAGGGCGCCGCCCGCGACGACGGGCGCGGGCCGTCCATCTGGGATACCTTCTGCCGGCAACCCGGCAGGGTCGCCCAGGGTCACACCGGCGACGTCGCCTGCGACCACTACCACCGCTACCGCGGGGACGTCGCCCTGATGGCGGACCTCGGCCTGCGGGCCTACCGCTTCTCCGTCGCGTGGCCACGGATCCAGCCGGACGGCACCGGCCCGGTGGAGCCTCGCGGCCTCGACTTCTACGACCGCCTCGTCGACGAACTGCGTGCCCGCGACGTCGAACCGGTGGCGACGCTCTACCACTGGGACCTGCCCCAGCCGTTCGAGGACCGCGGCGGCTGGACGACCCGCGAGACGGCGGAGGCCTTCGCGGACTACGCCGAGATCGTCCACGGCCGCCTCGGCGACCGGGTCGGAGTCTGGACGACGCTCAACGAACCGTGGTGCTCGGCCTACCTGGGCTACGCGACGGGCAAGCACGCGCCCGGCCGGCAGGAGCCCGCGGCGGCCTTCGCAGCCACGCACCACCTGCTGCTGGCGCACGGGCTGGCCACCCAGGCGCTCCGCGCGGCCGGCGCGCAGACGGTCGGCATCACACTCAACCCCGCGGCGGTCTTCCCCGCCGACTCCGGCAGCGACGCCGACCGGGCCGTCGCGTGGCTGGTGGACGGCCTGCACAATCGGATCTTCTTCGACCCGATCCTGCGCGGCGAGTACCCCCCCGACGTCATGGCGCACGTCGAGCGCATCACGGGCACGTCGTTCATCCGCCCGGGCGACGAGAAGATCACCAGCGCGCCGATCGACCTCCTCGGGGTGAACTACTACACGCCCACCTACGTCGCCGCCCGGCCCCGCGCCGCCGCCCTCTACCCCGGCACGGACGGCATCGTGGTGCTGCCTCCGTCCGGCCCCACGACGGACACGGGCTGGGGGATCGAGGCCGACGCCCTGCGCAGGCTGCTCGAGCGGATCGCCCGGGACTACCCGGGCACACCGCTGCTCATCACCGAGAACGGCGCCGCCGACGCGACCGGGCCGGTCACCGACGAGAGCGGGAAGATCGGGGACCGCGTCCCGGACGAGGACCGGATCCGCTACCTCGACGGCCATCTTCGGGCCGCGCACGCGGCCCTCGAGGCGGGCGTGGACCTGCGCGGCTACTTCGTCTGGTCGCTGCTCGACAACTTCGAGTGGGCCGAGGGTTACACCAAGCGGTTCGGCCTGGTGCACGTCGACTACCGCACCCAACGGCGCCGGCTGAAGGACAGCGCACACTGGTACCGCCAGGTGATCGGCCGCAACGGCCTGGCCGCGCCGGCCTGATCCCGGCCGGCGAACCCACGGCGGCGGGTCCGCCCCGGCGCTGTGTCCGGGCCTGGCGAGGCGGGCGGACGGCGCGGGCGGAGGCGCTCGCCTCCGCGACGGCCTCGACCGACTCGGCGCGCTGCGGGCTCACGTCGGCGTCCGCCCGGACCAGCGGCCAGACCAGCGCCGCGAGGGCTCCCCCGAGCAGCGGAGCCACGATGAACAACCAGAGTTGCTTCATCGCCTCCGACCCGGCGAACAGCGCGGGCCCGATCGACCGGGCCGGATTGACCGACGTCCCGGTGAGGGGGATGCCGACGATGTGGATCGCGACCAGGGTGAGACCGATCGCCAGGCCGGCGAAGCCGGGCGCGGTCGCCCGGCCGGTGACGAGCAGGACCACGAGCACCAGGAGAGCGGTCATGAGCACCTCGATCACGAAGGCGCCGCCCATGTTCACCGTCTTGCCCCAGCTGTTCGTCCCCAGGGCGCCCGTCTGATCCTGGATGTCGCCCCACGTCACCATGGCCTTCAGCAGGGCGCCGGCCACGATGGCCCCGATCAGCTGCGCACCGGCGTAGCCGGCCGCATCACGCGGCCCGATCCGCCGACCGAGGAGCAGGCCGAGGGTCACGGCCGGATTCACATGGCATCCGGAGACCGGGCCGATGGCGTAGACGAGCGCGAGCAGGATGAGGCCGAACGCGATGGCGACCCCGAGCGTCCCCATCGTCTCCTTGCCGAAGACCGCCGTCCCGACAGCGAAGAACACCAGCACGAAGGTACCGACGGCCTCCGCCACGAACGTCCTGCGTACCATCGTCCACTCCCAAGACGCCCGACGCACGTGGGACACCCGACCAGCCCACTCTGACCGGTCCGACGCTAGTCAAGCACATGGACCACCCACATCCCCCGTTTTCGGGGTGGACACGGCATCCACCTCGTGGCCGGCCGTGGCCGGACGGGCGAGCTCGGTCGCGGGTGGCGGTCAGGCGGCGTCCATCCGGCGGCCACCTGGGCCCTGGTCGCGCCGGAGACGCTGTCGCCACGCCTCCTCCCGCCGACGCAGGTCGTCCTCCCAGCGGCGCAACGTCTGCTCGTGCTCCTCGTTGACGTCCCAGAGCTGCGCCAGCAGGGCGGCGTCCTCCTCGAGGCTGCCGAAGTGGCAGGCCCGGGCGCGCCGGACCGCGGCGGAGACCTGGCCGGCGACGTCACCGCCGTCCGCGGCCGCGACCACGGCAGCCTGCGCGATGGCGGCACCGCGCAGCCGGTTGCGGCGGGGCCGGCCGGCGACCAGCCACCCGATGCTCGCCCCGGCCGGAAGGACGAGCACCGCGACGATCCATCCCCATCGGGGGATCCACGGCACCGCGGCCTCGGGTGACGTGGCGATGTCGACGAAGCAGAAGACCGCAAGGCCGTACTCGAGGACGAGCAGGATGCCGTCCGTGATATGGATCATCGAGACTCCCGCTGGCAGAGGAACGGGACGCCGAGCCCGCGACGCACGAGACAGGGCTCCCCGCGGCATTGTTTCCCCGGGCATCCCCGCCCCGCACCCCGACCGCGGGAAACCTTCACCGGAGCGTTACCTATCCGGACAGGACGGGACGGGTGAACGAGGACCGGATGCCGGCGCCGCCGGTGCGCGGGCGTCGAGGCGAGGCCTACTCGGGGACCACGTCCCGGTGGAGGACGCGATGGCGCAAGGCCGCCCGGAACAGGTCCCCCGCGCCCGGTCGCGCCTGCAGCTGCCGGTCGAGCAGCGCCCCGGACTCCTGCACGAGCTCGAGCCAGCGCAGCTCGCGCAGCACCGAGAAGAACAGCGGGCCGGTGTCGGACTCCGACGGCTCGCGGCGACCCGCCGCGCGCCAGCCCGACTCGGTGACGACGGCTTGGACGAGGGCGCGCACCTCCTCCTCGGGAACGCCGTCCCCGGGCTCGAGGACGGCGAGCACGACCTCCCAGGCGACTGCCAGGGCGGAGTGCTCGGGGCCCACGAGGCCACCCGCGACCGCGGTCCACAGCGCGCGGCCGTCCGCGAGCGCCGCGCGTCCGCTGGGAGTGCACAGCAGCCGCGCGCCCCGGCGCCGCACGAGACCGAGTCGGGTAGCGGCCTCGCGGAGCACGAGCACCGGGTAGGCGTCGACCTCCCGGCTCGCCGGCCCGATGAGCTCGTCGCGCCAGCCCAGCCCGTCCAGCGCCCGGGCGACCGTGCGCGGTGGCAGGTAGCCGGCCGCGGTGAGGGCAAGGCCGTCGGCGATCTCGGTCAGCAGCCAGTCCAGCGGGCGCAGCAGGGCCCGCGCCGGTGCCGCCGGGCCGGGGTCGACGGGCTCGCACAACCGGTGCTCCAGCGGTGCGAGCAGGCCGGTACGCGTGGTCGAGCGGGGCCCGCGCACCCAACGATCGAGCCGCTCGTCGAGGATCCGATCGTACGGGGAGCGGTCGCCCAGCTGCGGCAACGGCGTGGTGAGCACCTGGACCGTGATCTCGGCCTGCTGGTCCCGCCACCCGCGACCGCCCGGGGTGAGGTCGCCGGCGGCGATCGCCATCTCGAGCCGGTCGGCGGCCGCCTCCAGCGCGAACGCCTCGGCCGGGTCCATGACGGCGCCCCAGGTGAGGAGCTCGGTGCCGGGCGGGTCGATGCCGGACCGCTGAGCAGCCTTGCGTGCGAGCGTGCGGCCGCGGTCGCTGCCCTGGTCGGTGGCCGCGAGGACCTGCTGCGTCGTGGCACCCCGGGCGACGTCCGCGTATCGCTCGAGGCCGAGCGCGTCGAGCAGCGCGGCGAGGGCCGTCGCGACCTGCCACCTGGCCGCGGCATCGGTGCCCCAGCGGGGGAGGTGGTCCCAGCAGAACAGCTGGACCCGCCACTGCGTCACGACCTCCGGCCCGGCGCCGGCTGTCAGCGTGTCCCAGGCCGCGCGGGCGCTGTCGGCGAGCTCGGGCTCCACCCGCCCGATCGTCGCCAGGGCCTCCTCGACCGACAACACGGCGACAGCCTGCCACCGTCGGGCCACGTCGTGCGTCCGGCGCGCCAGACGGACGCCCATCCGTCACTCTGGAGGCCGTGTCCCGCCCACCTGACCACCCGCCCGAGGAGCAGCCGGGGTCCGATGCCCGGCGCGTGCGCGCGGTGTCGGCGGCCACGGGCCGCCCGGTGCTCGCCACGCTCCTGCCCGCCCTCCGCGCGGCCCTGAACGGCTCCGGCGGACCCGTCCTGCCACACGCCCCGGGACGCCCGCCCGCGGCGGCGCTCGCGCCGGGCGAACCTCTCGGGCCCGGCGAGGACGACGAGCACGACCCCACCGTGGCCGTCGTCGCGACCTCCGGCTCCTCCGGGCCGCCGAAGGGCGTCCTGCTGCCGGCCTCGGCACTGTTGGCGTCGGCGTCCGCGACCCACGACCGGCTCGGCGGCCCGGGGCGCTGGCTGCTGGCCCTGCCCGCACACCATGTGGCCGGGATCCAGGTGCTGGTGCGGTCCCTGGTCACCGGGACCGAGCCGGGCGTCATGGACCTGTCCAGGGGGTTCACGCCGGCGGCCTTCGCCGTGGCGGCCCGCCGGCTGCGGGGCCACCGCCGCTACACCGCGGTGGTGCCGACCCAGCTGGTCCGGTTGCTCGACGGCGGTAGCGACGGCGGCGACGGCCTGCGCGAGCTCGCCCGCTTCGACGGCGTCCTCGTCGGGGGGGCGGGGACGCCGGCGTCAGTGCTCGAGCAGGCCCGTGCGGCCGGCGTCCGGGTGGTGACCACCTACGGGGCGAGCGAGACCTGCGGCGGGTGCGTCTACGACGGCATCCCGCTCGACGGGGTCCTGGTGCGCGTCGAGGCGGACCGCCGCGTTCTCCTCGGCGGCCCCACGCTGGCCCGGGGCTATCGCGGGGGCGATCCGGACGGGGCGTTCACACGGGACCGGGCCGGGGTCCGCTGGTGGCGCACCGCGGACGCCGGCCGCTGGTCCGGCGGTCGACTGCACGTGCTGGGGCGGCTTGACGACGCCGTCCTCAGCGGCGGGGTCACCGTGGTGCCGGCCACGGTCGAGGCGGCCCTGCTGCAGCTGCCCGAGGTGGCGGAGGCGCTGGTGGCCGGCGTCCCGGACCCCCAGTGGGGACAGCGTGTGGTGGCGGCCGTGGTCCCCGCGCCCGGGGCCGCCGCGCCGGACCTCGCCGCCGTCAGGGCCCACGTCGGTGCCGTGGTCGGCCCGCACGCCGCCCCCCGGCAGCTGCTCGTCCTGGACGCGCTGCCGCTCATCGGCGTGGGCAAGCCCGACCGGGCCGCCGTCGCTCGGCAAGCCGCCGCCGGATAGCGTCTCGCCGTGGCGACGCCGGCGCAGTGGATCTCGGGGGCCCGCCCCCGCACGCTGCCCGCGGCGGTGTCGCCCGTGCTCGTCGGAACGGGCGCGGCGGCCGGGCTGGGGCACGCGGACGGTGTCCGCGCCGGGCTCGCGCTCGTCGTCGCGCTGGCCCTGCAGGTCGGCGTCAACTACGCCAACGACTACTCCGACGGCGTCCGCGGGACGGACGAGGACCGGGTCGGCCCGTTCCGGATCACCGGGTCGCGGGCCGCGCCGCCCGGTCAGGTGCGCGCCGCGGCGCTCGCCGCGTTCGCGGTGGCCGCCGTGGCCGGCCTGGTCCTCACGGCGGTCAGCGGCGCGTGGTGGTTGATCCCGGTGGGCGCCGCGGCCATCGCCGCCGCCTGGTTCTACACCGGCGGGCCCCGGCCGTACGGCTATGCCGGGTTCGGCGAGGTCTTCGTGTTCGTCTTCTTCGGCCTCGTGGCGGTACTCGGCACGACCTTCACGCAGGCAGGCAGGGTCAGCTGGGCGGCGCTGTGCGGCGCCGTCGCGATCGGGGCGCTGGCGTGCGCGATCCTGGTGGCCAACAACCTGCGGGACATCCCCACCGACGCGAGCGCGGGCAAGCGGACGCTGGCCGTCCGGCTCGGCGACGCCGGGACCCGCCGGTTCTACTGTTCCCTCGTCGCGACGGCGTTCGTCCTCGTGCCCGCGGCCGCCGTGCATCAGCCCTCGGCCTGGCTCGCCCTGCTCGCGGCCCTCGCCGCGATCGCGCCCGTCCGCGCCGTGACGGCCGGCGCCAAGGGGTTGGAGCTGCTGCCGGTGCTGCGCGACACCGGGCGGCTCGAGCTGCTCTACGCCGCGTTGCTCGGCATCGGCCTGGCCCTGTAGGCCGCGCAGCGAGGCCCGCCGGTCAGACCCGCCGGTCCGTGCCGCCGGTCGGTCAGCCGCGGTCGCGCTCGCGCAGGACCTCGTCGACCTGTGCGTCCTCGATGAGTGCGTCCTCGTCCACCTGGGTTGCCCGGCGCGCGGTGCGGGCCTGCATGCGCTCGGCCACCGCTGCGGTCGCCGGTTCCCGCAGCCGTCGCAGCAGGACATAGGACAGCAGCAGGGACGTCAGCAGGCCGCCGACCAGCGCGAGGAAGGGACCGGCACCGAGTAGCCGCAGGACGACGGCGCAGCCGGCGAACAGCACCAGGCGGGCGAGGAAGTACGTAGCCACCGGGAGCACGCCCCCAGCCTACGGCGCCCGCTCAAGGCCGTCGGGGGCGGTGCCGAGGAAGGTGCTGGCGCACGCCGACCTCAGGCTGCCGCGCCCCTTCCGCCGCTGGAGAAGTCATGGACGCCGACGCCGTCGGTCACGAGCCGCTTGCCGCACGCTCTCTCCCCGCGCCGCCGGCGCCGCGGTCGCGCGACGCCGAGCCGGCCCTGCTCGGCCTGCTCGCCGCGGGCGGCGCTCTGGTCGCGTGGGCCGGCGGCGCCGGCACCGGGCCCTGGACGGCGGCGGCGACGGCAGGCGTGCTCGCGGCCAGCACGTGGCTGGCGCAGCGGCGCGACCCCCGGCCGCCGACCC
Organism: Kineosporiaceae bacterium; assembly: GCA_035541595.1. Classification (GTDB taxonomy): domain Bacteria; phylum Actinomycetota; class Actinomycetes; order Actinomycetales; family Kineosporiaceae; genus DATKNA01. Next base: position 10,578 of record DATKNA010000253.1, on the reverse strand, counting down.
TCGGGATGCGCGCGGCGCGGGCCGGCCTGGCCCTCGGCGCCGCGGCCGTCGCGGTCCGCGGCCACGCCCACCCCTCGCCGTTCGCGCTCGCGTGGTTCCCGGCTGTCTGCGGGGCGTACGCGGCCCTCCTGCCGGCGGCTGCCGCCGTCACGCTGACGACGGCGGCGCTCGGTGTCGTGGCGCTGCTCGCCTACGACACCTCCGACGGCCGCGGCGCGGTGGGCACGGCGTGGACGTCGACCGGTGGCACCACGGCGTTCGCCGCCTGCGCCGTCGCTGTCCTCGCGGTGAGCCTGGCCGGCCGGACCATCCGAGCCGTGCTGGTCGCCCGGGCCTGCGCATCCGTCGCTGCCGACCAGGCCGCGCCCCCGGCCACCGTGTCCGGAACCGTGCCCGACACCACGCCGGAGATCGCGCCGGAGATCGCGCCGGGGATCGCGCGCGACACCGTGCCCGGAACCGTGCCCGGAACCGTGCCGGCCACGGTGTCGGACACGGTGTCGGACACGGTTCCGCCGCGCATCCGGCGGCTCGCCCCGCCCCCCGAGCCGGCCGGCGTCCCCGGGCGACCCGAGCTGGTGGACGCGCTGACCCGGGCACAGGCCCGCGCCGGCGTGGTCGGCGGAGCCATCGCGTTGCTCGTCGTCACCGTGGACGGCGTCGACGGCCTGGCGGCGCTCGGTCCGGCCGCCGGCGCGAACGCCCTGGATGCTCTCACCCGGCGGGCCCGAGCCTGGCTGCCCGCCGGCGACGTCGTCGCCTCGCTCGGCGACGGGAGGTTCGCCGTCCTGCTGGAGGGCGTCGACGCCCGTGCCTGCGCCGTCGTGGCGAACCGGCTGGCCGGCCTCCTGGCCGAACCGGTCGAGGTCGGGCGGGAGGTGGTCTCCCTGTCCTGCGGGGTGGCTCTCGCCCTGGCGGCGGACCCGGCGGCCGCTCCCGCGGAACCCCCGGAGAACCTGCTGGCCCGCGCCGAGCGCGCGCCCCGCCTGCCGGACGACGGCAGCGGCGGCATCCTCGCCCCCGCCCACCCCGCCGGAGCGTCGGACGTCGACGGCCTCGGCGAGCAGCTCTGGCCGGCGTTGTGTGCCGGGCAGGTCGGCGTGGCGCTGCAGCCGATTCTCGCCCTCGGCACGCTCCCCCGCCTCGACCGGGTCGTGGGGCTGGAGGCCTTGGCGCGATGGACCCGGCCGGACGGTGTCAGCGTGCCCGCGGCCAGGTTCGTCGCGGCCGCCCGCCGGTCCGGCCTCGTGGATCTCCTCGGCGCGACCGTCCTGGCCCAAGGGCTCGATGCCGTGGCCCGCCGACGGGCCGAAGGAGAGCCCGCTCTCGGGCTGAGCGTCAACGTCGCACCCGAGCAGCTCACCGGCCCGGGCTTCGCCGCCGCCGTGCTGCAGGCGCTCGAGGGACACGACGTCGAACCCCGTGACCTCAGCGTCGAGGTGCCTGCCGGCGCGTCCTTCGACGACGGCGATGCGGCGAGGGCGACCCTGGCGGCGTTGCGGGCCGCAGGGGTGGGTGTCGTGCTCGACAACTTCGGGGCGACCGGCCTGTCCATCGCCGCCCTGCGCGACCTGCCGTTGAGCGGGGTCAAGCTCGACCGGTCGTTGACCGCCGACCTCGGCGCCGACGACCGCCTGGTGGTGGCGACCGTTCGACTGACCACCCGCCTCGGCCTGGCGTGCACGGCCGTGGGTATCGAGACCCGCGCCCAACTGGACGCGGCCCGGGCCCTCGGGATCGACGCCGTGCAGGGCCATCTCGTCGGTCGCCCGGAGCCGGACGCGACGCCCGCCGCCGGTGCGGCGCGGACCGCGTCCTCGACCAGCGCCTGAGCGCGGGGCTCCCGTCGGGAGCACGTACATTGGACGAATGCTCCGCGTGGTCGTGGTCCTCGTGGCGGTCGGGCTGATGGTCTACGCGCTCGTCGACTGTCTGCGTGCCGACGCCCGTGATCTGCGCCTGCTACCCCGGCCTGTCTGGCTGCTCGCCATCCTGGTCCCGATCGTCGGCGCGGTGCTCTACCTGATGCTGGGTGGCCGCCCGGCCCGGCTGCCGGTCGAGCCGGCCTCACGCCCCCTCGCCCCCGACGACGACCCGGAGTTCCTCCGCAGGCTCGACACCGAGCGACGCCGTCGGCAGGCGGACGAGGAGCGGCGCCGCCGGCGCGAGCGACAGGAGGGCAACGGCGGCTCCGACGGCGACGACCACACCGGACACCCGGCGTAGCCTCCGAGCCCGCGAGCCGCCGACCCCGGTGGGCCGCAAAGGGCTCGCAGCGACCGGTCAGACGCCCGAGTAGCTGTGGAACCCCACGAAGAAGATGTTGACGACCAGGAAGTTGAACAGGACGCAGGCGTAGCCCGCGATCGCGAACCACGCCGCCCGCCGGCCGTCCCACCCGCGGGTCGACCGTGCGTGCAAGTACCCCGCGTACACGACCCAGATGACGAAGGACCACACCTCCTTGGGGTCCCAGTTCCAGTACCGGCCCCAGGCGTGTTCGGCCCAGATAGCGCCCGCGATCACGGTGAACGTCCACAGCGGGAAGGCGACGACGTGCAGCCTGTACGCCGAACGCTCGAGCTCGTCCGAGGGTGGCAGGGCCTCCATGAACCGGCCACGCCGCGGCTCCCGACCCACGGCCCGAGCCCGTTCCCGGCGATGCTGCACCAGCTGCAGGATGCTGGTCGAGAACCCCAGGGTGAACAGCGCCGACGCCACGAAGGCCACAGTCACGTGGATCAGCAGCCAGTAGCTCTGCAGCGCGGGCACCAGCCCGGCCGACGGCGTGTACAGCACGGCGACGGCCAGCCCGAGTGTCAGCAGCACCGGCCCGACGACGAATGTCCCGAGGTAGCGGACGTCCCGCCGACGCAGGACCACCAGGAAGGCTCCGGTGACCACCAGGGACCCGGTGACCGCGAACTCGTACATGTTGCCCCACGGCGCGCGACCGGCGGAGATGCCGCGCGCGACGACCGCGGCCAGCTGCAGCAGGAACGCCAGCCAGGTCAGGGAGACCGCGATACCGCCGGCGTTCGCCCAGCGCGGGCGGGGCGCCTGGGCCGTCGCGGCCTCGACGGAGCCGGCGGAGCCGGAACGGGCGCCGCTGTCCGGGCCGCCCACCGGGGCTGCTGCGACGACGACCGCCCGCTCCGGCACGGCGGCGGCCACCGGACGGGCGCCGCGGCCGGCGAGATCGAGCGCGAACGCGCCGAGCGCCCCGGTGTACACGGCCATGGCGGAGTACACGAGCACGTTGCTCGCATGGGCCAACGTCTCCTCGACAGCCACGATCACTCCCGCTCGACTCGCTGCGTCCGTCGTTCCCCGGCCGCGTCGACGCCGTCGTCGGCCGCCCCCCGGAGGGTCGCCACCACGGAACGCACCTCGGCGGGGATGCCGGCGTCCTCGCCGCGGGACAGCCCCGCGACCTCGACCACGGTACGGCCTTCCCCGGTTCCCGACACCCGGACCCAGAGCCGACGCCGGCGCACGAACAGCGACGCGGTGACCCCGGCCAAGGCGGTCAGGGCGGCCGCGAGCACCCACACCTTGGACGGGTCGTACCGGACGTCGAAGGCGGCGTAGCGGCGCAGCCCGTCGAAGGTCACGGTCCCGGCGCCGTCGGGGAGGGTGACGGTCTGGTCCGGCTGCAGGAGAAGCCGCAACTGGTCACCGTCCGCCTCCTTCAGCGGGGTGAGCCGGGAGACGTCCAGGGCGTACACGGAGGTCGGTACGCCGTTGGTGGTCATCGCGTCCTCGCCGGGCCGACTCACGAACACCCCCAGGGCCAGCCGCGGCAGCGCGGCGTCGGGGAAGATCGAGACCGGCCCCTTCTGGGGATCGAACCCGCCGAACGTCGGCAGGAGGAATCCGGTGATGCCGATCTGGCGCGGCTTGGCATAGGGCACCTTGACCACGCCGAGGGACTTGTAGTTGCCCCCGATCGGCAGGAACGGGACCGCGCCGCTGAAGGCCACCGTCCCGTCGCCGCCGCGGATCGTGAGGACCGGCGCGTACCCGTTGCCGACCAGGAACGCCCGGGCGCCCCCGACGTCCAGCGGATGGTTCGGGCTGATGGTCACGGCACGGGCCGATTCGCCCGGCGCGTTCCGCACGGTGAGGTCGGCGTCGAACTGCCGGGGGGCCCCGAACTGGCTGCCGCCGTCCTGCGCGTCGAACCGCACCCGCATCCGGTCCAGCGTGAACGAGAACGGGGCGATGGATCCGGTGTCGACCCGCGTGCCCGGGGTGAAGCTGTCGTAGTACGGCACGGAGTTGGAGAAGGACTGGCCCTCCACGACCAGGACCTGGCCCGAGTAGCCGAACAGCGACCCGGCCGCGACCCCGGCCAGCAGCGCGAGCAACGAGACGTGGAAGGCGAGGTTCCCGGTCTCCCCGAGGTAGCCGCGCTCGGCGGACAGGCTGGACTCGTCGTGCCGCGCGACCCGGTAACGCCGCCGGCGCAGGGTGACCGCGAGCTCCCCGAGGACCGCGTCGGGAGCCCCGGGAACGGTGATGCGGCGGTGGCCGGGCAGGCGATCCAGCCTGCGCGGGGTCCGGGGCGGCGGGGTCCGCAGCGCCCGCAGGTGGGCCCGGGTCCGTGGCAGCACGCAGCCCACGAGGGACACGAAGAGGAGCAGGTAGATCGCCGAGAACCAGACGGACGAGTAGACGTCGAAGAACCCCAGCCGGTCCAGCCACCCTGCGTACCCGGGGTGGTCGGCCAGGAACTGCTGGACCTGGGCCGGGTTGATCCGCCGCTGCGGCAGGAGCGAGCCCGGCACGGCGGCGACGGCGAGCAGGAGCAACAGCAGCAGGGCGGTCCGCATGCTCATGAGCTGGCGCCAGGCCCAGCGGAGCGTGCCGACCGTGCCCAGCGGCGGGAGCCTCACCTCCGGAGGTGGCCCCGGGCGGACGTCGTCCACGTCAGCCCCGGCGCCCGAGGCGGGGCGCTCGCTGGTCGTCGACATCAGATCACCGGCTCGAATCCGGCGACTGCGCCCTGCAGATGCGTCATCAGCTGGAACCAGGCCCCCGAGGCGAGCAGCACCCCGACGGTGACCAGCAGCGCGCCGCCGAGCCGGGTGACGAGCACGCGATGCCGGCGCACTGCTGCGAAGGCGCCCAACGCGCGGCGATAGGCCAGGGCCGCGATCAGGAACGGGGCGCCCAGACCGAGGCAGTAGGCGGTGGCCAGCAAGGCGCCGCGCCCGGGGTCGCCGCCGATCCCGGCGAGCGCCTCGACGGCCGCCAGCGTGGGGCCGGTGCACGCCGTCCAGCCCAAACCGAAGGCGGCACCGAGCAGCGGGGCGCCGGCCAGGCCCGCGGCCGGCCGGACGTCGAGTCGCCGCTCCCCGGCCAGGCCAGGCAGGACCCCGAGGTAGACCAGACCGAGGACGACGGTCGCAACGCCGAGCACGCGGGCCAGCCCGGCGCTGTGCTCCTGCAGGGTGCGGCCGAGGGCGCCGGCCGCCCAGCCGAGGGTGACGTAGACGGCCGTGAACCCCGCGACGAACAGGGCCGCGCCGACGACGAGCCGCCCGCGGCGCTGGTGCTCCAGATCGACGCCGGAGAGTCCGGTGACGTAGCCGAGATAGCCGGGGACGAGCGGCAGCACGCACGGAGAGAGGAACGACACCAGGCCCGCAGCCAGCGCGATCGGGACCGCCAGCAGCAGCGATCCGTCGAGCACCGTCTGACCGACGGAGCCGACCGGGGCGAGGGCGGGCGGGCTCACGAGGCCTGTGTCCGGCCGGCGAGGACGTCGTCGACGAGGCCGACCAGGGTGTCCGTCGTGGTCGCCCCGCTGATCCGGGCCGCGATCCGGCCCTGCGGGTCGACGACCACGGTGGTGGGGATGGCGTTGGCGGACACCGCGCCGCGTAGCGCCAGCAGCGCGTCCCCCCCGGCGTCGAAGAGGCTGGGATAGGTGATGCCGTACGCGCGCTGGAAGGCGGCTGCCGCGTCCTTGTTCCCGTTCTCGCGGGTGTTGATCCCGATGAAGCGGACGCCCTCTGCCGCCAGCTCCTGCGATGCCTTCTCCAGGGCCGGCGCCTCCTTCTGGCACGGAGCGCACCAGGAGCCCCAGACGTTGAGCACCACGGCGTGGCCCTTCTGGGCGGCGAGGTCGATCGTCCTGCCGTCGACGGTGGCCCCGCGCAACGTCCCCGGCCGGGGCCGCTGGCTCGGCGGGAGGAGGGTGACGGCGCCGTCGCCGGCGACGAAGCTCTGCCCGGCCGGAGCGCCGTTCCCGCTGCCCGAGCAGCCCGCCAGGGTCACAACGGCCAGAACGGCGCCCGCGACCCGGGCGATCGCGCCGCGTCGCGTGGTCATGCGCCGGGTGTCGGGTCGGCCTTCGGCAGCAGATCGGCCGCAGGCTCGGTGTAGGCGATCGACACCAACCGGTCACCGTCGTAGGTGAACGAGGTCACCGACGCCAAGCTGCACTGCCGGCGGCGGGGGTCGTGCCAGAGGCGGCGGTGCTCGGCCGACCGGCGTGCGATCCAGATGGGCAGCTGGTGGCTGACCAGCACCGCCTCGTGCCCGCGCGCCGACTCCCTGGCAACCTCGACCGCCGCGTGCATGCGCAGCGCGACTCGGGTGTAGGGCTCGCCCCAGGAAGGGCGGAACGGATTGCGCAGGCACCACCAGAGGCGCGGCTGCGCCAGGAATCCGGCACCGACGGTCAAGCCTTCGAGCACGTTCCCGGCCTCCTGCAGCCGTTCGTCGACGTCGACGGTCAGACCGAACTGTTTGGCGACCGGCTGTGCCGTCTGCAGGGCCCGCTCCATCGGCGAGGAGACCACCCGCACGACGTCGCCGAGGGCGAGGAACTCCGCCGCCTGCTCAGCCATGCGCTCGCCCAGCGGCGACAGGCGGTAGCCCGGCAGGCGCCCGTAGAGGACCTTGCGCGGGTTCTCCACCTCCCCGTGCCGCAGCAGGTGGACGACCGTCCGCTCGCTCACCGCCCACCTCCGGCGGCGGCCGCGGCTGCGGCTGCCGGCAACGCCTCGACGACCCGGTCGAGCGCGGCGTCGTCGTGTGCCGCGGAGAGGAACCATGCCTCGAACGCGCTGGGCGGCAGGTAGACCCCGCGGTCGAGCATGGCGTGGAAGAAGGACCGGAATGCCGACAGGTCCTGGGCACGCGCGCCGTCGTAGTCCCGGACCGGCACGGCCTCGCCGTCGCTGAAGAAGACGCTGAACATCGAGCCGGCGGACTGCACGACATGCGCGACGCCTGAGGTGGTCAACGCCTGGTGTACGGCATCCGCGAGCCGACGAGCGGCCCCGTCCACCGCCCGATACACCTGCGGCGTGCAGCCGCGGAGAGTGGCGAGCCCGGCGGCCGTGGCGACCGGGTTCCCCGACAGCGTGCCGGCCTGGTAGACGGGCCCCTCCGGGGCGAGAGCCGCCATGACATCGGCCCGCCCCCCGAAGGCCGCCGCAGGGAAGCCGCCGCCCATGACCTTGCCGAAGGTGACCAGGTCCGGGGCGACGCCTTCGAGTCCGAACCAACCCGCTGCCGACACCCGGAACCCGGTCATCACCTCGTCGCTGATCAGCAGGGCCCCGTACTCGGCGGTGATGCGACGGAGTTCGGCGGTGTAGCCCGGCGACGGCGGGACCACGCCCATGTTCCCCGCCGCCGCCTCGGTGATCAGGCAGGCGATCCGACCGCCGTGCTCGGCGAAGGCGGCTTCGACGGCCGCGACGTCGTTGTACGGGAGGACGATGGTGTCCGCGGCGGCGGCCCGCGTGACACCGGGCGTGTCGGGCAAGGCGAACGTCGCGACTCCGCTTCCTGCCGACGCGAGCAGCGCGTCCACGTGTCCGTGGTAGTGACCGGCGAACTTCACCACGGCGGGCCGGCCGGTCACGCCGCGAGCGAGCCGGATGGCACACATCGTCGCCTCCGTGCCGGAGTTGACCAGACGGACCTGCTCGACCGGCTCCATCCGGGTGACGATCTCCTCCGCGAGGAGCAGCTCGTTCTCCGTCGGCGTCCCGAAGGAGAAGCCGCTGCGCGCGGCCTTCGTGACGGCCTCGACCACGGGAGCATGAGCATGCCCGAGGATCATCGGGCCCCATGAGCACACCAGATCGACGTACTCGCGGCCATCGGCGTCGTAGAGGTACGGACCCTCGCCCCGGACCATGAACCGCGGTGTTCCGCCGACGGCCCGGAAGGCCCGGACCGGTGAGTTGACCCCGCCCGGAATGACCGCCCGAGCGCGCTCGAAGAGCGCGAGAGACGCCGGCGCCTCGGCGGGGTACGGAGGTGCCGCAGTCGCGGGGGCGGGACTCACAGGTTCAGTGTGGCAAGGCTGGCTGTGTCGTGCTCGAGCGGCCCGGTCGAGCGGCTCCGGAAGTGCCAGCTGGCGCAACGCGAGTGGCCACTGCGGCATCGGGATGTCGTGCCGCACGCTCCAACGCGACTCGCTGCGCCGAATCCTCCTGAGGAGTTCGCTGCGGTAGAACGTCTCCGGCGGCCGGATCAGGCCGAAGGGCGCCCACCATTCGGCCGGCAGCGGATCGACGACGAGGGGAAGGTGTGCGGGGTATCGCCGCCCCGCCCCGTCGCGGCACGAGCCGCCCCACTCGCGCAGCGGAGGCACGAAGACCAAGCCCTCGCCCGTGGCGCTCTCCGGCTGCTCGACCACGACGAGCAGCCAGCCGGCCGCCGCCAGGAGACGCTCGAGGGTCTCGACCGGTGTACCCCCGTGACCGGCCTCCACCCTGGCCAGAGTCGTTCTGCTGATGCCGCTGGCGACGGCCATCTCGCGCTGGCTCAGCCCGAGGCGACGCCGGGCTTGACGAGCGTAGTCGCCGGTCGGGAAGCCGTTGGGCCACATGGGTGCCAGCGTCCTCGGCGAAAGCCTCAACGGCCACGGGTCGGCTCGATGCCTGTGGACGGCGGGACGGACGACGGTCCCAGCTGTGGACGGAGGTGGCCCCGGACGCGGCTTGCTGCTCTGCGGAAAGCATCCCCGCCCGTGCTTTGCGCTGGTCCCAGATCTGGGCCGGCACGGGCAGCCCCTGACGCGTCGGCCGACTCCACATGTGCGGGCGGCACGTGAGCGCCTCACACCGTGGAGCGCCTCATACCGTGGACGCCCCGCTCGTGACGGCCTCACCGGGCCCCGGGTGCTGCCGTACACCCACTCCGGGGGACTCCACTGCGCCACATGCGCGGCCGGCACGTCGAGCGCGACGGACGAGGGACGACGGACGAGGGACGAGGGACGAGGGACGATGGAGCCGACGCAGTGGCCCACATCTGGAACCACCGCAAAGCGCCGCGACTGACATCACTCCGCCCGGCAAGGTCTGCCTCCCGCCGGTCCGCCCGGCCGCGCGCAGACGGCAGGCGGGGCTCAGCGGCGGCCGAAGCCCTCACGGATCTTGCTCAACGCGACGCCGAAAGCTTCGACCTCTGCTGGCGACAGGGGATCGAACACAGCTCGCCGGACGCCTTCGACGTGTCCTGGTGCGGCCACCTCCAGCACGCCGAAGCCCTTGGCCGTGAGCGCGCAGAGGACGCCGCGCCCGTCGTCCAGGCAGGCCTCGCGAGACACCAGGCCGCGTTGCTCCATCCGGCCCACGGTGTGCGTGATCCGACTGCGCGAGCTCACCACCCGGTCGGCCAGCTCGGACATCCGCAGCCGCCGGTCCGGCGCCTCCGACAGGGCGACGAGGATCTCGTACTCGGGAAGCGACATGCCGCTGTCCTCGGAGAGCTGGCGGCTCATCTGGTCGGTCATCAGCCGGGAGACGTCCAGGAAGGCGCGCCACACCGCCTGCTCGTCCGGGCTCAGCCAACGAGTGCCGGCGGGCTCCGCCGCCGTCATCGGCGCAGCCACCCCGCCACCTCGGCGGCCCAGTACGTGAGCAGCACGGACGCTCCCGCCCGCTTGATCGACGTCAGGGTCTCCAGCACGGTCCGCTCGCGGTCGAGCCAGCCTCGCGCCGCGGCGGCCTCGACCATGGCGTACTCGCCGGACACCTGGTACGCCGCGACCGGGACGTCGACGGCCGCGGCGACGGCGGCGACGACGTCCAGGTAGCCGAGGGCAGGCTTGACCATCACGATGTCCGCGCCCTCGGCGACGTCGAGGGCCACCTCCCGCAGCGCCTCCCGCCCGTTCGCCGGGTCCTGCTGATAGGTCCGCCGGTCCCCGACCAGGGACGACTCGACCGCCTCCCGGAAGGGCCCGTAGAACGCGGAAGCGTATTTCGCTGCATAGGCCAGCACGGCGACGTCGGTCCGGCCAGCGGTGTCCAGTGCCGTCCGGACCGCACCCACCTGGCCGTCCATCATCCCGCTGGTCCCGACGAGGTGGACGCCCGCCTCCGCGAGCGCGACGGCCATGTCGGCGTACCGGCCCAACGTGGCGTCGTTGTCGACGGACCCGCCCGGCGCGAGCACGCCGCAGTGGCCGTGGTCGGTGAACTCGTCGAGGCAGAGGTCGGCCATGACGACGAGCTCCTCGCCGACCTCGTCGCGGACGTCCCGCACCGCCACGTTGAGGACGCCCTCGGGATCTGTCGCGCCCGAGCCGACGGCATCCTT
>DATKNA010000252.1:0-13968 GCA_035541595.1 Kineosporiaceae bacterium | reverse complement strand
TCGACGTAGACGTAGCCGCACGCCAGCGCCCCCGCCACGCGTGCGATGCCGTCGACCAGGTCGACGACGACGCCGTCCTCGGCGATGACCACGCGCTCGCGGGGGACGCCGGTGCGTACCGCAAGCTCCGCGTTCGCGACGAGATGCCGCACCTCGCCGTGGACGGGCAGGACGTTCCGGGGACGGATGATGTTGTACGCGTAGAGCAGCTCCCCCGCGCTGGCGTGACCGGAGACGTGCACGCGGGCGTTGCCCTGGTGCACCACGCGCGCGCCCAGCCGGGTGAGCCCGTTGATCACCCGGTAGACCGCGTTCTCGTTGCCGGGGATCAGCGAGGAGGCCAGGACGACGGTGTCGTCGGGCCCGACACTCACCCGGTGGTCCCGGTTGGCCATGCGTGACAGGGCTGCCATCGGCTCCCCCTGCGAGCCTGTGCACATCAGCACGACGCGGTCGTCGGGCAGGTCCTCGACGTCCCTGACGTCGACGATCAGCCCCTCCGGGACGGTCAGATAGCCCAGGTCCCGCGCGACCCCCATGTTCCGGACCATCGACCTGCCGACCAGCGCGACGGTCCGGCCGTGGTCGCGGGCCGCATCGCAGACCTGCTGGACGCGGTGCACGTGGGAGGCGAAGGAGGCCACGATGATCCGGCGCCGGGCCTGGGCGAACACCCGGTCGAGGACGGGTGCGATCTCCCGTTCGGACGTCGTGAACCCGGGCACCTCGGCGTTCGTCGAGTCGATCATGAGAAGGTCGACGCCGGCCTCGCCGAGCCGGGCGAATGCCCGCAGGTCGGTCAGGCGGCCGTCGAGCGGTAGCTGGTCCATCTTGAAGTCGCCGGTGTGCAGGACCGTGCCCGCCGCGGTCCGGACGGCGACCGCGAGGGCGTCCGGGATGGAGTGGTTGACGGCGACGAACTCGCACTCGAACGGGCCGAACCGCTCGACCCGGCCCTCCCGGACGGCGAGGGTGAACGGGGTGACCCGGTGCTCCTTGAGCTTGGCCTCGACGAAGGCGAGCGTGAGCTGCGAGCCGACGAGCGGCAGGTCGGGCCGCAGTCGCAGCAGGTAGGGGATGGCCCCGATGTGGTCCTCGTGACCGTGGGTGAGCACCACCGCGACGATGTCGTCGAGCCGGTCCGCGATCGGGGAGAAGTCCGGCAGGATGAGGTCGACCCCGGGCTGGTGGTCCTCGGGGAACAGGACCCCGCAGTCGACGACGAGCAGGCGGCCGCGGTGTTCCAGGACCGCCATGTTCCGCCCGACCTCCCCGAGCCCGCCGAGGGCGACGACGCGCAGGCCGTTCGCGGCCAGCGGCGGCGGTGCCGACAGTTCCGGGTGTGGGTGGCTCACAGCAGCCCGCTCCCGCCGAGGTCGGCCCTCAGCTGGTCCACCTCGGCCTCGGTCGCCGCGACGAGCGGCAGGCGCATGGTGCGGTGGGCGAGCACGCCGTGCAGCTGGAGGGCGGCCTTGGCGGTGATCGCCCCCTGGGTGCGGGTCATGAGGCCGCGGACGGCGGGCACGAGCCGGGTGTGCAGAGCGCGGGCCGTGGCGAGGTCGCCGGTGTCGACGGCGCGGACCATCTCGGCGTACAGCTCGCCGGCGACGTGCCCGACCACGCTGACCACGCCGGCGGCGCCGTGCGCGAGCCAGGCGAGGTTGAGCGCGTCGTCACCGCTGTAGTAGGCCAGGCCCGTGGCGGCCATGACCTCGGACCCGGCGAACAGGTCGCCGGTCGCCTCCTTCACGGCGACGATCCGCGGGTGGTCGGCCAGCCGCAGCAAGGTCGGGGTCCCGATCCGGATGCCGGTGCGGCCGGGGATGTCGTAGAGCATGACCGGCAGGTCGGTGCTGTCCGCGACGGCGGTGAAATGGGCGCGCAGGCCTTCGGCCGGTGGCTTGTTGTAGTAGGGCGCGACCACGAGCAGCGCGTCGGCGCCGGCCTTGGCGGCCTGCTCGGCGAGCTCGACCGAGTGCGCCGTGTCGTTGGTGCCGACGCCGGCCACGACGCGGGCGCGGTCGCCGACGGCCGCGACGACGGTTCGGATCAGCGCCTCCTTCTCGGCATCGCTCGTGGTCGGCGACTCCCCCGTCGTGCCGGACAGGACGAGGCCGTCGTGGCCGTGGTCGACGAGGTGAGCCGCGAGGTGTCCAGCGGCGTCGAGGTCCAGGCCGCCGGCTTCGTCGAACGGAGTGACCATCGCCGTCAGGACGGCGCCGAAGGGTCGGGCAACCAGGTCGGCCATGTCCCTAACGTAGCGGTCCCCGCGTCCCGGGCCGGTTCCGGTCGCACCTGGTGACCTCGTGCGGCGGGACGGTGGAACCCCGGCGCTGCTCGCACGGGGGTTGAAGCAGCGCCGGGGTCCGCCGGTGTCATCGCCACGTGCCCTGGAGGTGTTACACGGGAGGTGGCGACGTGAGCGTGAGGCCGGGCCTGCCGCCTGATCATGGGATGCCGGACCCGGTGCCGCCCGCTCGGGCTCGGGCGACACCGGGATGCACCCCGCCCATCGCCCGAGGTGCGGCCGGCGTTACAGGGTCACCGCTCCAGCCCCGAGCACCTCGTTCCCATGATCGCTTCCGTCACGGCGCGACGCGGCCGTTCGCCTCGAACGCTGCGTGGGTGATCGGCATCAGGCCGGCCCAGATCTCCTCCATGCCCTCGGCGCACATCTCGATCTCGCGCTGCGGGAACGACGGGAACCGCGACCCCTCCCGCGCCGTCCGCAGCGACAGGAAGTTCATCAGCGAGCGCGCGTTCATCGTCACGTACATCGACGAGTAGATCGTCAGCGGCAGCACGATCCGCGCGACCTCCCTGGCCACGCCCGCCTCGAGCAGCCGCTGGTACGCCGCGTACGCCTCCTCGCAGATCCGGCGTGTCTCGGCCTGCACCAGCTCGAACTGCTCCGGCGTGCCCTCGAGGAACCGGTAGGCGCCCGGCTTGCCCACCTGGCGCAACCGGCGGTCGGGGCCGGGCACGTAGAACACCGGCTGCAGCTGCCGGTACCGGCCGCTCTCCTCGTTGTAGCTGGCCATCCGGTGCCGCATGAACTCCCGGAACACGAAGATCGGCGCCTGGACGTAGAAGGTCATCGAGTTGTGTTCGAACGGGGTGCCGTGCCGATCGCGCATGAGATAGTTGATCAGGCCCGTCGACCGCTGCGGATCGGCGTCCAGCTGGGCCAGGCTCTGCTCGCCCTGGGTCGACACACGCGCCGCGAAGAGGACGTCCACGTCCTGGGCGCTCGCCCGGACCAGTTCGACCGTCACGTCGGAGCGGAAGGTCACCACGGGCAGGTCGTCGGCCACGGCAACGTCGTCGGCCACGGCAAGGGAGAGACCGTCGGTCTCGATGTCCGCCATGGCGCGACCCTACCCATGCCCACCGACACCGAACCCATGCCCACCGACACCGAGCCTCGACCGATGCCAGACTGGCGCGCGTGGCGAGCGGCATCGGGACCGGGGACGTCCTGATGCCCTCGGCGGCCGACGCAGCGGTGCGGCCGGCCCGGCCCGCGGACGCCACCGCGATCGCAGCGGTGCAGGCACGCGCATGGCGCCAGGCGTTCGGCGCCGTGCTGGCCCCCGAGGCCCTGGAGGCGGAGGCCCTCGCGGAGGCGTGGCGGCGGGCCGTGGCCGCTGCGCCGTCGCCGCGGCACATGGTGCTCGTCGCCACCTCGGGGGCCGTCGTGGTGGGCTTCGTCGCCCTCGCCCCCGCGCCCGACCCCGACCTCACCGGGATCGTCGACGAGATCGTCGTCCTCGCCGTGGATCCGCCGCACCAGCGGGCCGGACACGGGTCGCGTCTGCTCTGGGCCGCCACGGCCGCCATGCGCGGGCACGGGGCCACCGGGATCGTGGCCTGGCTGCCCCTGCCCGACGCGGTGCTGCGGAACTTCCTGGCGTCGGCGGGCATGGTGGCCGACGGCGCCCGCCGCACCCTCGCCGCCGCGGACGGCGGGACCGTGACGCAACTGCGGCTCACCGCGGCCCTCGGCTGAGATGGGTGCTCCTGACGAGATCGCCGACGCACGCGGTGGCCGAGCCCGGGACGCCGACCGCGCTGCCGTGCTCCGACAGGCGCTCTCGATCGGCGTGGCGACCGGCGCGTACGGGGTCTCGTTCGGTGCGCTCGCCGTGGCCGCGGGGCTGAGCGTCGCGCAGGCGTGCGTCCTCAGCCTGGTGATGTTCACCGGCGGGTCGCAATTGGCCTTCGTCGGGGTCGTCGGAGCCGGCGGCTCCGCGGCTGCGGCGGTCGCGACGGCGGCGCTGCTCGGGGCGCGCAACGGCTTCTACGGCCTGCAGATGGCCAGGCTGCTGCGCCCGCGCGGCTGGCGCCGGCCCCTGGCGGCCCAGGTCACGATCGACGAGTCGACGGCGGTCGGCACCGCGCAGGCCGCCCTGCGGCCGGACCGACCCGAGCTGGCCCGGTTCGGCTTCTGGGCCACGGCAGGCGCCGTCTTCGCGCTGTGGAACGCGTCGACCCTGGCCGGCGCCGTCGTCGGCGATGCCCTGGGCGACCTGCGACGATACGGTCTGGACGCCGCCGCGGCCGCCGCGTTCCTCGCCCTGCTCTGGCCCCGGCTACGGTCGCGGCGGACGCGGCTGGTGGCCGCGGCCGCCGCTGTCGTCGCCGCGGCCCTGGTCCCGGTCCTACCGCCGGGCGCACCGGTCCTGGCCGTCGCGGTGGTCGCCATCGTCGCCGGCTGGCGGGGCCCGGGGGACGCCGGCCGCTCCGGTGCGGGCGGCGATCCCGGGTGAGCACGTGGGCCGCCGTGCTCGCGGCCTGCGCCGCGTGCTATGCCGTCAAGCTCGCCGGCTACCTGGCGCCGCACCGCTGGCTGGAGCGCCCCCGCGTGGTCCGCATCGCCGCGCTGGTGACGGTGGCCCTGCTGGCCGCGCTCGTGGCGGTGCAGACGCTGGCCGCCGGCCGGGCCCTCCAGCTCGATGCCAGGGTGCCGGCCCTCGCGGTCGCTGGCGTGTTGCTCTGGCGGCGCGCACCCTTCGTGGTCGTCGTGGCCGCGGCCGCGGTCACCGCCGCGCTGCTCCGTGCCGTGGCGTGAGGCAGCGGGCGATCGTCACAGGTCCGGTGGGTGCGCCGCCGGGGAGGGCTTCCACGACGCCGCCGTGCGTCCGTCCCGCTCCAGACGGGCGATCCTTGCCGCCGGAGCTACCTGGTCGTGGTCCGCGCGTGCAGGGCCACGGCGTGGCGCATCGCCGCGCGGGCGCGGCGCCGGTCACCTGCGGCGTCGTAGCCCAGCGCCAGCCGGAACCAGGCCGCCCACGAGTCCGGCTCCGCCTCGACCTCCCCCCGGAGCGCGTCGAACCACGTCTGCGCGGCGGCCCGCTGGACGCGCCCCCCGGGCGTCCTGGGCAGGTCGTCGACCGGGAGCTCCCCGCGCTCTGCCAGCTCGCCGGCCAGCGCCTGGGTCGCGATCCCGAACCGCCACTCGCGGACGACGGCCCACAGCCCGACCAGGGGGAGGGCGAGGAGCGCCAGGCCGAGGAGGACGGGAAGCGGGCCGCCGGTGCGCAGCAACAGCACGCCGCGCCAGCCGACGGCCACGAGGTAGACGACCAGGGCGGCGAAGGCCAGCGCGGCGCCCCGGCGCGCGCCCACGGTCAGATGTCCAGCAGGTGCTCGAGCCCCACCGTCAGGCCCGGCCGCTGCGTGATCCGCCGGATGCCGAGCAGCACGCCGGGCATGAAACTCGCCCGGTCGAAGCTGTCGTGACGCAGCGTCAGCTGCTCTCCCGGGCCGCCGAGGAGGACCTCCTCGTGGGCGACCAGGCCGCGCAAACGCACGGCGTGCACCCGGACGCCCTCGACGTCCGCGCCGCGCGCGCCGTCGAGGGCGATGGTCGTGGCATCCGGGATCGGCGGTGCTCCGGCGTCCCGGCGGGCCGCGGCGACGAGCCGGGCGGTGTGCTGGGCGGTGCCGCTGGGCGCGTCCACCTTGTCGGGGTGGTGCAGCTCGATGATCTCCACCGATTCGTAGAACGGCGCCGCCGCGGCCGCGAATCGCATGAGCAGCACCGCGCCGACCGCGAAGTTCGGCGCCACGAGCACTCCGACGTCCGGGGCGACCGTGAGCTCCTCGCGGACGGCGTCGAGGCGCCCGGGCGTCCAGCCGGTCGTTCCCACGACGGCATGGACGCCGTGCCGGACGCAGCTCAGCACGTGGTCGAGGGCGACGTCGGGCACCGAGAAGACGACCGCAACATCGGCGCCGGCGACCGCGTCGAGGTCGTCCCCCAGGTCGATCTCCGCCACCAGTTCGAGATCTTCCGCCGCGCGCACGGTCGCGCACACCTGGCGCCCCATCCGGCCTCGGGCGCCGATCACGGCGACCCTGGTCCGCCCGTCGCTCACGACGCGCTCACACGCCGGCGCCCGCGAAGGTGCGGTCCTCGTCGAAGGGACCCACCACGGCCAACGACCGAGGGCGACCGGCGAGCTCCCCGGCCAGCTGCCGGACGTCGGCGGCGGTGACGGCGCGCAGCGCGGCGAGGGTCGCCTCGATGGAGACGAACGCGCCGTGCACGAGCTCGGCCCGGCCCAGCCTGGTCATCCGTGAACCGCTGTCCTCGAGGCCGAGGACCAGGCCGCCGCCGACCTGACCCTTGGCGCGGGCCAGCTCCTCCCCGCCGACCCCGTGGTCGGCCAGCTCCTCCAGGCCGGCCCGCAGGAGTGTCACGACCTCGTCGACCTTCCCCGGCGCGCAGCCGGCGTAGAGGCCGAACCAGCCCGAGTCGGAGTAGCCCGAGGCGAACGAGTAGACGGAGTAGGCCAACCCTCGACGCTCCCGGATCTCCTGGAAGAGGCGACTGCTCATGCCGCCGCCGAGCACCGCGTTGAGGATGCTCATCACGTACCGGCGCTCGTCGTTCGCGGTCAGCCCGACGGTGCCGAGGATGACGTTCGCCTGCTCCGTCGGGCGGCGGAGCACCAGCCGGCCGCCCGGGCCGAGCTGCGACAGGGGCGCCGGCACGCCGCCGCCCGGGCCTTCGCCCCGGCGCGGCAGTGGGGTCACGGTGTCCGTGCCGCGCCAGCCGGACCGGGCGAGCCGATCGGCGATCATGGCGACGACCGCGTCGTGGTCGATCCCGCCGGCGGCCGTGACGACGAGTCCCGGGGCCAGGTAGTGCTCGCGGTAGTGGTCGGCGATGGCGTCCCGGCCGACCGCGGCGATGGTCTCGGCCGTTCCGCCGATCGGCCGCCCGAGCGGGTGGGTTCCCAGGACGAGTTCGGCGAACCGCTCGTGCACGACGTCCGCGGGGTCGTCATCGTTCATCGCGAGCTCTTCGAGGATGACCCCGCGCTCGCTCTCGACGTCCGTGTGGTCGAGCCGGGCGGAGGTGACCATGTCCAGCAGGACGTCGGCCGCGAGCGCGACGTCCTCGTCGAGGACACGGGCGTAGTAGCAAGTGTACTCCTTGCCGGTGACCGCGTTGGCCTCGCCGCCGACGGCGTCGAACGCCGTGGCGATGTCCATCGCGGATCGGTGAGTGGTGCCCTTGAACAGCAGGTGCTCCAGGAAGTGGGTGGAGCCGAAGTGCCCGCTGGCCTCGTCGCGGGACCCCACCCCGACCCAGCAGCCCAGCGTCGCCGAGCGCAGGCCGGGCATGGCCTCGGTGAGGACGCGGACACCGCCGGGGAGGACGGCACGGCGCACGACGGCGCCGCCCGCCTCCCCGACGACGGTCTGCTCACGGGACCCGACCGGGGTCAGCGGCAGGGGGATGCCGGTCATGTCACAGGTCACGTCAGGCCGTGGATCAGGCGCTCGCCTCGGCCGTCGACGGGGCGGCCTCCTGCCCGTTCCGCTCCGTCGTCCGGCCCTCGCCCCGGGCGGCCGAGTCGCCGTTGGCCGAGCCGGCCTGCGCGTTGTCGGCGTCGGGGAGCACCGGGACCAGGGAGAGCTTTCCCCGGGGGTCGATCTCGGAGATCTCGACCTGGACCTTCTGGCCCACCGACAGGACGTCCTCGACGTTCTCCACCCGCTTGCCGCCGACCATCTTGCGGATCTGCGAGATGTGCAGCAGGCCGTCCTTGCCCGGGACGAGCGAGACGAACGCACCGAAGGTGGTCGTCTTCACGACCGTGCCCATGTAGCGCTCGCCGACCTCCGGCATCGTCGGGTTCGCGATCGCGTTGACCGCCGCCCGGGCGGCCTCGGCCGACGGGCCGTCGGTGGCACCGATGTAGACCGTGCCGTCGTCCTCGATGGAGATCTCCGCGCCGGTGTCCTCCTGGATCTGGTTGATCATCTTGCCCTTGGGCCCGATGACCTCGCCGATCTTGTCCACCGGCACCTTGATGCTGATCACACGGGGCGCGTACGGGGACATCTCGTCCGGCCGGTCGATGGCCTCGGCCATGACGTCGAGGATGTGCAGCCGGGCGTCCCGCGCCTGGGTCAGCGCCGCGGCGAGCACGGACGCCGGGATGCCGTCGAGCTTGGTGTCGAGCTGGATCGCGGTGACGAACTCGCCGGTGCCGGCGACCTTGAAGTCCATGTCGCCGAACGCGTCCTCGGCGCCGAGGATGTCCGTCAGCGCGGCGTACTCCGTCGTCGGGCCGTCGGCTGTGTCGATCACATCGGACACCAGGCCCATCGCGATGCCGGCGACCGGAGCGCGCAGCGGGACGCCCGCGTTGAACAGCGACAGCGTGCTGGCGCACACCGACCCCATGGACGTCGAACCGTTCGAGCTCAGCGCTTCGGAGACCTGCCGGATGGCGTAGGGGAACTCCTCGCGGGACGGCAGCACGGGGACGAGCGCACGCTCGGCGAGCGCGCCGTGGCCGATCTCGCGCCGCTTGGGCGAGCCGACCCGGCCGGTCTCACCGGTGCTGTACGGCGGGAAGTTGTAGTTGTGCATGTACCGCTTGCGGGTCTCCGGCGCGAGGGTGTCGAGCTGCTGCTCCATCCGGAGCATGTTCAGCGTCGTGATGCCCAGGATCTGGGTCTCGCCGCGCTCGAACAGGGCCGAGCCGTGCACCCGCGGTACGACGTCGACCTCGGCCGACAGCTGGCGGATGTCCGCCAGCCCCCGCCCGTCGATGCGGACCTTCTCGCGCAGGATCCGCTGCCGGACCAGCCTCTTCTGGACCGCCCGGAACGCCGCAGAGATCTCCTTCTCCCGGCCGACGAAGTCCTCGGCGAGGCGGGCCTTGACGAAGTCCTTGATCTCCTCGGTCCGGACCTCGCGCTCCTGCTTGCCGGTGATGCTCAACGCCTGGGCCAGCTCGGTGGACACGGTGGCCTCGACGACCTGGTACACGTCGTCCTCGTAGTCGAGGAAGAGCGGGAACCGCGCCGTCGGCTTGGCGGCCCGCGCGGCGATCTGCTGCTGGGCCCGGCACAGCGCCGCGATGGACGGCTTGGCGGCCTCGAGGCCCTGGGCGACGATCTCCTCGGTCGGGGCCTGCGCGCCCTGCGTCGTGACCAGGTTCCAGGCGGACTCGGTCGCCTCGGCCTCGACCATCATGATCGCGACGTCCTCGTCGCCGTTGTCGCCGGTCACGATGCGGCCCGCGACCACCATGTCGAACACGGCGTTCTCGAGCTCGCCGTGCCGGGGGAAGGCGACCCACTGACCCTCGATGAGCGCGACCCGCACCCCGCCGATCGGTCCGCTGAAGGGCAGCCCCGCCAGCTGGGTCGACATGGAGGCGCCGTTGATCGCGACGACGTCGTAGAGGTCGTCGGGGTGCAGCGCGAGGACGGTGACGATCACCTGGACCTCGTTGCGCAGCCCCTTGACGAACGAGGGTCGCAGCGGTCGGTCGATGAGCCGGCAGGTCAGGATCGCGTCGGTGCTCGGCCGGCCCTCGCGCCGGAAGAACGAGCCCGGGATGCGCCCGGCGGCGTACATCCGCTCCTCGACGTCGACGGTGAGCGGGAAGAAGTCGAACTGGTCCTTGGGCTGTTTGCCGACCGAGGTGGTCGACAGCACCATGGACTGGCCGTCGAGGGAGACGACGGCGGACCCGGCGGCCTGCTTGGCCAGCCGGCCGGTCTCGAAGCGGACCGTGCGCGTGCCGAAGCGCCCGTTGTCGATGACGGCTTCGGCGTGGGTGATCTCGGGACCCTCCAAGGGTTCCTCTCCGTTCTCGTGGTGTGCTCGGGACGTTCGTGAGACGGAGGGACGGGCTCGGGTCCGGGCGGTGGTTCCGGTCTTCGATCGAGGCCCACGGCAGGCCCGCCGTCGAGGCGGGCTCCCGGGGGCCACTACCGAGGACCGGCGCTGCGGACCGGCCCGACGCTCCTGCGATGTTCAGTTGTGGGCAGCCGTCGCGTGTGTACAGCTGTCGCAGCCGGGTCCATGTTCCCGCGTGTGCCGCCGCTGCGCCCACGCGACGCGCAGGACCGGCGAAGGGCCACGATCCGCCGTGCGGACCGCGGCCCGGGATCAGCGGCGCAGGCCCAGTCGCTCGATCAGTGACCGGTAGCGCGTGATGTCCGTGCGCTGGAGGTACTGCAGGAGCCGGCGCCGCTGACCGACGAGGATCAGCAGGCCGCGACGGCTGTGGTGGTCGTGCTTGTGCTCCTTGAGGTGCTCGGTGAGGTCCTTGATCCGCTGAGTGAGCATCGCGACCTGGACCTCGGGGGAGCCCGTATCACCCTCGCCGGTCGCGTACTCGGAAATGATCTTCTGCTTGGTGGCGGCGTCGAGTGCCACGATGCTCCTTCGTCGATCGCTGCGCGGAGCTCCGGGGCCTGCCTCACCCGGGCACTGTGGATCCGCGGCCGTTCTGACGGCCCGGCCAGACTACCAGCGCCGTTGCGACCTCAACCAATCGCCGCGAGATCACGGGCCGGAGGTGGCCGACGGCTGGGGCACCCCGAGGACGTCCCGGGACCGCGCGACGTCCTGCGCCATCTGGGCGACGAGCGCGTCCACACCGTCGAACCGCAACGTCGGTCGCAGCCGCTCGACGAACTCGAGCGCCACGCGCTCGCCGTAGAGCTCGAGGTCGTCGCGATCCAGCACGTAGGCCTCGACGCGCCGCTGCGTGCCGTCGAAGGTCGGGTTGGTGCCGATGCTGATCGCTGCGGGGAGGACGACGTCCGGGGCCCCGGGCGGCAGCGACGGACGAAGCAGGCGCCCCGCGTAGACGCCGTCGGCGGGCACCTGCCCGATCGCGTCGCGGGCGAGGTTGGCGGTGGGATACCCCAGCTCCCGGCCGCGGTGGTCGCCGTGGACGACGACGCCGGTCATCCGGTGCGGGCGACCCAGGATCCCGGCGGCCGCCGTGACGTCGCCCTCGACGAGCAGCTCCCGGACCCAGGACGACGACCACCGGCGGGCGCCCTCCCTGCCTGCCTTCGGGACGCCGGCCTCGTCGACCAGCTGGACGTCGAAGCCGAAGGTCGCGCCGAGCCCGCGCAGCGTGGAGACGTCCCCGCTGTTGCGGTACCCGAACCTGGTGTCCCTGCCGACGACCACGAGCCGCGCGTGCACGGTGTCCACGAAGACGTCCCGGACGAACCGCTCCGGGCTCCAGTGCGCGAACTCCACAGTGAACTCGATCACCAGGACGGCGTCCAGGCCGGTCGCCGCGAGCAGCTCGAGCCGGTGCTCCGGGGTGGTCAGGACGGCGGGTGCGCGCTCCGGGAACAGCACGGCGACCGGGTGCGGCTCGAAGGTCACGGCGACCGAGAGCAACCCGCGGCGCCGGGCCGCTGCGACCACGCCGGCCAGCACCGCTTGGTGACCGCGGTGCACACCGTCGAAGTTCCCGATGGTCACCACCGACGGGCCGAACCCCGCGGGCACGGCGTCCAGGCCCCTGAACCACTGCATCCCTTCACTCTGCCAGCCGCGGGCGTCCGCTGTCGGTCAGGGGTGACAGGATCGCCGCGTGGGTGAGGCGTCGGGGGTGAGCCCTGGCCGCGATCCGGCCGCGTATCCGCCTCCTCGGCCGATCGAGCCCTCGCTCAACGATCATGTGCTCCACGGGGGGTGCGCGATCGTCGGGAAGGCAAGGCCTCAACCGGTCAGCACGACGAGGGGGCGGGTGGTTCCACCCTCCTCGCGGACCACGGCGACGAGCACCCCGTCGGGCGCGAACGCGGCCGTGGGGTCCGGGCCGAGGCCGATCGCCGGCAGCCGCACGCCGTGCGCGAGGCGACGTGCCTCGTCGTCCGACAGCTCCCGGGCCGGGAAGGCCAGCCGGGCGGCCTCCGCCAGCGGCAGGACGGCGAACTGCTCGCCGAGCGCCTCCAGTGGACGCGCCTGATCGAGGCCGTACGGCCCGATGCGGATCCGGCGGAGCGCCGTCAGGGACCCGCCGACGCCGAGGTCCGCCCCGAGATCGCGGGCCAGGGCGCGGACGTAGGTGCCGGAGGAGCACACCACCCGGACGTCGACGTCGACGACGGGCACCCCCGCGCCGGAGGTCTCCCGCCGGGCCAGGACGTCGAAGGCCGACACCATGACCGGCCGCGCGGGCAGATCGACGGCCTCCCCCGAGCGGACCCGGGCGTACGCCCGCCGCCCGTCCACCCTGACCGCGCTCACCGCGCTGGGCACCTGCAGGATCCGGCCCGTCAGCCGGCTGGCACCGGCCCTGATCGCTGTCAGGTCCAGACCGCCGGCGTCGGTGCGGGACAGCACCGGCCCCTGGGCGTCGTCCGTCACGGTGACGACGCCGAGGCGGACGGTGGCCAGGTACTCCTTGTCGGCACCGACGAGATAGGTCAGCAGGCGGGTGGCGCGCTCCACCCCGACCACGAGCACGCCGGTCGCCATCGGGTCGAGGGTCCCGGCGTGCCCGACGCGGCGCGTTCCGGCGAGGCGGCGGATGCGGTCGACGACGTCGTGGCTGGTGAGGCCGGCCGGCTTGTCCACGACGACGAGGCCGCTCTGCGCGCCCCCGGCGCTCATCGGCGGTCGCCGGCCTCGACGTCCTCGCGGGCGGACGCGGCCGAGCTGTAGGCGGTGTCGGGCGACGCGGCGGCGTCCTCGTCGTCGACGGCGCGCCGGTACGGGTCCGGCTCGCCGGCGTAGTCGGCGGTGGCGGCGAGAGCGGCGACGTCGGCGTCGCGAGCGGCGGCCGCGCGCAGGAGGTCGTCGATGTGCGCGGCGTTCTCCGGCACGGCGTCGGCGACGAACTCCAGCGTCGGGGTGAGTCGGACGCCGGTGCGACGGCCGACCTCCGAGCGGAGCACCCCCTTGGCGCTCTCCAGGGCGACGCGGGTCGCGGCTTGCTCCTCGGGGTCGCCGAGGACGGTGTAGTACACCGTGGCGTGCTGCAGGTCGTTCGTCACCCGGGCGTCGGTGACCGTGACGAACCCGAGCCGGGGGTCCTTGACGCGCCGCTCCAGGGCGTCCGCGACGATCTCGCGGATGCGGTCGGCGAGCTTTCGGGCGCGTGCGGTGTCGACCATGGCGTCGTCCTCGGTGTCTGGGTGCCGGCGTGCGCCGACACCGGTCGATGGAAGGGGCGTCCACCCGGGTCGCGGCGGACGCGTGGAGCGAATGCGCGGGAAGCGTCCTCCCTCCTGTCGGGGCCGGCGGGTCCCCCGGGGGCTCCGGGAGCGTGACCGTGCGCCGGGCGTGGTCACGCGTCGGCGTCGTCCCAGATTCGCTGCCGGGCGGACAGCAGGTCGACCTCGGGCCGGTGAGCGACCAGCCGCTCGCAGGCGTCGAGCACGTCCCTGCAGTGTGCGGCGTCCGGCGAGACCAGGCTCACGCCCACCTCGGCCCGCCGGTGCAGGTCGAGGTACCCGGTCTCGGCGGCGCTGACGGCGTAGGCGCGGCGCAGCTCGGCGACGATCGGCCGCAGCAGCGAACGCTTCTCCTTCAGCGAGTGCACCTCGCCCAGAAGCAGATCCATCGCCAGCGATCCGACGACCACACCACCCTCCCGGTGATCAAGGAATAGGTGGCGATCAAGGAACAAGTGGGCCAGATCTTCCTTGATCGCCCACCTATTCCTTGATCACCGC
>DATKNA010000251.1:0-33489 GCA_035541595.1 Kineosporiaceae bacterium | reverse complement strand
CCATCGACAGCCGAGCCCGATAGCTGTCACCCAGTAGCGCTGGGCACGCCGCAAATCTCGACCTTCGCCACGCTCCGCCGCCCGACGAGGTGGAGCAGCTCGCCCGGCGGGTTCCCGGGACGCCACGCTCCACGTCACCGTGGCAGCGTCGGGTTCACCACCGTCCTGGACCGTCGTCATCCGTCGTCCCGGTACGGTCTGTGGGTGGCCGGCGCCAATCGGATGAACCGTGAGGAGTTCTCCGCGGCGACGGCAGGGCTCGGCGAAGCCGAGCTGCGTAAGGCGTTGTGGACGGTGTACTGGCGGGGTACCGCGGCGGTACGGGAACGGATCGAGGAGATCCTCTCCCCGGACGCTGCAGGGGCCGCCCGTCGGGGCGCACCGCAGACACCCGACCCGGAACAGGTGCTTCGGGCCGTGCACGAGTTCACCGGGCTGGTGCGGTCGGGCGCCTACATCGCGGGCAGCCGCGCCGTCCGGCCGAAGGAACGCAGCCAGTGGCGGTTCACGTTCCGCCGGCTCCTCGCGGAATCGCGGGCAGCGCTGGCTGCGCAGGACCCAGCAGGCGGCGAGGCGGCCCTGACCGAGATGATCGACCTCGCCTGCCAGCTTCGCGACGACGAGTACGTGCGTTCCGAGGACCCGATCGAGGCCGCCGCGATCGTGGTGTCGGACGAGATCGCCGTGCTGTGGCGCCACCTGCTCGACCATCGCGGTTTCGCGGTCTTCGCGACACAGGCGGCCGAGCAGTTCCTGCGCTGGGAGAGCTGCTACGGGTGGACCCGCCACGGGTGGGGAACGATCCCGGAACGGGAGAGCCGACTGACCGACGTCATGGCCGGGTTCCTCACTGTCCCCGACACCTGGGTGACCTTCACCGAGCACTATCTGCATGCGCTGGACGGTCTGGCCCCACCGCCGCTGCCGGCGCGCGGGCCGGCGAAGTCCTACCTGACGGAGCAGCGACGCCGGGAGCTCGAGCGACAGCGCACCAGGCGGGCCGAGACGATGATCGACTGGCACCTGATGCTGTTGGACCGGTTCGCCGGCACCGAGGACGAGGCCCTGCTGGACCGCCTTGCGGGTCACGCTGCGTTCGGCGGGCCGGAGCAGATGCACTTCCGGGCACGGTTGGCCCGGGCGCGTGGCGACCTCCCGGCCGCCCGTCAGCTGATCCACCAGGCACTGGAGCGGCTGCCCGGCCACACCGGCTTCCTCGCCTTGGCACGTGACATCGACGCCCCCCTCCCGCCGACGGCACGTGTCGTCGCTGCGTCGCGTCGGCTCCCCGGGTCGTGATCGCGCGGCCGTCCCGCACGGGCTCGGGTCAAGCACGGGGTACTCCAGGATCGGGTACTCCTGGTCGACACGGTCGCGAGGTGTCTGTCGGCGCCGGCTGGCAGACTGCCTCGCGATGATCCAGGAACAGCCCGGCTTCCGGCCCTTCGAGCACGTAACCGCGCCGAAGAGCGCGCTCTACCGCGCCATCATGCGGGTCTTCGTGGAGCACAAGCGTCGGTTCGTCGTCCACCTGCGGCCGGAGGACGTCGTCCGTGATCTGTCCGTGGCGGGCGGGGGGACTGGGGAGTCCGCGACCCGGGCGGAGGTGGAGAACGCCCTCGACGCGCTGGCCGGCTGGGGCAACGTCAGGGCCGACCCGGACACGTCTCGGGTGGCGTCGGTGGAGGACTTCTACCGACGGCGGCTGCTCTTCCAACTCACTCGTGAGGGGGAGGCCGCCGAGCGGGCACTCGCCACCTACGAGGTCGAGATCGGCAGGCGCGGTGAGTTGCAGTCGGTGGCGTTGGAGGACATACGGCTGCGGCTGCGTTCCCTGCAGGGCCTGCTCAGGGACCCCGACCCGGATCCGGCCGTGGTGCACAACCTGCTGCTGGAACTGTCCGGCCGACTGGACTCGCTGGCGGCCAACGCCAGTGCCTTCATGGGCGGGCTGCAGCGGGTCATCGATCTGCAGGACCTCGACGAGGAGGCCTTCTTCGCCTACAAGGACCGCCTCATCGCCTACCTCGAGCGATTCGTCGCCGACCTGGTGCAGAAGTCGTTCGACATCCGGCAGACGCTGCTCGCCATCGGTGCCGGGTCGCAGGGGGGTGAGGCGCTCGACTCGCTTCTGCTGCTGGCGGCGCGGCGAGAGGCGGGTGACGCCGCTCCGGACGGCGAGGGCGCACCCGATCCGGCACAGGTGCGTCTCGACGAGTGGCGGGCGCGGTGGAGCGGCCTCGAGGCCTGGTTCGTCGGCACCCGGGTGCAGCCGAGTCAGTCCGAGCTGCTGCGCCGCCGGGCGAGCCGGGCGGTCCCCGACCTGCTGGCCGCGATCCGGCTGCTCCAGGAACGGCGGACCGGCCGGAGCGACCGCTCGGCCGACTACCGCACCCTGGCCCGGTGGTTCGCGGAGGCCGACGAGCACCAGGCCCATCGGCTGTGGCGGATCGCGTTCGGCCTCGGTCCGGCACGTCACCTGACCGGGCTCGTCGGCTCCCCCGACGGCGTCGCGGACCCGGCGGCAGCGTCCGTGCCGCCGGGCACGAGCTGGCTGGATGCACCGTCCGTCGAGGTGGCCGCCCGGTTGCGGCAGACGGGTCACTACCAGCGGCGCGGACAGCCGAGCCGGGTGGTCGACCGGACCGAGGCGCGGGCCAAGCTCGAGGCCGTGTTGGCAGCGGAGCGGGATCAGGCGGAACTGGCCCGGCGCCGGATCGCCACGGGACGGGCCACCCGGCTCGCCGATCTCGGTGGCCCGGACGGCCTGCTGGCCGGCGAGCTCTGGCTGTTCCTGCGCCTGCTCGGCGACGCCCTGGCCGCGGGTCCCGGACCAGACGGCGTCGTGCACACCGTGACCTCGGACGGCGGCTACGACGTGACGCTCGAACCAGTGCCCGGGGGGCCCGTCGTCCCGATCCGGTCCAGCGAGGGCGTGATCTGGGCGGTCGATCACGTCGTCACCGTCATCGATCGCACCGCGCCCCCCACAGCGGGCGAGCCTCCCGTGGCGGCCGCCGTCACCGTCACCGACGCCGTCACCGACGCCATCACCGACGCCATCACCGTCGCGATGGCCGACGACGGCGACAGCGACCGCCACGGGGCGGACGCCGGAGGCGAGCTCAGCCTCAGACGTGAGGAGGTGAGGGTGTGAGGCGCTTCGGGCCCCGCTCGGCCGACCGGTTGAGCACCGCGCTGGAGGACCAACAGGAGGACGAACGTCGACGCGCGGCGAGGGCGCTGCTGCGCCACCCCCTCCTCACCCCGCGGACCCCCGATCCGGAGGCCTTCGTGCTGGCCCGACGACACGCGAGCTGGCTGGCCGACTGGTTCTCGCGCGAGGCGGGCTGGTCGTTGATCAGCGACCCGTCCGTGGTCCGGTTGAAGAAGGTCAGCGGGGACTGGGCGGACGGAACCCGTCCCGCCGCGCTCGACTCCGGCTCGAAGGCGCATTTCGGCCGACGCCGCTACGTGCTGCTGTGTCTCGCCCTCGCCGTGCTCGAGAGGGCCGAGTCTCAGGTGACGCTCGGCCGGATGGTAGATCAGGTCGTCGCGCTCGCCGCCGAGCCCGCGTTGGCGGACGCCGGCATCGTGTTCACTCTCGCCGAGCGGGACGAACGCTCCGATCTGGCGGCGGTGGCGCGGTTGCTGATGGAGGCGGGCGTACTGGCGCGGATCGCAGGTGACGAGCAGGCGTTCGTGAACTCGGCCGGTGACGTCCTGTACGACGTCGATCGGAACGTGCTGGCGACGCTCCTGGTCACCGGCAGGGGCCCGTCCATGATCGATCCAGCGGAGGTGGCGACCACGGACGAGCGCGTGGCCGCGTTGACCGCCGAACCTCTACCCGACACCGACGACGTGCGCAATCGGCGGCTGCGCCACCGGCTGACCCGCCGCCTGCTCGACGACCCTGTCCTCTACCTTGCGGATCTGGACGACCACGAGCGGGAGTACCTCTCCAGCCAGCGCGGCGTGCTGCTGCGGCGGCTGACCGCCGGCACCGGTCTTGTGGCCGAGGTACGGGCCGAGGGCATCGCCCTGATCGACCCGACCGCCGAGGCGACCGACCTGGGACTGCCGGAGGAGGGCACCGACGGTCACGTCACGCTGCTCGTCGCCGAGCGGCTCGCCCGGCACATGCGTGAGCAACCCGGTGAAGGCCTCCCGATCGAGGCCTTGCATGCGCATGTCCGCCGGTTGGCGGCCGACCACCGGACCTACTGGCGACGCGGCACGCAGGACGCCGGGGCCGAGATCCCGCTCACCACCGTCGCGCTGGCCCGTCTGCACCGCCTCGGTCTGGTCGAGGAGCCACCCCCGCATGGTGCTCCGGACCCGCGGGTGTCCCCGCTGCCGGCCCTCGCGCGCTTCCGATACGCACCCGCCCGGATCACTGGATCGGAGGCCAGCACATGAGCGGTGACGCGGCGGACTCGGTCACTGCCGCCCGTGCCCCGAGAGCGGTCATGCCGGCCCGCGCCGAGACCGAGCGCACCGGCGGCTTGCCGCGCCCGCAGCGGGAGCGTTGGCAGCCCCTTCGGGTCGGCCTTCTCGACCTGTTCCGCTACGACTGCCAGGAGTTCTGGTTCCGGGACGGGCGCCTGCTGTGGCGCGGCAACAACGGAACCGGCAAGTCCAAGGTGCTCGCGTTGACCTTGCCGTTCCTGCTCGACGGAGAGCTCGCCGCGCACCGGGTCGAGCCGGACGGTGACCCGCACAAGAAGATGGAGTGGAACCTGCTGCTCGGCGGCCGCTACCCCGAGCGGCTCGGCTACACCTGGATCGAGTTCGGGCGGGCGGACGCCGACGGACGTGAGCACTTCCTCACCGCGGGGATCGCGCTGAAGGCCGTCGCCGGCCGGGGCATCGCCGACCGGTGGTTCTTCGTGACCGATCGGCGGGTCGGCCGCGACCTGCCGCTCGTGACGGCGGCGGGGACGGCCCTGAGCCGAGACCGCCTCGCCGAGGCGATCGGCGACCGGGGCCAGGTGGCGCGCACCGCCGACCATTATCGCCGCCTCCTGGACGAGCGGCTGTTCCAGCTCGGCGCCGACCGCTACGCCGCCCTGCTGGATCTGCTGGTTCAACTGCGCCAGCCGCAGCTCTCGAAGCGGCCGGACCCGGAGCGGCTGTCCCGCGCGCTCTCTGAGGCGCTCGCTCCGCTGGACCCGGGCCTGCTCGCCGACGCGGCCGCCGGCTTCCACGACCTGGAGCAGCAGCGCGAGGAGCTGCGGTCGCTGCAGGACACCCTGGCACACCTGCAACGCTTCGCCGCCCGTTACACGCGGTACGCGGCGGTGGCGGCCCGCCGGCAGGCCGGTGAGCTACGCACGGCGCACTCGCACTACGAGAATGCCGGGCGCCGGCTCGGCGAGGTCCGCCAGCAGGCCGTGGCAGCGGCCGCCGACGCCGAGCAGATCGCCGTGCGGCTGAACGCCGTGCGCGGTCGCCGGGTCGAGCTGGAGGCCGTGCGCGGTCAGCTCACCGAGTCGCCCGAGCTGCGCGAACTCGACCGCCTCGGCGAGGAGGCGGACGGCGCCCGTCGGCGGGCCGAGGAGGCGCATCGCCGATTGGCGGGCGTCCGGGAGAGCCATCGGCGGTCCGCGGATCGCGTCCGCACCGCGTCGTCGGATGCCGAGGCGGCGGGCCGGCAGCGTGACGAGCTCGTCCGGGCGGTGGCCGTCTGCGCGCGGGACGCCGCAGCCGCGGCGGCCCACGACCTCGTGGTCGGGATGCCCGGAGCCCTCGCGGATCCGGCCGGGCTCCGCCGCGCGCTGACCACCGTCGCCGACGACCGCACCGCCGCACTGGAGGCCGTGCGGGGCCTCACCGATCAGGCCGGCGCGGCCGCTCAGCGGCACCGCGAGCACCTCGCCCGGCTGGCGGGCCTGGAGTCGGACCGGGACGCCTCGGGCGACGCCTTGGCCACGGCCCGAGAGGCGGCGGTCCTCGAGGGAGACCGGCTCGTCGGAGCCTGGCTGGGCTTCGCGGCGCGCACCGACACGGTCGCCGTCCCGTACCCGGAAGAGGTCGGCCTGCGCGACTGGGTGCGCGACATCGACGGGCCCGAGCCGGCGTCCGAGGTGCTGGACCGCAGGGTCCACGACGTGCAGCGTGACCTCGCTCGCGACGAGGCCGCGGCCCGGGCCGGGATCGCCGAGGTGCGGGGGCGGATCGATGAGCTCACCGCGCGGCAGGCCGAGCTGGAAGCAGGGATCCCGCTGCCGCCCCCAGTCCCGCCGACCAGGGACGAGGGGTCGCGGGGGGGCCGGGCGGGTGCGCCGCTGTGGCGCGCGGTCGACCTCCGGGGCTCCGCCGAGACCTCCGACCGCGGGGTGCCCGGCCTGACCGACGCCGAGCGCGCAGGCCTGGAGGCGGCGCTGCAGGCGTCCGGGCTGCTCGATGCGTGGGTGACGCCGGACGGCCGGGTGTTGGACCGGGACCAGCTCGACGCCGCCCTGCTGCCGTGCGTCGCGGCACCCGGCCGTCGCACGCTCGCCGACGTGCTGCGCGTCGCGCCGGATCCTGACGACATGCAGGCAGCGGCCCTGACGGCCGAGGCGGTGCAGGCGGCGTTGCGGGCCGTGGAGGTGCGCGAGCGCACCCAGGACCTCGAGGTCGACGATGGCGACGTCGCTGCCCCGGGTGCCGTCATGTGCATGGATGGCGGCTACCGGCTGGGATCTCTTCGCGGCCGCTGGACGAAGCCGGCCT
Organism: Kineosporiaceae bacterium; assembly: GCA_035541595.1. Classification (GTDB taxonomy): domain Bacteria; phylum Actinomycetota; class Actinomycetes; order Actinomycetales; family Kineosporiaceae; genus DATKNA01. The sequence goes on along the minus strand of DATKNA010000251.1, from coordinate 26,769 downwards.
CGGAGTATCTCGGCGCCGCGGCCCGCGAGCGGGCCCGTCGCGCGCGACTGGCCGAGGTGGAGGCCGCTCTCGACGCCGCCGTGCAGGAACGGGCCGACGCCGAGGCCGAGCTGGACCGGATCGTCCAGACTCGGTCGCGCCTCGTCGAGCAGCTGGGCGACCGGCCGTCCGACCAGCCGCTACGTGATGCCCATGCGCGCGTCACCGCCTGTGTCAGCGAACTCGACCGTCGAGAGGCGGCCCTGGTGCCTGCCCGGGAGGCGGTCTCGACCGCGCGCGGCGTGGCGGAGGAGGCCCGCCGGGTGCTGGTCGAAACGGCCGCCGACCTGGCGTTGCCCGCCGACGCCCTGGCGCAGCAGCAGGTCGCGACCGCGCTGGGTCGCTACCGAGCCTTGGCCGGTGAGCTGGTCGCCGCGGTGCAACGGCACGCCGACCGGCTCGCCGACATCCGAAGCTGGGGCACCGAGCTGTCGGCGGCCGAGGAATCCCTCGGCGCCGCGGCCGACGAGGAGGCTCGCGCCGACGACGAGCGTCGGGTGGCCGAGGCCCGCTTGCGGACGCTGGTCGAGGCCGTGGGCGAGACCGTCGAGGCGCTGCGCATCCAGTTGGGCAATGTCGTCGAGGAGTTGGCGGCTCTCGAGGTCGAGCAGACCGAGCTGGACACCCGGTACACCGCAGCCACTCTGGCGCTGGGCGAGGCGAAGGGCAGGGAACGGGAGCTGCACGAGGAGCAGGGTCGTCGGCAGCAGGCCAGAGTCGTGGCGGTGCTGGCTCTACGGGCCTTCGCCGCGACCGGCCTGCTGGCGGTGGCCGTGCCCGACCTGGAGGTGCCCGACCCGGAGCAGGACTGGGCGGCCGACCCGGCAGTGCGGCTCGCCCGGCGGGTGGAGTCGGCACTGGCGGACACCGACGACACCGATCCCGCCTGGAAGCGCGTGCAGGACGACATCACCCGCCGGTTCGCCGAGCTGGCCGAGTCGCTCACTCGGCACGGGCACCAGGCGCACGCCGACCTGCGCGAGGGCAGGTACGTCGTCTCGGTCGTCTACTCCGGCCGGGAGCGTGCGCCCGCCGAGTTGATCGCCCTGCTCGAGACCGAGATCGGGCTGCGGGAACGCGAGCTCACCACGCGCGAGCAGGAGGTACTCGAGGAGCACCTGGTCGGCGATGTCGCGAGCCGCCTGCAGGAGCTGATCTCCGAGGCTGACGACCTCGTGAGCTGGATGAACGCCGAGCTCGCCGAGCGCCCGACGTCCACCGGCATGAGGCTGCGCCTGGTCTGGCAACCCGACCCGCAGGGGCCGGAAGGGCTGGCCGAGGCGCGCGCGCACCTGCTGCGACAGACGTCGCATCTCTGGTCGCCGGAGGACCGTCGCGCCGTGCGGGACTTCCTGCAGCGCCAGATCCAGCGACGCCGCGCCGAGGACCCGCAGGGCACCTGGGCCGAGCACCTACGCCATGCCCTCGACTACCGCACGTGGCACCGGTTCGTCATCGAGCGACTGCAGGACGGCACCTGGCGGTGGGCGACCGGACCGGCGTCCGGCGGGGAGCGGGTGCTCACGGTGTCGTTGCCGCTGTTCGCCGCCGCCTCTGCGCACTACCGCTCGGCGCACCCGCACGCTCCGCGGCTCGTACTCCTCGACGAGGCGTTCGCGGGCGTGGACGACGACGCGCGGGCCAAGTGCCTGGGCCTGCTCACCCAGTTCGACCTCGACGTGGCGATGACCTCGGAGCGGGAGTGGGGGTTCTACGCCACCGTGCCCGGGATCGCCACCTATCAGCTGGTTCGTCACGACGGAATCGACGCCGTCCACGTCACCGCCTGGGAATGGGACGGAGCCGTCCCTCGTCAGATCCCTCGGCCGATGGTCCTGCCGCAGGCTTCGGCACCGCCGGCCACGGCCCCGCCGGCCACCTCGGTCGGCGGCAGGGGCGACGACGAGGCCTTGTTCTGATGCCCGCGACCGGGCTCGACCGGGAGCGGATCCGGGCAGCGCTCGGCACCGCCGAGCTGGCGTGGCTCGTGGACCGCTGTCGTACCCGGATCGAGCGAGGCCGACCGCTGACCGGGACCGTCACCCGAAACCCCGCCACGGGGGCCGAGCGTGCGGCGGCGGCCCGCCTTCTCGGTCGCCCGGCCGGCCTGGGACCGGGCCTGGCGGTCCGCCTGGAGGACGTGGACGCCGAGCTCGTGGATGCCGGGCTCGCCCCGGATCTTCGCGCGGCGGTCGAAGCTCTCACCGGCCCGCTGCGGGACCTTCCAGGGGAGAAGGCCGGCGAGCAGGCGCGGATCGATGCCATGGTCCGGGCTCTGCGGGCCGGCTCCCACCAGGGCGAGAGCTGGTACGACGCCTGGGTCGACGCGCTGACGACGGACGGCACCCTGACCAGGCTGTGCCGCAAGGGCCAGCAGGATCTCGCCGGGCGGGCCGCCGCCGTCCTGGGGCGCCTCCCCGCGGACGGCACGCTGCCCCTGCCCGTCCTTGCGGAACGAGCCGTGGGCGACACGAAGGCTCTTGCTGGGACGCCGCTCGCCCGGCTGGTACTTCGCGCGCTGGCCACGCGGGCCGGAACGACGGCGCCGCACGGCGGACCAGCGGAGCGGTCGATGTGGCTCTCGGCCGGGGTGGTCGTCGACGACCTCGCCAGCCAGGTGCTCGTGCTCAACGTGCGCTGCCGCGAGGACCACGTCGTCGCGGGTTGGCTGGCCGACGCGGCGGACTTCGGGATCCCGTTCCGGCTCACCCTGCACCAGCTGGGACAGGACCCGCTGACCCCGCGGGCCGCCGAGGTCTACGTCTGCGAGAACCCGGCGGTGATGCGGACGGCCGCCGCCGAGCTCGCCGGTGACAGCCGCGCCCTGGTCTGTACCGAGGGCGTCCCCTCCGCCGCGTGCCTGAGGCTGCTCGACAGGGCCGCGCGGGCCGGGACGCGGGTGCGCTGGCATGCCGACCTGGACTGGACCGGCCTGCGGACGACGGCCGAGGCCGCGCGCAGGTTCGGTGCCGACCCGTGGCGGATGGGCCGGTCCGACTACCTGGCCGGCCTCGCCCGCGGTGACTCAGAGCCTCTCCGCGGGTACCCGGCCGACAGCCCATGGGATCCTGATCTCGCCACCGAGCTCGCGCGTCAGGGACGGGCGGTGATGGAGGAGCGGGTCCTTGACGACCTCATGGGTGACCTCCGGCTTCGTGCACGCCTGAGGAGTGACGGCCCGGCCCCGGCCGGCTCGTGAACGCCCCGCGTGACCGGGAGCACGACGACGGGAACCCGGGGCCGCACCCGGGTGTCGCGACCCTCACCGGGAACTCCGGGACCCACGCACGCATTACGGTTAGGAGGGATCCGGGCGACCGGCCCCACGGGGCGGCGCGTCCGCCTCGCCGCCATCCCGTGCCGACCACGGCGCGGGACGACCTCAGCGTCCCAGGAGGGACCGATGGAAAGCCGCAACCCCGTGTTCAACAACAACCGCGAGTTCCAGCGCGGGGGGTACGCGACCTTCGAGACGCCTACCGCCTCGGATCTGCAGGGCATGTACGACGCCCCGGCAGCGACCGCCCGGCAGACCGGTCGGATGACCCTCGACGACGTGGTCGTGCGCACCGCCGGAATCTTCGCGGTCCTGCTCGCCGCGGCCGGCGTGACCTACTTCGTGCTCAAGCCCGGCCCCGGTATCGTCATCGGTTCGGCGATCGCCGCACTCGCTCTCGGGCTGGTCACCAGCTTCTCGCGCACCGTCCGGCCCGCGCTGATCCTGCTGTACGGCCTCCTGGAGGGCGTCTTCGTCGGCGGGATCAGCTACTGGTACGCCCAGGCCTTCGGCAACCAGATCGTGCCGCAGGCGGTGTTGGGCACGCTGGTCGCGTTCGGCACGATGCTGGCCCTCTACAAGGCCCGCATCGTCCGGAACTCGCCCCGCTTCACCAAGATCCTTTTGATCGCGGGCGTCTCGTACCTGGTGTTCGGCCTGATCAACCTGATCGTCTACGTCGCGAGCGGGCACAGCGTCTACACCAGCGGCCCGCTCGGCGTCCTCGTCAGCGGGTTCGGTGTCGTGCTCGCCTCGCTCTACCTCGTGCTCGACTTCGACTTCGTCGAGCAGGGCATCCGCAACGGCCTGCCGGAGCGGTACGCCTGGATCGCCGCCTTCGGCCTGGTCGTCACGCTCGTCTGGCTCTACCTGGAGGTCCTGCGGCTGTTGGCCATCCTCCAGAGCAACCGCTGATCTCGGTCGTATGACCGAGGGTGCATCTCGGGACGGCGCGCGGCGGGGTGGAACAGCATCCGCCGCGCGCCGTTCGTGTTCCCGTGTTCAGCGCGTGTCTGGAAGCATCTGGGGAAATGATGGGTCTCGGGGACATAGGACGACGACGAAGGAACATCCCTGATGGACCTGCCAGTGATCGGAATCACCGCGTACTGCGCCCGGGCCGCCTGGGGCGCCTGGGACGCGGACGCGGTGTTGCTCCCCCGTCCCTACGTGGACGCCGTGGCTCGAGCGGGCGCCGCTCCGGTCGTGCTCCCGCCGGTGCCGGAGGTGATCGGCCCCGCCCTGCCGCGCCTGGACGCCCTGATCGTGTCGGGCGGCCCCGACGTCGAGCCTGAGCGGTACGGCCAGACTCCCGGAGAGCGCACCCAGCCGGCCAACCAGGAGCGTGATGCGTCCGAGCTCACGCTGCTGACCGACGCCATCGCCGACGGTCTGCCGGTGCTCGGCATCTGTCGCGGCATGCAGCTGCTCAACGTGTTGCGCGGCGGCACCTTGCACCAGCACCTGCCCGACGTGGTCGGCAGTGCGGTGCACGCGCCTGAGCGGGGGGTCTACGCGCGCCACCCGGTGACCGTGCAGGCCGGCAGCAGGCTGGCCGACGTCCTCGGCCGGACCGAGATCGACGAGGTGCCCACGTACCACCACCAGGGGATCGACCGGGTCGGCACCGGCCTCGAGCCCGTGGCCTGGGCAGAGGACGGCACCATCGAGGCGCTGGAGGACCCGGACCTTCCGTTCTGCGTAGGGGTCCAGTGGCATCCTGAGGTCGGCGACGACTCGGCCCTGTTCGAGGCCCTCGCCGCGGTGGCGCGGAGCGCTCTGCCCGTCGGGCGCGCGTGAGCGACCTGTGGCGGTCCGCCGGGCCGCCGGACGTGACCGGTGTCGTCCGGTCCGCCGAGCGGCTCGCGGACCGGCTCCGCCTGCTCGGTCCCCGGTGGGCCGCGCGGAACAGGTCGGCCGACGCAGCTCCCGCCGCCGCCGTCCGGGCCGCCCTGCAAGGGCTCGAGGACTCCACGGCGCGGGCCGAGGGGCGGCCTGCCCATCAGGTTCCGGACCTCGGCCTGCACGCCCTCCCCGACCAGTTGATCGTGCTGGCACGGGACGCCGCCGGGACCGGCGGGCCCGCCACGCTGGCCGAGGCCGACGCGATCCTGGCCGGCCTGCGCGCCGCCCTATGATCCCCGGTGCCCTACCCCGGTGCCTTACCTCCCCCGTCGAGTGCGGGTGGGCGACCAGAGTCCGAGCACGGGTGGGCAGAGTCCGAGCACGGGTGGGCGACGGGGCGCCCGCGGTGCGCACTCAGCTCAGGCGCTCGTAGATGATCGCCATGCCCTGGCCGCCGCCGACGCACATCGTCTCCAGCCCGAACTGACCGTCGCGGCACTGCAGGCCGTTGAGCAGCGTCGTCGTGATCCGCGCGCCGGTCATGCCGAACGGGTGACCGAGTGCGATCGCGCCGCCGTGCACGTTGAGCTTGTCGAGGTCGATGCCGAGGTCCTCGGCGCTGGGGAGGACCTGTGCGGCGAACGCCTCGTTGATCTCGACGAGGTCCATGTCGCTGATCGACATCCCGGCGCGTTCCATGGCCCGACGGGACGCCTCCACCGGCCCGAGCCCCATGATCTCGGGGGAGAGGGCGGAGACGCCGGTGGCCACGACCCGCGCCAGCGGGGTGAGGCCGAGCGCCTGGGCCTTCGTGTCGCTCATCACGACGACCGCGGCCGCCCCGTCGTTCAGCGGGCAGCAGTTGCCCGCGGTGACCGTGCCGCCCGGCCGGAACACGGGCTGCAGCGCCGTGACGGCCTCGAGCGTCACGCCCGCCCGGGGCGAGTCGTCCTTGGTCATGACCGAGCCGTCGGGCAGCGCCACCGGGGTGATCTCGCGGGCGAAGAAGCCGTCGAGCTGTGCCTTCTCGGCGCGGTTCTGGCTCTCGACGCCCCATTCGTCCTGCGCCCGCCGGCTTACGCCGCGCAGGGTGGCGACGTTTTCGGCGGTTTGTCCCATGGCGATGTAGACGTCCGGGAGCAGGCCGTCCGCGCGGGGGTCGTGCCAGGCCCCGTTCGACTCGGCGGTCGCCCTGGTCCGTTCCTTCGCCTGCGCGAACAGTGGGTTGTCCCAGTCGGCCGCGGCGTTCTGGCCGGCACCGCCGAAACCCTTGTAACGGGACACGCACTCGACGCCGGCGGAGATGAACGCGTCGCCCTCGCCTGCCTTGATCGCGTGAAACGCCATCCGCGTGGTCTGCACCGAGGAGGAGCAGAACCGGTTGACCGTCGCGCCGGGCAGGTGGTCGAAACCGGCCAGCACGGCGACCACCCGGGCCATGTTCGAGCCGTGCTCACCCCAGGGCTCGGCGCAGCCGAGGTAGAGGTCGTCGATCTCCGCCGGGCGCAGCGCGGGCACCTTGTCCAGAACCGCTCGGATGATGGTCGCGGCCAGGTCGTCCGGCCGGACCTCCCTGAGCGACCCCTTGCCCGCGCGGCCGATCGGTGAACGGGCGGTGGCGACGACGACGGCCTCGGGCACGGCTCCTCCTGCGGGCGACTCCGGCGAGCGACGCGGCGCCGGGTCCCAAGGACCGACCCGCCGCGGCTGTTGTCCGAATCCTACCCGCGGGTAACCGCGTTGCCCACCGGCTGCCGGACGTCGCGTACGTCCCGCTGTCGCCGTTCGGCCTCGTCGGCGCCCTCGGTCACCCGAAGGCCGCCGGCCGAGCCGCCGGCCGAGCCGCCGGCCGAGCCGCCGGTCGAGCCGCCGGCCGAGCCGCCGGTCGACGACTCACCGGTCGAGCCGCCGATCGACCCGGACGCCTCGGTGGAGCGTTCGCCGCGCAGCGGCAGCCGGGGGCGCCGGCGGCGCAACAGGACGGCCCAACGGCCCCGGGGGCCACGCACGTTCCCTGCGATCTCGGTGCCGGCGACCTCGGTGCCGGGCTCGGCCGCGGCGCGGGCGGCGGCGTGCGCGACGTCGTCCAGGCCCTCGCCCGTGCGCACGTCGGGTCGCTGCGCGGCCAGCTCGCCGGGCAGCAGGTCGAGCGCCGCGCAGACGCTGGGAAGCAGGGCCGCCGCGGCCTGCGCATAGCCGGCGGCGGAGGGGTGGAACCGGTCCGCCGAGAACATCTCCCTGGGCCGTGCCACGAATTCGGGGCCGAGCAGGTCTCCGAGCGATACCGTGCGGCCGCCGGCCTCCACGACGGCGACCGTCTGCGCGGCGGCGAGCTGCCGGCTCCAGCGCCGGGTGAGGAACCGCAGCGGCTGCGGGATGGGCTCGACCGTGCCGAGATCGGGGCAGGTGCCCACGACGACCTGCGCGCCCCGCTCGCGCAGCCGCCGGACGGCGAGGTCCAGAGCCCGGACGGACTCCGACGGCTTGAGCCGGTGCGTCACGTCGTTCGCGCCGATCATGATGACGGCCGCGTGCGGCAGCGGCGCCTGCTCGAGGAGTCGGTCGATCTGCTCGCCCAGCCCGCGGGACTCGGCGCCGACGACGGCCACCACGGTCAGCCGGACCGGCCGCCGGGACAGGGCCGCGAGCCCGCCGGCGAGGACCGCGCCCGGCGTGTGGCGGGGGTTCTCGACGCCTAGGCCGACGGCGCTGGAGTCGCCGAGCATCGCCAGCTCGATGGGCTCTCCCGGCCCGCTCCCGTAGCGGCCGCTGCCGTCGGGACCGACGTGGCCAAAGGGGCGGCCGATGGCGCGGCGGGCCACTCGTGCCTCCGCCAGCAGCACACCGAAGCCGGCGATGCCGAGGCCCGCAAGGCCGCCACCTCCGTAGACGGCGGCGGCGGCGATGCGGCGGGCGCTGTTGGCTCGAGTCATGACGGGTGTTCCTCCGGGCCTCCGACAGCCGTGCCGTAGATCGTGGCACGAGGAGAGACGATCCACCGTGCGATGGAACGCTCTCTCTTCGGGTCGCGACGCGCGGGCCTGAAGTGTCTTTCGATCGTTCTGACGATCACCGCGCCGTCGTCGCGGTCACGCGGGCGGTGAGCTCTCGACATCGAGGCCCGAGACGGCGAACCGGTCGGCGAGGAAGGCGCCGTTGGCCAGCAGCGCGGATGCATCCGCCGCGACAGCCGCGTCGCGCATCCGGGTCGCCGCCTGCTCCAGGACCGCCAGCTGCGCCTGCAGGGCGGTGAGCGGGGTGCCGCCGTCCGGGAGCCGGTGGGTGGCCGCCCACTGCGGCGGCAGCGTCACGTACGCCTGCAGGGTGCGCGGCAGGTAGTCCGTCGCTGTGCGCACGACGGTCTGCTCGGCGTCGAACGAACCGGCCACGCGTGGCAGCGTGTCCACGAGCAGGTCCGCGATGCGCTGCACCGACGCGACGACGCCGTCCGGCGCCCTCCCGGCCAACCGCAGCGGCAGCGCTCGCAGGCCGCCGGCGACGTCGGCGGGATCGACGGCGAGGTCTGACCCGGGCTCGGCGACGCCCAGCGCCGCCAGCGCCCGGGTCACGGTGACCGCGTTGCCGGCGGCCTCGACGACCAGGGCGTGCAGCTGGCCGGAGAGCAGGTCCAGCCAGGTGGCCAGTGGTGGCGCCTGCCGGGCGATGACCACCCCCCGCACCTCGCGCTGAGCCTCCGTGACCAGGCGGCGCCCCTGGGCCCGTGCCTGGAGCACCCACTCCGGCCCGCGCAGCCGCACGGACGCCACGCGGCCGGGGCGGCCCGCGATCCGGTCGCCCATCGACCGGTCCCGCTCCACCTCCAGCACGCTCTCCGCGACACCCTCGGGCAGGGCGGCCGGGATGCGTTCGGCGAGCCCGTCGAGCAGCGCCTGCGGATCTGTGCCCGCCCCCGCCAGGGACGACGTCACCCTCGGCCGCCGTCGGTGAGGGGGAGGACGAGCTGCGGCGTCGCGATGACGTGGTCCTCCCGCAGCGGCCGGATCGCCGTGCCGATGGCGAAGAACTCCGTGGTGTGACCGCCCCATCGGTGCGGCAGCGAGAGGAGCTGAACGCCGACGATGCCCTCCGCGTGCAACGCCTCGGCCTCGGCCTGCATCCGGCTCATCGCGAGCTCTCGCGCGTCGTAGAGCGCCTCCGTGTACTGCTCGATCTCGACGTTCGTACCCATCGTCTGCAGGGCGGCGAAGGGGCCACGGTGTGCGATGTGGTAGACGCACGTGCCCATCACCATGCCGAGCGGCGCGTAGCCGGCCTGGACCAGGGTCCAGAAGTCCTGGCCCGACAGGTCCGAGGTGAACGGGAGCCCGCGGTTGTTGCGCCAGCTGCCGCCGGTGGGCGGGGGCTCGTCCCCGACCACGGCGGTGCCGACGGCGACGAACTCGGCGAGGTCGTTGCCGAACTCCTTGAAGTCGATCTCGAGCCGGACGCCGACGATGCCGTCCGCGCCGAGCTCGTGCGCCTCCGCCTCCATCCGGGTCATCGCCAGCTCGCGCGCGTGGTACATGGCCTGGGTCAGGCGGTCCATCTCCATGTTCCGGCCCCAGCGGGCCATCTGGAGACCCACGTGGTAGACGCTCGAGCCGAGCACGAGGCCGACGGGCCGGAAGCCGGCCTCGCGCACCAGCAGGAACTCGTTCACCGACAGGTCCGACGTGAACAGCTGCGTGCCCTGCCGCATCCGCGTCAGGCGTTGCTGCGCGTCCGGCGGCAGGTGGACGGCCGACAGGTCCGTGGTCGGGCCCTGCGGGGGCTGCTCGGTCATCGGCCTCTCCTGGTGGCGGGCGCGGACGGCGGCGTGAGCGGGAGCACGGTGAGAGTGCGGCCGCTCCCGCGCGGCCCCGCGGGGTGCCGCACGAGCACGGTGCCGACGAAGAGGGCCTCGGCCATCAGGTCCTTGTCCTCGCCGGTGCACGGGCGCTCGAAGGTGCGCAGCGAGCTGTCCCGGACGACCACCTCGCCGGCGCCACCCAGCCCCCGGGCTTCGCGCGCCAGCGACCGGCGGGCGTCGGCACGCGCCGCGGTCAGCAGTTCGGTGAGGCCGTCGACCTCGAGGTTGGAGAACGAGCCGCGCTGCTGGCGCAGCTGCCAGTCCTCGTGCTTCAGGGCCAGCGAGTAGCCGAACGCGACTCCCGCCGGTCCGTATCCGGCCGAGGCCGCGGCGGCGACGTCCTCGCCGGTCAGCGTCGCCGCCCACGGCGCCTTCCCGGCCTCGCGCCGCCAGCGCGGGTCGACATGCCGCACGGCGGTGCCGAGGCTGGAGTACTCGTGCCCGGTGCCGTCGATCGAGCGCGTCTGCCGGGTGATGCCGAGGACGCCGTCGGCGCCGAGGGCCGCGGCCTCCGCCAGCATCCGCCGGTGGGATTCGCCGATGGCGTGCTCCACCGCCTCGGCGTAGGGCTGGGCCCAGGTGAACCGGCTCGACGTCATGTCGCCGCTGACGACGACAGGCGTGACGTAGCCACCCCATCCCCGGCCGCCGCCCTGCCAGCCCGCAGGGGCCATCCGGAAGCCGGGGCCGCCCAGCCCTGGGCCACCGGCGCGCGTCGTCCCGCCCGCGATCCCGCCCCCGGCCGTGCCGGGGACCCCGCCCGACCACGCCCCGGACCAGCCGCCCCAGCCACCGCCGCGGTTCCAGCCGTAGGCGTAGCCGCAGCTCCCGGGAAGCCAGCCGAGCGTGATGACGATGCAGCCGAAGACCTCGCCGACGGGCTCGAGGTCGGCGCTGCGGATCGCCGCCGCCGCGGGTGCCGACAGCAGCGATCCGCGCACGCCGCTGTCCCGCTGGTGCCGCACCCGGTCGACCGCGACCGGCGGCACGCCCCGGAGCTCGTCGCCGGCGTCCGCCATGGTCGCCACGGTAGGCCGTGGCGCGACCCGGCTCCACGCCGGGGCGGGTGACAGGATTATGTCGTGACCCGCGAGCAGCTGCAGCAGCCCAACGGCATGGTCTACGCCGACACGGTCGTCGACCTCATGGGCGACACGCCCCTGGTGCGGCTGCACAAGGTGACCGAGGGCCTTGCGCCCCTCGTCCTGGCCAAGGTCGAGTACCTCAACCCCGGCGGGTCGGTGAAGGACCGCATCGCCCGACGGATGGTCGAGGCCGCCGAGGCCGACGGCCGGCTCGAGCCGGGGGGGACCATCGTCGAGCCGACGTCCGGCAACACCGGCGTCGGCCTCGCCCTGATCGCCCAGCAGCGCGGCTACCGGTGCGTGTTCGTCTGCCCCGACAAGGTCAGCCAGGACAAGCGCAACGTCCTCAAGGCGTACGGCGCGGAGGTCGTCGTCTGCCCGACGTCCGTGCCGCCGGAGCATCCCGACTCCTACTACTCGGTGTCCGACCGGCTCGCGAAGGAGCTCGAGGGCGGCTGGAAGCCCGATCAGTACTCCAACCCGGAGGGGCCCGCCTCGCACTACGCCACCACCGGCCCGGAGATCTGGCGCGATACGGCCGGCCGGGTCACGCACTTCGTCGCCGGTGTCGGCACCGGCGGCACGATCAGCGGTACCGGCCGCTACCTCAAGGAGGTCTCCGGGGGGCGCGTCCGGGTGATCGGGGCGGATCCGGAGGGATCGGTGTACTCCGGCGGCGGGGGGCGGCCCTACCTCGTCGAGGGGGTCGGCGAGGACTTCTGGCCGACCGCGTACGACCCCACCGTGCCCGACGAGATCGTCGCGGTGTCGGATGCCGACTCGTTCCACCTGACGCGTCGGCTGGCCCGTGAGGAGGGGCTGCTCGTCGGCGGTTCCTGCGGGATGGCGGCGATGGCGGCGCTGCGGGTGGCCGAACGCTGCGGGCCGGACGACGTGGTCGTCGTCCTCCTCCCGGACGGCGGCCGCGGCTACCTCTCGAAGATCTTCGACGACCGCTGGATGGCGTCCTACGGGTTCCTGCGCTCGGACGGCGACGCGACCGTCGGCGACGTGTTGCGCAGCAAGACGGGGGCCCTGCCCGACCTGGTGCACACCCATCCGGCCGAGACCGTCAGGGACGCGATCGAGATCCTGCGCGGCTACAACGTGTCGCAGATGCCCGTGGTCAAGGCCGAGCCCCCGGTGCTGCTGGGCGAGGTCTCCGGGTCCGTCAGCGAGCGCGAGCTGCTGAACGCCGTGTTCAGCGGCCGGGCCGCGCTGTCGGACCGGGTCGAGACGCACATGGCGCCGCCGCTGCCGCTGGTCGGGTCGGGGGAGCCGGTGGACGCGGCGCGGCACGCCCTGGAGGCCGTCGACGCCGTCATGGTCGTCGAGAACGGCAAGCCGGCCGGCGTGCTGACCCGGTACGACCTGCTCGGGTTCTTCGCCGGCTGAGCCGGATCCCGTGGCCGGACAACGGACCACCGGCTGAGCAGGGTCACCGCGCGCGGCGCCCGCGCCGGGACGTCAGGTAGTCGTCGACCACGTACTGGCCGAGCCGGTCGATCGACGGGGTGAATACCCGGCCACCGTTCCGCCGGGCGACCGCGTCGACGAACCGGCGCAGCCCCCAGTCCTCGCCGAGCATGAACACGTTGATGGCGGCGCCGTACCGGGTCAGCGCGTCCACCTCGGCGACGGTGGCTTGGATGGTCTCCCGGGCCGGCGGCCAGGCGAAGAACGGGCGTGTCCCCACCAGGTGCGCGGTCGGTTCGCCGTCTGTGACGACCAGCACGACGGGCTCGCCGTCGGGGTGCCGACGCAGATGCCGCCCGGCGAGGTGGAGCGCGTGCTGGAGGTTGGTGCCCTTCTCGACGTCGGGCTCGACGCCGGCCAGCTTCTCGACTGTGAAGGCGGCCGCATACAGGCCGAAGCCGATGATCTGCAGCGCGTCCTGCGGGAACCGGGTCGCCACCAGGTGCGCCAGCGCGAGCGCCGTCTGCTTCATCGGGCCCCAGCGCCCGTCGGCGTACATGGAGTAGGAGAGGTCGACGCACAGCGCCACCGACGCCGAGGCCCGCCGCTCGGTCTCGATGACCTCGAAGTCCTCCACGGCCAGCCGGACGCCGGGTGGCCCGCCGCGCCGGTCCGGCCCGCGGCCATCAGCCGGGCGTTCCCCGGCCGGGCGCTGTTCCCCGGCCGGATGCAGACCGGCCGCGTGCACCGAGCGCCGCACCGCGTTGCCGACGGTCCGGACCACGTCGAGCGGCTGCTCGTCGCCGAACCGCCAGGCCCGCGTCGCGCCGGTGGCCTCGCCCGACGCGCCGGCGTCCCGGACGTCGTGCTCGCCCCGCCCTCCGTCGCGCAGATGCTCGAACACCCGGCGCAGCGCCGTCTGCCCGAGCCGGCGCAGCGCCTTCGGTGACAGCTCGAGGCCCTGAGCCCCCCGGGTCAGCCAGCCCTGCCGCTCGAGTTCGCGCTCGAGCTGCTGGAGGGCGCGGACGTCCCCTGCAGCCGACGATCCGAGGGCGCGCTCGACGGCCTCGACGTCGATGTCGTCGAGCGTGGCACCGGGGTGGTCCTGGGCGAGCTGCTCGATGAGGTCGTCCAGGTCCGAGAGCTCGCCGAGGGCGCCCGCCGCCTCGCCGTAGCCGAGCGGCTGCTCGCCCCGCATCCGCTCACCCCGGTCCCAGGTGAGGTCGGGCCGCAGTGCGCGCAGGCTGTCGTTCAGCGCCGCCATCTGGGCCGCGAGGTCGGGGTCGCCGAGCGCCGCCGCCATGAGGCCGGCGAGCTCCTCGCGCTGCTGCGGCGTCAGCGAGGCCATGAGGCGTTCGGCCGCCGCCGCCTGCCGGGCCAGCTCGTCGACGAGCTCGTCGACATCCCGTGGCTGCCCGGGGAAGAGATCCCCGTGTTCGGCCATGAACTGCTCGAAGTCCTCCTGCGTGTCCTCGCCCCGGGCGTGTTTGCCGAGCAGCTGATTGAGATCGCTCAGCATGTCCTTGAGCGCGGCGTTCGCGGCCTGCTGCTCGGTGCTCCCGGCGCCCGGCTGCATCCCCTGCAAGGCGTTCCGCAGACCGTGGAACCGCTGGTCGAGGACGTCGCGGCGCAGCCCTTGGAGGATCTCCCGGTAGATCCGCTCGGCGTCCGGGGAGGTCCACCGGTACTCCGACAGCTCCTGGATCGCGGCGGCCGTCGAGCGGGGCAGGGCGTCCAGCTGTGCCTCCGCGAACCGGGCGTCGTCGGTGTCCCGCTCGGCGAGCGCCTCCCGCTCGGTGGCCAGCGCCTGGTCGAGCTGGGCCTGGGCCCGGGTCACCGCGCCGTCGAGCCTGCCCCGGCGGGAGACGTCGCGGCGCATCCGCATCGCCCGCGCCCGCAGGTCGTCCAGACCCTGCCGGTTGAGGCCGCCGTGCTCGTCGGGCAGCCCCCGGCGGAGCATCTCGCGCAGCGCGTCCCGCAGGGCCGTGCCGGAGAGCACCTCGTCGCCGAGGACGTCCAGTGCCTGCCGGACGTCGTACGGGGGGGCCAGCGGGTCCGGCCCGCCGTGCCAGGGGCCGTACCGGTACCGGCCGTATCGTCGGGGAGGGCGCGTCACGGTCTCACCGATCCCGCCGGCGCCAACGGCGTCCCTCGTCGTCGTCGCGCCGCCCGGGCCCCGCCGGCGGGTCGCCGGCGCCGTAGATCACGCGGCCGTCGTCCAGGACGTCCTTGGCGAGCCGTCGGGTCAGGTGCAGGCCCTCGAGCACGAACTCGACGGCCGACGCCGCCTCCGCGGGCGTCGGCACCTCGTCGAACCCGAGCCGGGCGAGTACCTGGGCCAGGCCGGACACCCGGCCGACCTGCTCGAGCAGCTCGCCCGACGGCACCCGGTCGCCGGTGGAGATGCCGTGCCCGTTCTCCACGAGCCGCACGAACCCGCCGAGATCGAGGCCACCGAGCCGGGACCGCCAGGTCTCCGCGACGCTGCGGCGCAGCAGATGGTCCAGGATCTCTACCTCGCGTCCCTCGCCGTCCGCCTCGAACTCGACCTTGCCCCGCAGGGTGGCGGGCACGGTCTCGGCGTCCCCGATCCTGGCCACGGCGCCCCGCCGGTCCCCAGCGCCGTCGGCCAGCTCGCCGAGCAGCGCCGCGCGGCGCAGAGCCGCGGCCGCGAGTGTCTCCGCGGCGGCGATCGCGAACCGGGCCGAGACCCCCGACCGGGAGTCCACCGCTGGGGACTCGCGCACCGCGCGGGTGAACCGGGCGGTCATCTCCACCAGGTGGTCCGGCACCTCGGCGACGAGCTGCGCCTCCTGCCGCACGAGGTCCACCTCGACGTCGACGTCGAGCGGGTAGTGCGTGCGGATCTCGGCGCCGAACCTGTCCTTGAGCGGGGTGATGATGCGGCCGCGGTTGGTGTAGTCCTCGGGGTTCGCGCTGGCGACGAGCAGCACGTCCAGCGGAAGCCGCAGGACGTACCCCCGGACCTGGACGTCGCGCTCCTCGAGCACGTTGAGCAGCGACACCTGGATCCGCTCGGCGAGGTCCGGCAGCTCGTTGACGGCGAAGATCCCGCGGTGGGTGCGGGGGACCAGGCCGAAATGGATGGTCTCCGGGTCGCCCAGCGTGCGGCCCTCGGCGACCTTGATCGGGTCGACGTCGCCGATCAGGTCGCCGACCGAGGTGTCGGGCGTCGCGAGCTTCTCGGCGTACCGGTCGTCGCGGTGCACCCACGCGACGGGCAGGTCGTCCCCGAGCTCGGCCGCCCGCCGACGACCGGCCGGTGTGATCGGGTGATACGGGTGCTCGTGGAGCTCGACACCCGCGATCACCGGCGTCCACGCGTCGAGCAGCCCGACGATGGTCCGCATGAGCCGGGTCTTGCCCTGGCCGCGCTCGCCGAGGAGCACGACGTCGTGACCGGCGAGCAGGGCCCGCTCGAGGTCGGGCAGGACGGTCTCGTCGAACCCGACGACCCCGGGGAAGCGGGCCTCACCGGAGCGCATCCGGGCGAGGAGGTTCTCGCGGATCTCGTCCTTGACGGTGCGGTACCGGTGGCCGGAGGCCCGCAGGGCACCGACCGTGGCGGGCAGGTTCGCCGGGGCGTCCCCCGGCACAGGTGGGCTCACCCGTCGACGGTACGTCCGCAGCTGGGGCCCGGCACGCCCGGCCTTTCAGCGGGCGGCGAACAGAACGGGAACGGACGGGCTCACCGAGGCGCGTTGCCCGGCGGATCCGGACACCGGGTCCCGCCGGCGCTCAGGTCGTCGGTCGCCCCGGCGACGAGCCGCGGCTGCTCGCCGTGGCGGGGCTCGTCGGGAGCCTGCGGGCCCGGCCGCGGGTGGCGACCGCGAAGATCCGCCGGTACGGCAGCACCGTGCCGGCGTCGTGCCGCGGGTAGGCCTGGCGCAACCGCTCGGCATAGGCGGTCTCGAAGGCGGCCCGGTCGTCGTCGTCCGGCAGCGCGGCCAGCACCGGGCGCAGGCCCGTGCCCCGCATCCAGGCCAGCACCGCGTCGTCGCCGGGAAGCACCTGCAGGTACGTGGTCTCCCAGACGTCGGCCCGCAGCCCCAGGCGGGCGAGCCGGGCCAGGTAGGTGGCCGGCTCCTCCACGGCGGGCCATCGGACGCCGGCCAGCCGCTCGCGCCACCGCCCGGTCGCCGCAAGCTCGCGAAGGGCGGCGTGGGAGGGCTCGTGGACATTGCCGGGCACCTGGATGGCGAGCCAGCCCTCCGGAGCGAGGAAGCCGGCGAACCGGTCGAGGAGGTCGATGTGCGCCGGCACCCACTGCAGGGTGGCGTTGCTGACGAGGACGTCGACCGGCTCCTCCGGTGTCCAGTCGCGAAGGTCGGCCAGGGTGAGCCGGACGGCGTCGCCCACCTCGGCCCGGGCGCGCCCGATCATCTCGGGGGAGTCGTCCACCCCCTCCACGACCGCGCCGGGCCAGCGGGCGGCGAGCTCGCGGGTCGACGTCCCCGGACCGCAGCCGAGGTCGACGATCACCGTGGGGTCCGTCGCCCGCACTCGGGCGAGCAGGTCGTGGAAGGGGCGAGCGCGCTCGTCGGCGAACCGGAGGTACTGCTCGGGATCCCAACGCATCGGCCCCTCCCGCGCCCGGCACTCGGGGATATCTTGATGTCGAGCTATCTGGGTCTCCTGCCGCAGCCAACGGCCCCGGTCATGACGTGAAGCCTACGGTGAAGATCACGATGAAGGCGACGCGCGCCCTGACGACCCATGGGCTTCACCGTGATCTTCACCCTGGGCTTCACATCGCACGTCGGCCTTCGGTCGACGAGCGTCTCCGGCACTCGACACTGGAGACCTAGCTGAACGTATGGGTCCAGTTGCGCTGCGTCTTCGGATGTCGGTCCTTAGTGTGGCTCCGTGGGGAGATGGCGGCCGCAGCGAAGCCGGCGTGGGAGCCGGGGGACGGCGAGCGTCGAGTACGCGCTGCTACTGGCCATCATCCTGGGCGTGGTCGGCACCGGCCTCGGTGCCGCGCTCAGGGGAGTGTTCGCGGACTTCGGATGCCAGCTGGGTGCCGGCATGGCCGGCCTGACCGCCGCGGCATGTCCGACCGACGGCACGCCGACCACCGATCCGACCATCGATCAACCCACCGGTCAACCCACCGGTCACCCCGGCGGGCCGGTCATGACGCCCGAGCCCACGGCCGACTGTCGGCCCACCGACGGGACGTCGACGGGCTCGTCGTCGCTCTCCGTGGCATCGGGGGCGGCCCCCCAGCCGTCCCCCTGTCCGACGTCCTGACGGGGATCAGGATCGCCATCACCGCTGGTGGCGGTGGTGGTCAAGGTATGTTGACGGCATGTCCGGATCCGCGCCGGCTGCCCGCCGGCCCGTCACCGTCGTCACCGGTGCGAGCGGAGGCATCGGCGCCGCTGTCGCCGTCGCTCTGGCCCGTCAGGGGCACGACCTCGTCCTCGGCTATCTGCGCTCCCGCGAGCGCGCGGACGCGGTGGCCGCCGAGGTCCGGGCCGCCGGAGCCCGTGCCACGTGCGTCCGCGCCGAGGTCACGGACGACGACGACGTCGCCCGCCTCGTCGATGCGGCGGGAGGGCTCGGAAGGCTGACCGGCCTCGTCGCGAACGCCGGGCTGACAGCGCACATCGGCGACCTGGCCGACACCCCGGTCGAGGTGATCCGGCGGGTCGTGGACGTCAACCTGGTCGGCGTCCTGATCTGCGTGCGGCGCGCCGCGCAGGTGCTGTCCACGGCGCGGGGCGGGCACGGGGGGTCGATCGTGACGATCTCCTCCTCCTCGACCGCAACGGGGTCGCCGCACGAATACGTGCACTATGCAGCCGCCAAGGCGGGGGTCGAGACGCTCACGCTGGGGCTGGCGCGTGAGCTCTCCCGGGAGGGCGTGCGGGTCAATTGCGTGGCGCCGGGCCTGGTCCGCACCGGCATCCACGCGGACGCCGGCGACCCCGGCCGACCGGAGCGGATGGCGCCGCAGATCCCGATCGGCCGGGCCGCGGAGCCGGCCGAGATCGCCTCCGCCGTGGCGTGGCTGCTCGGGCCGGAGGCCTCCTACGTCACGGGGGCGACGCTGCGGGTGTCCGGGGGTCGCTGACGTCGGGACGCTGGACCCGATCAGCCCCCTGACGAGCGGCCCGCGGCCCGGGCGACCGCCGCTCGGCTGCGCCGTGCCGGCCGGGTGGCGGAGGCGGCGCGATCGTACCCGCGAGCCCCGGACCTCCCGGAGGACGACGCCGTGAGCCGGCTCGTCGCCCGTCGGCGGGCGAGCATGAATGCCGCCGGCGAGCATGAATGACCAGGAGAGCCGGGGTTCGGCGGCGGCCCGATCTGCCCGCGGCTCTGCCGCCGGACTCCGAACGCGTCGTCGGGATGTGCTGTAGATCACGTACGGCTTCTGCACGGACCGGCCTCATATGAACGGGATCGCCTCAGTAGCGGGAGATGTGGGATACAGTCTGCGCCACCCGTTATGCCCGCCTTCAGGGGGAGTCGTGGCTGCTCACTCGGAAACGAGGTCCTCGGTCGTACTCCGCTGGACCGGCGGGACGATCGCCGCCGTGCTCCTCCTGGCCGCTCCCTTCGGCCGCGGGGCTCCCGAGGCCGCCGCCGCGTTGACCGCGCCCGTCAATCCCACGCCGATGCTCATGGCGAGCACGGCGGATGCGTTCACTCCCAAGGCGGCCGCGCTCTCCCCGTCGGGGTGGACGGCGACGGCGAGCGACCAGGCGGCCGGCTACCCGGCGAGCAACGCCGTCGACGGGAAGACCGCCACGTTCTGGCATTCGTCGTACTCACCCACCCCCGTCCCGCTGCCGCACAGCATCACCATCGACATGCATGCGACCAACCCGCTGGTCGGGCTCACCTATCTCCCTCGGCAGGATTCATCCCGCAACGGCACGATCGGCAGATACTCGATCTCGGTCAGCAGCGACGGGACGAGTTGGGGCGCGCCGGTCGCCACCGGAACGTGGGCCGACGACAAGACCCAGAAGACCGCAGAATTCGCCGGCGTCAGCGCCCGGTACGTCAGGCTCACGGCGCTGACCGAGGCCGGTGGGCGCGGGCCCTGGTCCTCGGCCGCGGAGATCGGTCTTCTGGGCAACCCGGCAGTGGGTCCGGCTCTGCCGCGAACCGGGTGGACGGCTTCCGCCGACAGCCAGGCCTCGGCGGGCTACGCCGCCGGTAACGTCCTGGACGGCAACGCCCTGACCATCTGGCACACCCCCTGGGCCGGTACCGTTCCGCCGCTGCCGCACAGCATCACCATCGACATGCACGCCACCCGGGTCGTGTCGGGATTGTCCTACCTGCCGCGCCAGGACTCCACCCTGAACGGGAGCATCGGGAAGTACTCCATCTCGGTCAGCGGTGACGGCAGCTCCTGGAGCTCGCCGGTGGCGTCGGGAACCTGGGCGAACGACCAGACGCAGAAATACGCCGTCTTCTCCCCGGTGTCTGCCCGGTTCGTCCGGCTGACGGCCTCCAGTGAATCCGGCAATCGAGGGCCGTGGTCGTCGGCAGCTGAGATCAACCTTCACGGCACGGCCCCGGCCGCGGCGGTCGGGGGTGCGTGGAGCCCGCCGATCGGCTTCCCCCTCGTGCCGGTCAGCGCAGTCGTGCTCCCGAACAACAAGCTGCTCACCTTCTCCGCCCTCGACGACCTGGTCTACGACAAGACCGGTGACGCCATCACCAAGGTGTCCATCCTCGACCTCAACACCGGAGCGGTCACCGAGCCGGCGGACGTCAACACCCACCATCAGATGTTCTGCGAGGGTCTCGCGTTGCTGGCGGACGGGCGGGTGCTGATCAACGGCGGTAGCAACACCACCGCGACGACGATATACGACCCGGTCACCGATACGTGGTCGGTGGGGCCGCCGATGAACATTCCCCGGGCCTACCAGGGCGATACCCTGCTCTCCACGGGCCAGGTGCTGACGCTCGGTGGCTCGTGGTACGACGCGGCCGGGAACAAGAACGGGGAGATATTCACGCCGAGCGGCGCGAGCGGTAGCTGGAAACGGCTGTCCGGCGTGCTCGCCGCCAACATCATGACGGCGGACCCGGCGGGGGTCTATCGCGCCGACAACCATGCCTGGCTGTTCGCGCAATCCGGTGGAACCGTCTTCCACGCCGGGCCCAGCAAGCAGATGAACTGGATCACCACCACCGGTAACGGCACGATCACCGGTGCCGGTAACCGCAGCGACGGCGGCGACGCCATGAACGGCAACGCGGTCATGTACGACATCGGTAAGATCCTCGTGGTCGGCGGGGCGCCGGCGTACCAGGACGCCGGGTCGGTGACGAACACACAGGCCACGAATCGCGCCTACACGCTCGACATCAGTGGCGGGCCCACCCGACCGGTCCTCTCCGCCAGGTCGTCGGACATGGCGTATGCCCGTGCCTTCAGCAACAGTGTCGTGCTACCCGACGGCGAGGTCCTCGTCCTGGGCGGGCAGCAACATCCGCAGCCGTTCACCGACAGCGGCGGTGTGCTGAGTCCGGAGCTGTGGGACCCGGCCACCGGAAAGTTCACCGTCATGGCGCCGGAAGCGATCCCGCGCAACTACCACAGCGTCGCGGTCCTGCTGCCCGACGGGCGGGTGTTCTCCGGGGGCGGTGGGCTCTGTGGCAGCTGCACGACGAACCACCTCAATGGGCAGATCTTCACACCGCCCTATCTCCTCGGCTCCGACGGGTCGCCGCGGACGCGGCCGGTGATCCAGACCGCTCCCGCGAACACCACCACCGGATCGACCGTCACCGTCACGACGGATTCCACCGGCCTCACGTTCGCGCTGGTCCGCATGCCGGCGGTCACGCACAGCGTCAACAACGACCAACGCCGCGTCCCGCTCACGGCGGCCGGTGTCAACGGCAGGACGTACACCCTCCAGATTCCCGCGGACAAGGGTGTCGTGCTCCCCGGGAACTACATGCTGTTCGCGCTCGACTCGACCGGCACACCGAGCATCGCCAAGATCATCAACATCCGGTGACCCATGGGGGCCCGGCCGTGCTCGGCGCAAGCCCCGTCGGTCGGTCATGACCTCCGCCCGACGTCCGACGAGGCGGGTAGGAGCGTCGGGAGGTCATCCGGGGTCCAGGGGGAGTTCTGCGGTCAGGCGCGTGCCCTCCCCGGGGGGACTCGCCACGACCAAGCGACCGCCGATGGCCTCGACCCGGTCCTTGAGGCCGACCAGTCCGGAACCCCGGCCCAGCTCCGCGCCCCCGACGCCGTCGTCGCGAACGTCGACGCGCAGTCCTCGTTCCGCCAGTTCCACGGCCACGTCGACGACGGAGGCGTTCGCGTGCTTCGCGGCGTTCGTGAGTGCCTCGGAGACGACGTAGTACGCCGTGACCTTCACCGGCCACGAGAGATTCTGCGGTACGTTCACCCCGAGCTGCACCGGGATCGGCGAGCGACGGGACAGCGATCGGAGGGCGACCGCGAGGCCGCCTTCGGCGAGCTGGGCGGGGTGTATGCCCCTGGAGATCTCCCGCAGCTCCTCGATCGCGGCGGTCAGGCCGCGCCCGATGTCGTCCAGATCCTGCTGGGTCTCGTACAGGTCGGCCTGTAGCCCGGCCTCCATCGCGCGGACGCGCAGCAACAGCGACACGAGCTGCTGCTGCGCGCCGTCGTGCAGATCACGCTCGATGCGGCGCCTGGTCTCGTCCGCGGTCGCCACGACGCGGGCGCGCGACGCCCGCAGCTCCGCCTGCGCCTCGGCGTTGGCGATGGCCGTGGCCACCAGCTCGGTGAATTCGACGAGCCGGGTCTCGACGTCGGCGGGCAGGACGTGCTCCTTGCTCGCCGCGGCGAGCATGACGCCCCAGAGCCGTCCCCCCACGTTGATCGGGGCCCCGACTCCCGACAGCAGGCCCGTCGCCTGTCCCCAACGGCGTGCATCCGCCCCGGCGTCGTCGCCGAGGGCGTCGAGCCGTACCGGCCGACCGGTCTGGTACACGAGTGTGCTGATGTTCCGGCCCCCCGGGCGTACTCGGGTGCCGATGGGGATCAGGGCGCCGGCTCGGCTCCACATGCCGACCGTCGTCGCGAACCCGTCGGGGTCGTAGCGGATCAGCACCACGCCGTCCGTGCCGTCGACGACGCGGCCGACCTCCTCGGTGACCGTGTGGAACAGCACCTCAGGCGGCACCGCTCTGGCGACGAGCGTCGCCACCCGGCGCAGGGCGGCATGCTCCTCGGCGACACGCTGAAGCTCGTCGCGCGCCTCCGCGTTCGCGATCGCCGTCCCGGCGAGCTCGGTGAAACGCGCGAGGCGCTGCTCCAACCCGGGCGGCAGGGCGTGCTCCTGCGTCGACCCCGCGACGACGATGCCCCAGATCCTGCCCTGGACCGTGATGGGCACCCCCACGCTCGACCCGAGGCCCCTGGTGCGGGCGTCCTCGGCGGCTCCACCGGACGACGACGAGTAGGTGTCGAGACGAGCGGGCCGTCCGGTCTCGAAGGCGATCGTGGTGACGTTGCGACCCCCCAGGCGGGCAGTGCTCGGTGGGACCGTGGCACCCGAGCGCTGCCACCCCGCGACGCCGAGGATCGTCTGCCCGCCGTCGTACCGTCCGATCAGGGTGAGATCGACCGGAAAGAGGCGACCGACCTCCTCGGCGATGGTTCGGAACACCGCGGTCGGTGGCTCACCCCGGGCAACCAGGGTTGCGACGTGCCGCAGCGCGGCCTGCTCGTCGGCCAGGGTGCGTACGTCGATGCGGGCCTGGGTGTTGGCGATGGCGATCGCGGCCAGCTCGCTGAAGTCGGCCAGTCGGTGCTCGATCCCCTCCGGGAGCGACTCCTCGCGCCTCGACGCCACGATCATGACGCCCCACAGCCGCCCCTCGACGGTGATGGGTGCACCGGCGGAGGAACGGATCCCCAGGTCGAGGGCGGCGCGGGAGACGGCGCCTTCGCGGTCGGTGAGCCAGTCGACGCGGGCCGGCTCCGCGCGCTCGAACACCAGTGTGCTGACGTTCGCTCCGCCCACGGGGTCACGGCGGCCCACCAGGTCGGCCCGGCCTGCCCTGCTCCAGCCCCCCACGACCTCGACCCCGACCGCGTCGTACCGGGCGACCAGTGCGAAGTCGACGTCCTCGAGCACCTGGCCGACCTCTTCGGCGACCGCCGCGAACACGACCGCCGGGGGCTCGCCGCGGGCCACGAGCGTCGCCACGCGCCGCAGGGCCGCCTGCTCGTCGGCGATCGTTCGCACCGATCGCCCCGCCTCCCGGTCCACACGTTCGTCAGGGGTGGCGAGAGTTCTCAGCACGCCGGCGCCGGCCACGGCGATCGAGGACAACATCTCCGCCTCGACGCCGGTCAGAACACGCCCGTCGGAACGGCCGACGACCAGCGTCGCCCCGGGCGGGTGGTCGAGTGACACGGCCTGGCACGTGACCGCGCCGAGGCCAGGCGCCTCGCGCCGGACCGCGCCGGCACCAGGGCGGACGTCGACGAGTGCGACGGCCACGCCGGGCCGGCCCACGGCGGCGACGACCTCGTCGTGGCAGAGCATCGCGGCGACGTCGGCGTCCAGCACCTGGGCGGTCCGCTCTACCAGCACCTGCGCCCCCGCGGTCGACGTCCCGGCCTGCGAGACGGCGGCGAGGAGTTCGGCCAGACGCTGGATCGGCGGGACCAGGGATCCCATCTCAGCCGCCCACCGCATCGCGCGATCGGCGGCCGGGGGCTTCCCGAGCCCCGTCGGTGCCTTCGACGCGGAGCCGGCGTGAGGACAGCACGCAAGGACTCCTTCGTGTCCCGGTCACGGACCCTTCAGAGGTACCCTGACCTGGCCGATCGCATGGCTCCAGTGCTTCGGGGGGGTCCGTGCGGAATCGGATGGACACGGTCTCACGTGTACCGCATCCGGTCGGCTGCCCGTTGTGGGCCCGCTCACACGGCTGCCGCCGTCGACCACTGCCGCCTCCGATGCTGCTGTTCCGGCTGGCAGGTAGATGGAGTTGGGTGCCTGCTGCAAGGACACCCGGGGGCGGGATGGGAGATCGTCGACAGGGGCTAACGAGGAGGCCGAGACCATGGCGAGCACCACCGGCCAGGAGGAATTCCTGGCCGTCATCCGCAAGAGCCAGGACGCCGTGATCGCTGTGGTCAGGAACTTGGCCAACACCGTCAGCGCAGCCGGTCCGAAGCTGGCGTCCGTCTCTGCGCCGCTCACGGACAATCTTCCCAAGCTGCCGTCCGTCAGTGTGCCCTTCGGAGACATGTTGCCCGGGCCGGAGGCCGCCGTGGCCAGCGCCTACGAGTTGGCCGAGCAACTGCTCGCCAACCAGCGGAAGCTCGCCGAGGAGCTGCTGAAGGCGAAACCGCAGGGCGCTGTGGCCGTCAGCTACGAGTTCGTGGAGCAGTTGCTCGCCAACCAGCGGCGGTTCGCCGAGGAGCTGCTGAAGGCAGCGGCACCACTGATGCCCGGCCACGCCGAGAGCGCGGCGGCGATCGAGACCTATAAGCCGGGCCAGGTCGTTCCTCGCGACGGGACCGTCGGATGCACGCTGCACCACGACATCCAGGACCACGTGAAGGCCGGTACCCGGTTCCCACCGTGCAGTCATCACCACGAGCACAGCGCGGGGTGCACCTGGCAGTACGTCTAGCCGAACGTCTGGCCTCGGTGGTCGCGACCCGCCACCTCCGAGTCGGCGGCGACTTCGGCGTACCTGCCGGGAGCCGGTTCCCGCCCTGCGGCCGGCCCAGCATCGCTGCACTGGTCATGCGGTTGGGCCATGGTCCGGCGGGACCGAACCCATGATCGCTGTGTCGCTGTGTCGCTGTGTCGGGTGTCCCGATCTGTGCAGAACCCGTACCGGCCGATGCCGCCGAGTGAGATCTTGAGGGCATGACGGATGAGCCCGAGGTCCCACCGCCCTGGGGAACGGCTCCGGATTCCGCCGGTCGCGCCGACGAGGGTGGGGTTCCGCCGTGGGGAACGGCGCCGGAGCCGGGACGACCGGAGCCGAGCGCGGCGGTCGCCGTCGAACGAACGGGACGTCCCTGGGCGGCCTGGGCCTCGCTGACCGCCGCCGCCCTGATCGTCGGGGCCGTCGTGGGTGGCCTGAGCGGTGGGCTCGACAGGTCACCGGGGACGCCCCCACCCGACGGCTCCTCGGACGTCGCCGACGGCATGACCCACCTCGGCGACCTGCGGCCCGGCGACTGCGTGGACGCCGACTTCCTGGCCATGGGTGTCACGAGCGTGCCGGTCGTCCCATGCGGCACGGCTCACAACGAGGAAGTCGTGGGCACCACTGTCCTTCAGCGCGCGACCTGGCCGGGGGCGGGAGCGGTCGGGACCGCCGTCCGGGCCGCCTGTGGCTCCTTCCTTCGCCACTACGTCGGCGCCCGCCCCGGCGCCCACGTACCGCTGGTCGGCTGGTATCCGCTCGCCGAGGCGTCCTGGTCGGCGGGTAACCGTCGGATCATCTGCGTGGTCGACACCGCAACGCACACGACCGGAACCCTCCGCGGGATGGCTTCCTGAGCCTGGCTCCCAGACGTCGTCTGGCAACCAGTCGCGAATGCTCGCACGACACGTCGGAACCTGCCAGAGTGGGGCCTGCACCTGTGAGGGGGGCGGTGTCGGGGGTCTTCATGCCGTTCACTTCGTCGCGCGTCGCTGCTTCCTGCGTGCAAGCCGTCCGCGGCCGGGCCCGGTCGGCCCCTTCACAACCGCGCGGGCGCGGGTCTAGCGTCTGGCGCTCAGCGGTGGCGACATCGGGAGGTATCATGCTCAACGACGGCAGGTTCGAGGCCAACATCCCGGCTGCGGACATCGAGCGAGCCAAGGCGTTCTACGCGGATAAGCTCGGACTGACCCCCTCGGCCGAGCTCGTGCCCGGCTACCTGCGCTACGAGACGGCGGGCGGGACGGCGTTCAACATCTACGAGACGCAGTTCGCCGGGAGGGCCGGGCACACCATCGCCCAGATTCATGTCGCCGACGTGGAGAAGGAAGTCGGTGATCTCAAGGCCAAGGGTGTCGCCTTCGAGGTGTACGACGACATGCCGGGCGTCGAGTGGCGGGGCGACGTGGCTGTCATGGCCGAGATGGGCAAGGCCGCGTGGTTCAAGGACAGCGAGGGAAACATCCTCTGCGTGCACTCGGCTGCGGCCTGAACACGTCTCCGCTCCGCGAGACTCGAAAGGCGCGGGGGCGGGCCGTTCAGGCCCGCCCTCATGTCGAGAGCGATGGCCGGCCGCCGGTCGG
>DATKNA010000250.1:0-10771 GCA_035541595.1 Kineosporiaceae bacterium | reverse complement strand
GGACCGACCCGCCGCCGCCACCGAGGCTCCACCGGGCGAGCGAGAGAGCTCAGGAAGCGGTGGCGTTCACGCCGGCCTCCGCTCGTCGGGTGAGGACCAGGCCCGCCACGACCGCGAGAGCCGCGACCAGCGTGCGCAGGGAGATCCGGTCCCCGAGGAAGGCGACGACATGGCCAGGCCGAACACGGGGATGAGGGTGAGGGACGTCCCGGCCAGCGCCGGCGAGACGGACGCGAGCGCCCAGTTGTACAGCAGGAAGGCCACGACGGACCCGACGACGCCGGTCGCGATCGCCGCAGCCACGGAGACGGCGTCGGGATGGCCGGGACCCACGCCGTCGCGGGAGAGGACGACGAGGAAGAGCGGCGTCGTCACGAGCCATCCGACGACGAACTGGTAACCGGTCAGGTGCAGGGCGTCCATCCGGCCCGCGAGCCCGGAGGCGACGACGACGTACCCGGCCGCCGTCAGGATGCCGGCGAGGACGAGGAGGTCACCGATCAGCGATGCTCGTCCGCCGGCGCCCTCGGTCAGGAGGGCGGCTCCCAGGACGGCCACCGCGAGCCCCAGCAGCACCGCGCGCGGGGGCATGCACCTCGTCACGACGGCCGACATGAGGACGACGACGGCGGACTCGAGGCCGATGAGAACGGCGGAGTGGGTGCCGCTGGTGAGCGCGATGCCGGCGTTGATGAGCAGGTACGTGACACCGGGCTCGAGCACGGCGGCGAACAGCACGGCGGCCGACGGTCGCGGCGGCAGCCGGCGTCGCGCGACGGAGGAGGTCGCGACCATGGTGGCCAGCACCAGTGCGCTGGCGGTGAGTTCGATCGTGGTCAGGGCGACGACGCCCAGCCCCCGGGCCGCGATCTTGACGGTGACGACGACGGATCCCCAGCACGCGGTGGCCGCGACGAGGGCGAGGAGGGGAAGGCGGGATCGGACCGCGACGGAGTTCATCGGGCGTCCGGGTCGCCCGGGCGCCCGCTCCGCCTCGTGGCCGACCCGATCCGTCAGCCCGAAGGCGAGGGCGCCCACGAGGTTGACCAGCCGCTCAGCCATGAGGATGACTCTAGGGATTTGTTGACTGAGTCAGTCATTGGAAGATCGCCCTATGTGTGCCGGCGCACAGGACTCAGGCCAGGCTGCCGGACCCTGAGGACGCGGCGTCGGGGCGGGGCGGCGAGTGGTTCCGTGAGGAGTCCTCACGGGCCGTCTCCTCGCCTCTCCACGACCTGGTGCACCCGGACGGCCACTCCGTGCCCACTCTGACACCGGGTTGTGTCGAAGGCCGCACATACCGGGTCGCCGTTCGGCACACTGTCGCGGGTGCGGTACGACCTCGGCGTCTGGACCAGCCCGGTCCCGCGAGACGACGCAGACGCGGGCGAGGTGTTCGCGCGCGTGGTCGAGTTGATCGATGGTGACAACGCCTCCCTTCCCACGGCCCCGCTCTCGGCCTTCGCGCGGGACCTGCTGACGCACTGGCCCGGCCTGGATGTGTGGGCGACGGCAGAGGGCATGCGGGTGGAGGTCACCGAGGCGCCGGAGCGACTCGAACACCTGGTGGCACGCGTGGCCGTGCTGGCGCGTGGGCATGGCATGATCTGCTACGACCCGCAGCGGCATACCCGGATCGCGTGAGGACCTCCCGGTGGACGCGACGACGCGTCGCCGGCGCAGCCGGCTGATCTGGCCCGGACCCGCGTGCGGGGCGAGACCGAGGTCGTGACGGCGTTGCGCTTCTTCTCGGCCACCCCCTCGTCCTGACCCGGTTCGCGGGCAGAATGATCGCGTGACCGACAGGGTCAACGTCCGCCGGTTCACGGCCATGGACATGCACGGCCTCGCCGGCAGCACGCGACGACGGCGGATCATCCTCGTGGAGTTCGTCGTCGGGTGTCCGCTCCTCGTGCTCGTTGCAGTCCTCACCCTCCGGACGGGGGACGCCTGGCTCGGTCTGATCTTCCTCGGGATCGCCCTGAACTATCTGCCGCTGATGCTCCACGCCCTCGCCCTGTTCCCGCCCGGACGCCTCGAAGCCGAACTCGCGGGCGTCGACGTGCCACGTGAGCTGAAGCGCGCTGGGCTGCTGCAGTTCGCGCTCTTCGTGCCCTTCCTCGTCGCGCTCGCCGCAGCAGCTCAAGAACTCACTCGGGAGCACCGGTAGGTACCCGCCGACCAAGCGTCCATCGGCCGACGACCAAGAACCCACCGTGTCGTGACCTCCGGCACACCCCGCAGGCCGCGTCGCGGGTTCACCCTGACGAGCGGGAAGGAACGGTCATGACGGCAGCGCACAGTTCGCCGACGGCGCCGGTCGCCACGGGCATCCACTGCCTGCGCACCGGGTGGTGGCGGCTGGCATCGAACGTGTACCTGGTGGAGTCCGGATCCTCGTGGGTGCTGGTCGACGCCGGATGGCCCGGCCAGGCGGGCGTGATCCGGGCGGCAGCGGAGTCGCTGTTCGGCCGGGGAACCCGGCCGGCCGCGATCCTGCTCACCCACGTCCACCCGGACCACTCCGGTGCCGCGGCGGAGCTGGCCCGCTGGTGGCATCTGCCCGTGCACGTCCATCCCGCCGAGGTTCCCCAGGCTGCCGGTGGCATCGTGCCCGGTTTCGAGAACCCGCTCGACCGGGTTCTGGTGGCACCCGTGCTGCGCCTGCTTCCCCGCCGGCTCCTGCCGGCACGTGATCCACTCGCCGACATCGTCCGGGGACTCGACCCTGCCGGCTGCCCGCCCGGACTGCCGGATTGGCGGTGCGTCCCCGCGCCGGGCCACACCCCTGGCTCCCTCGCCTTCTTCCGCCCGGCCGATCGGGTGATGCTCACCGGCGACGCCGTCCTCACGATCGATCCGAACTCGGTGGGCGACCTGCTCCGCGACCGGCCCGCGTTGGGGGGACCGCCGTGGATCAGCACTTGGAACTGGGCACGTGCACGCGAGTCGGTGGCCCGTCTCGCCGAACTGGAGCCCGCCGTGATCGCCGCCGGGCACGGCCGTGCGATGACGGGCTCGGCACCCGAGCTGCGTGCCCTGGCGCCCCGGATGCACCGTCCACTGCGCGCGAGTGAGGGCTTCTTCCGCGGGGTGGACTATGCCGCTCCCGGCCCCTACCGGCGCCCGCCGGCCGCCTACCTTCGGCTGCAGCGGCTCGCGCACGTGTTGACCCGGATCGGCTGGAGCCCTGGGTATGTGGTCAACCTCGAGGTGCCGGGGCGGCGCACGGGCGTCCTGAGACGGACCACCCTCGTGTGCACCGTGTACGAGGGGCGCTCCCATCTGGTTGCCCTGGCAGGGGACTCCGACTGGGTCCGCAACGTCCGGGCGGCCGGCGGCTCCGTCGTCATCGGCCGCCGCGAACGGCGCCCCGCCATGCTGGTCGAGGTGCCACCCCAGGATCGGCCGCCGATCATCCGCGCCTATTCCCACCGCCCCGGCCGGAGCACCACCGCCGCGGCCCGGGAGGCCCGGACCTACTTCGGGTTCGGGACCCACCCGTCCGAGGCGCAGGTGCGAACAGCCGCCGACCGCTACCCCGTGTTCCTCATCCAGGAACCGAACGCAGCGGCCGGAGACCCCAGCGGCCCGAGTCCAGCGACGTCGCAGCCGTCGACGCCAGCCGCGCCCGCTGGCAGGCTCGGGACGGTCCTGCTGGCCGCGAGCGCAGCCGGCGCCCCGCTCAGCCTCCTGGCATTGCGCCACCTGGGCCGCTGGGGGCGCGTCCTCGTCGCGAGCGGCTGCGCCGTCCTGTTGGTCCGCGACACGACGATGGTCGCATCCGGTACACCGAGGCGGCTGCGCCCGCTGCCCCGCGCCCTGCTGGTCGCCGAGGTCGCCACGTCGGCGACCGCGGTCGCCACCGGTGTCTGGCCGTGGCAGCAGGACCCGTCCACGACGGCGCATCGCCGGCACAACCGCGGTCCGGCACCGCACCGCCGCCACACCCGCGAGCAGACGGCGGCCGCCCTCCTCCGCGCGGCGGCCTGCGCGACGATGGCCATCCACACCACTCGGTTCGCCATCTACCTCAGTCCCGGCTCGGGAAGGCGCTCCCCGTCCGGTCCCGAGGGCCCGTCGCCGGTCGCCCCGTAGTCGAGGACGACCCGCAGCGCCGCGGGCCGCCCAGGGGTCCGGTCAGAGCCGCGGTCGGCAGCCGTTACGGCCGGCCGGACGCCGTGTAGAGCCGGACGAGCTCGGTCGTGGTGGTGGAGTCCTGCGGGCCCTTGTCATCCCGCCATCGGCCGGTGAATCGCGGGAACCGCATCGCCAGTCCCGAGTTCTCCTTCAGCTGCCCCCAGCCCGCCGTGGCGTTGGGCGAGAGCGTGAGCTCGGCGCTGAGCACCTCCAGCACGACACCGGGCTCGAACCAGACGTCGGCGGGCTGCCGGGCGTCGACCAGCGCCGGCTTGTGGTCCAGGCGGTACGGCGCCAGCCGGGCGGGCAGGTCGGCCAGCTCGGCATCGGAGAACCCGGTTCCGCATTTCCCGACCGTGCGGAACAGGTCGGCGTCCGGGTCGTACGCGGCGAGCAGGACGGCCCCGTACACGCCCCGGCGGCGGCCCCGACCGGCGAACGCGCCGACCACGACGAGATCGACCGTGTCGGACAGCTCGCTGCGGTAGTCCCGCTTCAGCTTGATCCACTGCCAGCCGCGGTTGCCGGCCCGATAGCCGGAGTCGGGCCCGGTCGACTTGCAGATCAGCCCCTCGCAGCCGTCGGCGATCGCTTGCTCGAACGTTGCGTCGAGCGCCTCCGGCGTCCTTACCTCGGCCGCAGTGGTGAGCCGGATCCTGTCGGACAGGGTGAGCGCAGCGGCGAGCCGCTCACGGCGCCGTGGGTAGGGGACCCGGGTCAGGTCCTCGCCGGCCGCATAGAGAAGGTCGAAGCAGAACAGGCTCACCGGCACGTCCCGGACCGCCTGGGAGATCCCGTACTTGCGCCGGCGGAACATGACGTCCTGGAACGGCCGCAGCTCCCCCGCGGCCGGGTCGTACGCCACCGCCTCGCCCTCGATGATCGCCTCCCGCGGGCCGAGCGCCGCATCGATCGCCTCGACCAGGTCAGGAAACTGACTGTTGATCCGCTCCAGCCCGCGGGTGAACAACTCGATCTCGCCGTCGGCCGTCCGGTGGGCCTGTATCCGCACGCCGTCGTACTTGTACTCGGCGGCGCACTCTCCGCCGAGCCGGGTCAGGATCTCGTCGGCCCGGGACAGCCGCTGGGCCAGCATGACCCGCACCGGCTTGCCGGGGTGAACCTGGATCGCCGCGACCGCGGTCAGCCCGCCACTGGCCAGCGTCTCGGCGACCGCCCCGAGGTCGCTACAGATGGTGTAGGCCCGCTCCAGAACGGGCCGGTCGGCCTTGCCCCCGGCGTGCACCCGCACCAGCGCGTCGAGGATCGTCGGCGTGCCGATGCCGAGCCGGAGATTGCCGGTGACCAGACGCAGCACGTACCGCGCCTCCAGCGGGGTGGCTCGGCGGAGCAGCCCGGCCAGCAGGTCGAGCTTGCGACCCTGGGAGCCGGGACCCTCCGCCGCAGCGATGTCGTGCAGCGTCTCGACGACCTCGCCGACCGTCACGGTGGGCGTCCGGCGGGGCAGCAGTGCTTCCGTCGCCTCGCCGAGGTCGCCCCGGGCCCGAACGGCCGCGGTCACCGCGTCGGGCTCGACGCCGGCGGCGCCGGCGACCGCGCGGATCGCCAGCTTCTCCGCAAGCCCGAGGTCGATGCCGGCGAACTCCGGCGCGATGAGGCCCTGGCACAGGTAGCACACACGCGCGAGCTCGTCGTCGGGCGTTGCCCGGATCAGCTCGGCCAACCGGTCGATCAGCGCCAGCCGGCCGGTCGCGGCCTCCAGGTCGCGGTAGGCCTCGGCGACCGTCTCGTACCTCACGCGCCCTCCCCTCGCCCGGGGATCATGATGCCCGAGGGCTCACAGGTCGGTCGACGTACGTGCGGGCCTCCCCTGGTCAGCGGCCGAGCAGCCGGGTGAGCCAGGAGTTCCCAGACGCCGGCCGCGACCCTGTCTGCGGACAGGTGCAGCGCTCGGACCGGGGCACGCCGGCGAGCGCCTGCTCGACGTGGTTGCCGCAGCCGGCCCAGGTCGCCTTGCAGCACGTGCGGCACGTGATCCGTCGACACATCGTCTGATTCCTCCGATCGGGAGTGAGCTCTGCGACCGCGCTTGAGCTCTCGCGGTCCGTACTCTAATGTACGTACATTCGTACCTTCAAGACCGCAGAGGTCAGATGCTGATCGCGGTACTCGCCTTCGGCGTCGGGATCAGCCTGGGGCTGCTCGGCGGCGGCGGCTCTGTGCTGTCCGTCCCGCTGCTCGTCTACGTGGCGGGGTGGAGCCCGCACACGGCCGCCACCGGCTCGCTACTGATCGTGGGCGTCACGAGCATGCTCGGCCTCGTGCCGCACGCCCGCGCCGGCCGAGTCCAATGGCGCAGCGGTGCCGTGTTCGGACTGGCCGGCATGGCCGGGGCCTTCGTCGGCGGACGACTCTCGGCGCTCGTGCCGGGAACCGTCCTCCTGCTCGCCTTCGCCGCCATGATGCTGGTCGCGGGCGTCGGGATGGTGGGCGGACGACAGGTCCGCAGTGATGGGGAGCCCCGGCTGCGGCTCGCTGCCGCGCTGGCCCTGGGCCTCCCGGTCGGCGCGGCGACCGGGTTCGTCGGCGCCGGAGGGGGGTTCGTCATCGTCCCGACGCTGGTGCTCGTCGCGGGCCTGTCGATGCCGGTGGCCGTGGGCACCTCCCTCCTCGTCATCGCCATGCAGTCCGCGGCGGGCGCCGTCGGGCACCTCCCGGGCAGTTCCCTCCCCTGGGCCCAGACGCTGGCCCTGACGACCGTCGCTGCACTCGGCAGCGTCGTCGGCGGCCGCCTGACACGCCGGGTCCCGCCGGAGCGGCTGCGGCGCGCCTTCGGCGTGCTCGTGCTGGGCGTGGCCGCCCTGGTCATCGGTGAGCAGCTCCCGCCGGCGGCGCGGGCGAGCGCCGGGCTCTGGGTGTTCGCGAGCGCTGTCCTGGTCCTGGTGGTGGTCCTGGCACTCGCCACGGCGCGCGCGCTCCGCCGTCATCCCACCGCCGTTCGACCCCGCTCCCCCGGAGCGAGAACGACCCAGACGCCACTGACAACCCTCGGCGCACCCGCCCTGATCCCCAGATCCGTACCGCCCCCTCACGGCGACCTGCAGGAGACGACCATGAGCACGACCAGCCCGCCCACCACGATGGTGTTCACCCAGTACTACATCGACTGCCTCTCCCAGGCCTCCTACCTGGTCGGGGACTCGTCGACGGGCCGGGCCGTCGTCGTCGATCCCCGGCGGGACGTCCAGGAGTACCTGGACGACGCGGCCGCGCAGGGCCTTCGGATCATCGGTGTCGTCAACACCCACTTCCACGCCGACTTCCTCTCCGGCCACCTGGAGCTCGCCGCGGCCACCGGGGCGTGGATCGGCTACGGCCGAGTGGCGCAGGCCGAGTTCGAGATCCGGCCGCTGGCCGACGGGGAGCGGATCGACCTCGGCGACGTCGTCCTGGAGATCATCGAGACGCCCGGGCACACGCCGGAGTCGATCAGCCTGCTCGTCTTCGAGCACGCCCACGACGAGATCCCGTACGGGGTCCTCACCGGGGACGCGCTGTTCATCGGCGACGTGGGGCGCCCGGATTTGCTGGCCTCGATCGGCCACAGCGCCCACGAGCTCGGCGCCCAGCTGTACGACTCGATCCAGCGCAGGCTCATGGCGTTGCCCGACTCGGTCCGGGTCTTTCCCGCCCACGGCGCCGGGTCGGCGTGCGGCAAGAACCTCTCCACCGCCCGCCAGTCCACCATCGGCGAACAGCGCCTGGTCAACTACGCCTGCAGGCCCATGAGCCAGGCGGACTTCGTCGCGCTGGTGACCGCCGGTCAGCCGTCCGCACCGGAGTACTTCGGTTACGACGCCGTCCTCAACCGCAAGCACCGCAGGGTATTCGACGCGGACACCCCGATCACGGCGCTCGACGACGCCGCCCTGAAGGCGGCCCTGGCCGGCGGCGCCGTGGTGCTCGACGCCCGGGATGCCGTGGACTTCGCCGCCGCTCACCTGCGCGGCGCGCTGAACGTGCCGGCCGACGGGCGCTTCGCCGAGACCGCGGGCATGGTGCTCACCGCCGACCAGGACGTCGTCGTCGTCGCCCCCCAGGGCCGAGCGACGGAGGTGGCGGTGCGGCTGGCCCGGATCGGGTTCGACGAGGTCCTGGGCTACGTCCCCGATCCCGAATCGACGCTGCTGGCACGCCAGGACCAGGTGCAACACGCCAGCCGGCTCACGCCGCCCCAGCTCACGCAGTCTCTCGAGGACCCCGACGTCTCCCCGGTCGTGATCGACGTCCGGAACGCCGGCGAGCGCGAAGCCGGCTTCATCCGCGGCTCGCTGCACATCCCCCTCGCCGAACTGCGCCGTCGCCTCGCGGAAGTGCCCTCCGACCGGCCCCTGGTCACGTACTGTGCGGGAGGCTGGCGATCGAGCGTCGCGGCCAGCTTGCTGCGTCGCCACGGCTTCGCCGACGTGTCGGACCTCCTCGGCGGCTTCGCGGCCTGGACCGTCACCGGCGATCCCGTGAGCGCGTGAGCGTGGTGCGGGGACGTGCACCGGCCGGAGGTAGGCTCCTGCGGTCAGGTCGGCGTGAGGGAACCGGGATGGCCAGCACCCAGGCGCGCAAGCTCGACCGGCAGGACCCGCTCCCCCTGTGGGCACAGCTCCAGCAGGACCTCACCCGCCGGCTCGACGCCGGAGCCTTCCGGGGCGGCTTCCCCGGCGAGCAGGAGCTCGCCGCCTCCTACGAGGTGTCCCGGCAGACCGTGCGCGAGGCGCTGCGCAGGTTGCGTGAGACGGGAGTGCTCGTCTCCGCCCGTGGCCGGCCCACCCAGGTGCGCAGCCTGGAACAGCCCCTCGGCAGCCTCTACTCCCTCTTCCGCGAGGTCGAGGCCGCCGGCATGGTCCAGAGCAGCCGCGTCCTCACCCAGGATGTGGTGACCGACCGAGAGCGCGCCGACGCCCTCGGGCTGGACGCCGCCGCCCCGCTGTTCCACCTCGAGCGGATCCGGCTCGCCGACGGCACCCCGCTGGCTCACGACCGGGTCTGGTTGCCGCTCGCCCTGGCCCGCCCGCTGCTCTCGGCCGACTTCACCCGCGCGGCCCTCTACGACGAGCTCGCGGCCCGCTGCGGCCTTCGCGTCACCGGAGGGCGGGAGCGCATCACCGCCGTCGTCCCGGAGCCGGCCGAGCGCCTGGCCCTGGAGATGCCCCGCGACACGGCGTGCCTGCTCGTCGAGCGCCAGGGCTTCGCCGGTGCGGACCACGTGGAGTGCCGCAGCACGCTGGTGCGGGGCGACCGCTGGTCCGTCGTCGCGGACTGGACGGCGCGCGGCTACTCGGTCACGGCGGTCACCGACCGCCGCTGAGCGGGCGGGCGGGCGCGCCGGCGAGCCCGGGCCCATGCGGGCAGGACGCCGTCCGTGGCGGCTGTACCGGTCACCTCAGGCAGCCGTCGGGGAGGTCGAACCACAGGAGCTCCTCGAAGTCGGGCGACACGCGCGGCGCGGTGAGGCGGGCCGCGCCCGCCTCGGGCGCCTTCGCGAAGATCGCGCGTGCCTCCTCCAGGTAGCCGGGCAGGTCGGACTGCGGCGCCCGCTCGCGTCGGTGCGGGTAGACCATGCGGCCGCTGCGGTCGTACTCGATGTCGGTGAGTCGTAGCGGGTTCTCGCCCGATCCGCCCGACCCCCGCCGGTGCCGCCACAGCCCGGTGCAGGGGTCGAACCGATAGTCCGGTAACAGCCGCCACCCGTCCCTGGCGACCATGTCGACGGCCTCGAGGATGTAGTCGACGACGGGATCGGGGACGAAGTAGTTGAGGTTGATGCGGACCCAGCCCGGCTTGATGCCCTCGTACCCCCGCAGGATCTGCCGTTCGAAGGCGTGGGAGCGGTCCGGCCCGATGCCGAGGAGGCGATGGCCGTAGGGGCCCGCGCAGGAGCAGCCGCCCCGGGTCTGGATGCCGAAGAGGTCGCTGAGCAGCGCCACGACGAAGTTGTGATGAACCAGGGCACCCGGGACGCCGTCGTCGACCCGCCGGACGGTGAAGGACACGATGGCGAGGCGTTCGGCATCGAGGTTGCCCAGGATCTGGATGGCGGGGTTGCTCCGCCAGCGCTCGAACGCCCGCCGCAGCACGGCCTCCTCACGGGCCCTGATGAGGTCCACGCCGACGGCCTGCTTGAGCTGGACGACGAGACCGGCGCGGATGGCTTCGACGATGGCCGGCGTGCCGCCCTCCTCGCGGTGCTCGACGTCCTCGATGTAGACGTGCTCACCGGGACTGACGTACTGGACAGTCCCGCCACCGGGGACGACCGGGACGCGGTTGCGGACCAGGTCGCGTCGCACGGCGAGGACACCGGGCGAACCGGGGCCACCGATGAACTTGTGCGGGCTGAGGAACACCGCGTCCTTGCGGGCCGCGGGGTCACGTCCGGGCCCGGGGGTCATCCGGACCTCGACGTACGGCCCGGCGGCCGCGAAGTCCCAGAACGCGAGCGCGCCCTGCGCGTGCAGTATCCGGGTCACCGCGTCGGTGTCCGTGATGATCCCGGTGACGTTGCTCGCCGCCGAGAACGACCCGATGCGCAGGGGCCGGTGCGCGTACCGGGTGAGCTCCCTCTCGAGGGCGTGGAGGTCGATGTGACCGTCGGCGTCCGCGGGGATGTCCACCA
>DATKNA010000249.1:0-4913 GCA_035541595.1 Kineosporiaceae bacterium | reverse complement strand
TGCTCGACTCGTCGTCCGGGTGGGCGTGCACGGCCAGCAGCCGCAGGACCTCGGGCACTGGGGCTCCTCCTGCTTCCGTCCGGGTGCTGCCTCGGGGTTGATGTCGCTGAGGGACAATCATCCCCGACCCACCGACGACGGCGACACCCGGGAGGCACGGTGAGCCTCGATGAGCGCTACGGCCGCAGGCCGCCGCGCCCGGCCCGTCGCCGCTGGCTGTTCGCGGGTGTCGCGGTCTTCGTTCTGGTGGCCGGCGCCTGGCTGGTGTGGGCCGGAATCTCCGTCGCGGGCTCGTCGTTGACCTGGCAGGATGCGGGCGCAGACGCGTCCGGCCCGGCGGCCGTCCGGGTGAGCTTCGTGGTGTCGATGACGCCGGGAGGGCAGGCCATCTGCACCGTGCGGGCCACCGACACGGCGGGAACCGCCGTCGGGTGGATGGACGTTCCGGTAGTGGCGCCGGCGTCCGGCCGGGTGCGGCAGACCGTCCTGGTTCCGACCAGCCAGCCGGCCACGGGCGGCGGGGTCGGTGCCTGCGCGAGGCGCTGACGGTTGCTAACCTCGGTTTTTCGTACTTTCCCGTCGATGCGGCGGGGGCAATCGGCGATCGGAGTACGACGTGACCGAGACGAGCAGCGTCACCTGGCTCACCCAGGACGCCTACGACCGCCTCAAGGCGGAACTCGATCATCTCTCCGGCGAGGGTCGCCTCGAGATCGCCCGGAAGATCGAAGAGGCCCGCCAGGAGGGTGACCTGCGCGAGAACGGCGGGTACCACGCCGCCAAGGAGGAGCAGGGCAAGCAGGAGGCCCGGATCCGCCAGCTGCGTCAACTCTTGGAGAACGCCAAGGTCGGTGAGGCCTCGGCGAGCTCCGACGGCAGCGTCACGCCGGGGATGGTGGTCACCGTCGACCTCCTCGGCGACGAGCTGACGTTCCTGCTCGGCAGCCGGGAGGTCGCCGGTGACACCGACCTCGACGTCTACTCGGAGAAGAGCCCTCTCGGCGCCGCCATCGTCGGCCGCAAGGTCGGTGACTCCGCGTCGTACGCGGCACCCAACGGCAAGCAGATCGACCTGAAGATCCTGTCCGCCGAACCCTTCACCGGCTGATCACCGGCTCGCGGCGCGCCGGTACTGCCGGACAGCCAGCGGGACGAAGACGACGAGGATCCCCACCACCCACAACAGGACGTAGGGCACCGCGTGCTGCAGCGGCCAGGCGGTGGGTTCGGGCGCGCCCGCCGGCAAGTTGCCGAACAGGGTCCGGGCGGCGTAGGTCACCGACGAGATGGGATTCCAGTCAGCGAACGCCTTGAGAACGGGCGGGAAGTTCGTCGTCGGGACGAAGGTGTTCGCGATGAACGTCAACGGGAAGATCACGATGAAGCTGGCGTTGTTGACGACCTCCGGGGCGCGGACGGCGAGCCCCACGTACGCCATCACCCAGGAGAACGCGTAGGCGAAGAGCAGCAGCAGGACGTAGGCACCCAGCGCCTCGAGGATCGATGTCCGGATACGCCAGCCGACGAGCAGGCCGGTGATCGACATGACCACGAGGACGATGACGTTGTTGGCGACGTCCGCCGTGGTCCGCCCGACCAGGACCGCGCTCTGCGACATCGGCAGCGAGCGGAACCGGTCGATGATCCCCTTCTGCAGGTCCTCCGCGAGACTGTACCCAGTGATCGTCGACCCGAAGACGACGGTCTGGGCGAAGATCCCCGCCATCAGGAACTCGCGGTAGTTCACTCCCGGGATCGGGATCGCGCTGCCGAACACGAAGGCGAACAGCAGCACGAACATGATCGGCGACAGGGTCGTGAAGACGAGCAGGTCGGGGACCCGCTTGACCTTGATGAGGTTGCGCTTGGCGACGACGGCGCCGTCGCCCAGGGACTGGGTCAGCACGCTCATCGGGTACCCGCCGTCTCCAGCTCTGCGTCGCCGGTCGGCTCCTCGGCGGCGTGTCCGGTCAGGGTGAGGAAGACGTCGTCCAGGGTGGGGCGCCGTACTGCGACGTCGCGGACGCTGATGCCCTGGGCGTCGAGCTCGCGCAGGGACTCGACCAGGACTGGGGCGGCCGGACGGTCGCCCTTGAGCGCCACGGAGACCTTGCGCACGTGCTCGTCGACGGTCGGACCACCCCCACCGGCGACGGTGACCAGTACCCGGGTGGCGTCGCCCAGCCGAAGCGGGTCGGCGACCACGATCTCGACCACCTCACCGCCCACCTGGGCCTTGAGCTCGTCGGACGTGCCGCGCGCGATGACCTGACCGTGGTCGACGACGACGACGCTGTCGGCGAGCCGGTCCGCCTCCTCGAGGTACTGCGTGGTCAGCAGCACGGTGGTTCCAGCGGCGACGAGGTCCGCGAGCACCTGCCACATGTCCGTGCGGCTCCGGGGGTCGAGCCCGGTGGTCGGCTCGTCGAGGAACAGCACCTGCGGCCGGGCCACGAGCGCCCCGGCGAGGTCGAGCCGACGGCGCATGCCGCCGGAGTAGGTCTTGACGGGCCGGTCCGCCGCGTCCTCCAGGCGAAACTGCGCCAACAGCCCGCGGGCCCTCGCCCTGGCCGCCGTACGGCCGACGTGGTAGAGCCGGCCGATCATGTCCAGGTTCTCGTACCCGGTCAGGTACTCGTCGACAGCTGCGTACTGGCCGGAGAGGCCGATCACCTTCCGGACGTCGCGGGGCCGGCGCAGCACGTCGATCCCGGCGACCTGCGCCCGGCCGGCGTCAGGCTGGAGCAGTGTGGTCAGCACTCGCACACACGTGGTCTTGCCGGCGCCGTTCGGCCCGAGCAGCGCGAGCACACTGCCCTCGGGGACGGCGAGGTCGAGCCCGTCGAGGGCCCGGATGGAGCCGTAGGTCTTCACCAGACCCTCGGCGATCACTGCTTCCGTCACCAGAACACCCTTCCGTTCGCATGGCTTCGGCTTGTCTGGTTCTCATATTCAACATCGAGATTGGGATACTGAGAAGACAAGGAGCGAAAGTATCAAGTCGACTCGAGAGGGTCGAGTGTCAGGGCCTCCGGACGGACTGACGCCGGCACCCGATGGACGCCGGCGACGGGGAGAACTCATCGCCGGTGATACGGACGCTACCCGCGGGGTCCGACAGACGCCCGTTCGTGCGGCCCTCGAACCGGGCCGACGCGGAGCACGGCCGTGCGGCGGAGGCACGGCCCGGCAGGCACGGCCCGGCAGGCACGGCCCGGCGGACGCACGGGCATCGACCGGTGATCGACCGGTCCGCGGCCGGACGGCTCGACACGCCGGCCGCGGGTCGGCGCGTCGCCCGGATCGGCGGGGCTTCGGCCGATCACGACCTCCCGCCCAGCCGTCGACCGGCCGTGCGGGCGGACGCGGCTCAGACCTGCAAGGGGTAGCCGGCGGCGCGCAGGGCGGCAAGCACGGTGGTGATGTGGTCCGGGCCACGCGTCTCGAGCCGCAGCGCGATCTCGACCTCGTCCACCGACAGCCTGACGCCGGTGCGCACGTGCTCGACCTCCAGGACGTTCGCCTCCTCGCGGGCCAGCAGCGCGAGCACCGCCGCCAAGGAGCCCGGCCGGTCCGGTGCCCGCAGCCGTACGTGCAGGTACCGGCCGGCGGCGGCCA
This sequence comes from Kineosporiaceae bacterium, assembly GCA_035541595.1. Classification (GTDB taxonomy): domain Bacteria; phylum Actinomycetota; class Actinomycetes; order Actinomycetales; family Kineosporiaceae; genus DATKNA01. Next base: position 1,295 of record DATKNA010000249.1, on the reverse strand, counting down.
TGCCGTGCCTGATGATCCGCATCATCAGCAGCGGGTCGATGTTCCCCCCGGAGAGGACGGCCACCACGGGCGGACGGATCGCGGCCGCGACGTCGTGGTCCATCAGCGCCGCGACCGCGACGGCGCCGGCCGGCTCGACCACGAGCTTGGCGCGCTCCAGCAGGAACAGCAGGGCGCGGGAGATCAGCTCCTCGTCGACCGTGACGACGCCGTCCACCAGTGCGCGAACCACCGCGAACGGCACGTCGCCGGGGCGGCCGACGGCGATGCCGTCCGCCATCGTCGCCATCGTGTCCAGCGGCTGCGGGCGGCCCAACGACAGCGAGACCGGGTAGGCCGCGGCCCCCTCGGCCTGGACGCCGAGGATCGACACCTCCGGGCGATGTGCCCGGACCGCCACCGCGATCCCCGCGAGCAGCCCGCCACCACCGGTGCCGACGACGATCGTCGACACGTCCGGGACCTGCTCGAGGATCTCCAGACCGACCGTTCCCTGCCCGGCGACCACGTCGGGATGGTCGAAGGGATGGATGAGCACCGCTCCGGTGCTCTCCGCCCAGGACCGCGCGGCGACCAGCGACTCGTCGATGGTCACGCCGACGAACTCGACCTCGGCGCCGTAGCCGCGGGTGGCCTGCACCTTCGGCAGCGGGGCGCTGAACGGCATGAAGACGCGGGCCTTGATGCCGAGCATCTGCGCGGCGAGCGCCACCCCCTGGGCATGGTTGCCGGCGCTGGCGGCGACCACCCCGTGCGCCCGCTGCTCCTCGGTCAGCCGGGAGATCCTGGTGTACGCGCCACGGATCTTGAACGACCCGGCCCGCTGCAGGTTCTCGCACTTCAGCACCACGGGTCCGCCGACCTTGGCGGCCAGGGCCCGGTTGGGCTCGACGGGCGTGCGGCGGACGACGCCGGCCAGTAGCTCCCGGGCGGCCTCGACGTCCGCAACGGTGACGGGCAGCGGCCCGGTGCTGCTCGCCACGCGGTCGACGGTCACGGGGTCATCGTCGCACCGCGGACCAGCGCCCGGGCCGCGGCCGGGTGCTCGGCGGCCAGGAGGCCGGCCGCGAACAGCACATACCGGCCGTCGACGGCCGTCCGCGCCGACTCGGGCGCCCGCCACCCGCCGCCGTGGTCGGCGAGCGCGGGGGCCAGGATCCGGTGCCGCGCCGCCCGACCCGCGTGGCGCAGCACGCCGCCGCTGCCGACGACGAGCCGGACGTCGCGCAGCGGCCGCGGGCCGGACACCGGCGTCGCCGGCCGGCCGTGGCGGCGCAGCGCGACGGTGAGGGCGA
>DATKNA010000248.1:0-5092 GCA_035541595.1 Kineosporiaceae bacterium | reverse complement strand
CTGGGCTGGCCGCTCCTGTTCCTGTGCAGCAAGGGCAACCAGGCCTGGTGGGTGCGCCACGCCGTCGAGCGGTTGTGGCCAGGGGTCGCCGTCACAGCCGCGGATCTCCTGCACCGGGATCTGCTGCGTGCTCCTGACACGTGGCTGACCGACGACCACCCGGCCGCCCGGCAGCGCCTGGACGTCGACACCAACCGCAAGCGCAATCTCGGACTCGCCGCCGCGCGCATGACGGGTCGGACGACGGTGCTCTTCGTCGACGACGATCTGTGCCGGCTCCGGACGCCGAGCGTCGTTAGCGCCCTGCAACACCTCCTCGCCGGAGAGTCGACCGTGGCCGCCTGGCCCTGCGACGACTTCCCGGACAACTCGGTGGTCCATCACGCCCGGCGGGACTTCCTGGGTCTCGACCAGGACGTCTTCATCGGCGCCGGCGCGATGCTCGTGGCCGTGGACGGCTGGCAGCTCCCGGGATTCCCGCCGATCTACAACGAGGACTGGCTGTTCCTCTGGGAACCGATCGCGAGCCAACGTGTCGTCGCCGGCCCGGACGTGGGGCAGGAGCGGTACGACCCGTACGCCTCACCCGAACGGGCCCGCGACGAGGAGTTCGGCGACGTCCTCGGCGAAGGGCTCTACCACCTCCTGCACGAGGGCCTACCCGTCGCCGTCGCGCTCGGGGCCGGCTACTGGCGGTCGGTACACGCCAAGAGAACCAGGCTCATCCAGCGGATCATCGCCGAGCTGCGGCGGCGGCTCTCCGTCGTCGCGACCGAGAGCGAACACACCCGTCTCGTCCACGCGCTGGCCGCCCTCGAGGAGTCCCGCAAGCGGCTGACCCGCGCGACGCCGGAGTCACTCGCCGACTTCGTCGGGCGATGGCGGCATGACGAGGAGCTCTGGACCGAATACCTCGAGAAACTGCCCCGACGGGACACGCTCAAGGAGGCGCTGCTCTACCTCGGCCTTCAGGAGTCCTGGATCGTCACCTCGGGCCGCTGCTGACCCGAACGACGACCGAGGGACACCGGCGGGCTCAGCCGAGCAGCTTCTGGATCCGGCCCACGCCCTCGACGAGGTCGTCGTCCCCGAGCGCGTAGGACAGTCGCAGGTACCCGCTCGGCCCGAAGGCCTCGCCGGGTACCACGGCCACCTCCACCGCGTCGAGCATCAGCTCGGCCAGCTCCGCCGACGTCGTCGGCGTCCGGCCCGCGATGGCGCGCCCGAGCACCCCCCGCACCGAGGGGTAGGCGTAGAACGCGCCCTGCGGCGTCGGGCAGACCACCCCGTCGATCTCGTTGAGCATCTCCACGATCCGGCGGCGCCGGCGGTCGAACGCGGTCCGCATCGCCTCGACCGCCGCCAGGTCCCCCTGCAGCGCCGCGACCGCAGCCCGCTGGGCGACGTTGTTGACGTTCGAGGTCAGGTGCGACTGCAGGTTGGTCGCGGCCTTGACGACGTCCTTGGGACCGAGGAGCCAGCCCACCCGCCAACCCGTCATGGCGTATGTCTTGGCCACCCCGTTGACGACGACGGCCGTGTCGGCGAGCTCGGGCACGGCGGCGACGATCGAGGCGGCCCGGACGCCGTCGTACACGAGGTGCTCATAGATCTCGTCCGTCACCACCCAGACGCCGTGATCGAGCGCCCACTGCCCGATGGCGCGCACCTGGTCCGGCGGATACACCGCCCCCGTGGGGTTGGAGGGCGAGCAGAACAACAGGACCTTCGTCCGGGCCGTCCTGGCCGCTTCGAGCTGGTCAGGCGTGACGAGGTAGCCCTGGTCCTCGCCGGCGAACACCTCGACCGGCACGCCGCCGGCGAGCTGGATCGCCTCCGGGTACGTCGTCCAGTACGGCGTGGGCAGCAAGACCTCGTCACCGGGGTCGAGCAGCGTGGCGAACGCCTGGTAGACGGCCTGCTTGCCGCCATTGGTCACGAGCACCTGCTCAGGCCCGACCTCGTATCCCGAGTCCCGCGCGGTCTTCGCCGCCACGGCCGCGCGCAGCTCCGGCAGTCCGGCCGTCGGGCTGTACCGATGATTCGCCGGCAGCGAGCAGGCGGCGACCGCCGCCCGGACGATGTAGTCGGGGGTCGGGAAGTCCGGCTCCCCAGCGCCGAAGCCGATCACCGGCCGGCCCGCCGCCTTGAGCGCCTTGGCTCGGGCGTCCACGGCCAGCGTGGCCGACTCCGCGATCCCGCCGATGCGGCGCGAGATGCGGGCGCGCGGCGTGGGCGTGGGGCCGGCGACGGTCAGGGAACCTGGGGCGGTCTGCTGCGTCACGGCTCCATCCTGGCACCCTCGACGAGCGGACGAGGCGGCCTGGTGACCGCCGGCAGACCGGCGAGCGGGTTCGACCCGGACCCGTGCGGATGCGTAGACTCCCTTACCGGCGGTCGGCCGCTGCCGTGATCCGGTCTGCTCGCAGATCCCGGACACGGTGTGCCGGTGCCTAGGGCAGTAGCGCAACTGGCAGCGCACCGGTCTCCAAAACCGGCGGTTGGGGGTTCGAGTCCCTCCTGCCCTGCGACCCGCTCGCCGTCCGCGGCGGCGGGCGACGCCGCACCCCGGGCGGCGCCAGTCCCCGACCCGACGACCCGCGATGACCAGGTGAGAGAGAGCGTGACCACGACATCGACGAGCACCGGCCGCGAGCAGCGCACCGGCCGGGTGTCACGCATCCGCCTGTTCCTCCGGCAGGTCGTCGCCGAGCTCAAGAAGGTCGTCCGGCCGACCCGCAACGAGCTGTTGACGTACACCTCCGTGGTGCTGGTCTTCGTGGTCGCCGTCATGACCTATGTCTCGCTGCTCGACTTCGGCTTCGGCAAGCTCGTGCTGTGGGTCTTCGGGGGCTCCTGACCGCTCCGCCGCGTCCGCGCCGGAATCGCGTCCGCCGGCGGTTCCCCGGGCCGCCGGCGGGCCCTCCGGCACCACGACATCGCGACAGCCGAAGAAGCAACAGGAAGTAGGAACGACACCGTGTCCGAGCAGAACCCGTTCTCCGTGCCCAGCCCAGGCCCTGACGACCCCGACGCGCTCCGTCCGGGGGCTGGTCCGGTCCGGCGCCACGACGAGGAGGCGGACGCCGGCGACCGGCCGGTGGGGGACCGGGGGACGGACGGCGCCCTGACGGACGCTCTCGGATGGGACGGGCCTCTGGGACCGGACGGCGCCCCGGGAACGGACGGAGCCGGATCGAACGGAGCCGGAACGAACGGAGCCGGAACGAGCGGAGCCGGAGCGAGCGGAGCCGCCCTGGCCGCCGTGCACGCGACGCCGACGGCCTACGACGACGTCTCCGCCGGCCTCGACCCTGTCGTCCCAGTCGTGGTTCCAGTCGTCGACCCGGCTGTCCACCCCGTCGTCGACCCGGCCACGGAGTTCAAGCAGCAGCTGCGTCGCATGCCGGGGGACTGGTATGTGATCCACTCTTACGCGGGCTACGAGAACCGGGTGAAGGCCAACCTCGAGAACCGGATCTCCAGCCTCAACATGGAGGAGCACATCTTCCAGGTCGAGGTCCCGATGGAGGAGGTCACCGAGATCAAGAACGGGCAACGCAAGCAGATCCGGCGCGTGCGCATCCCGGGATACGTGCTGGTGCGCATGGACCTCACCGACGAGTCCTGGGGAGCCGTCCGGCACACGCCGGGCGTCACCGGATTCGTCGGCCACACCCACCAGCCCGTCCCGCTCAGCCTCGACGAGGTCTTCTCGATGCTCGCGCCGAGCCTGCAGCCCGTCGAGGGAGGGGCGCGACCCCAGAAGGCCGAGGTCAAGGTCGTCGACTTCGAGGTCGGCGAGTCGGTCACCGTCATGGAGGGCCCGTTCGAGACCCTCCCGGCGACCATCTCCGAGATCAATCCCGACGCGCAGAAGCTCAAGGTCCTCGTGTCCATCTTCGGCCGCGAGACCCCCGTCGAGCTGTCCTTCAACCAGGTCGCGAAGATCTAGTCACGGGCGGGCCGCCGCGGGGCATGCGACATCCGCCCGGCCCGTCTGCCGAAGACTCCCGGCCGCACAGCCCAGCAGCCGGGAAGAACCACCAGCCACCCAGCCGTTAGGACCCGACATGCCACCGAAGAAGAAGGTCTCAGCTGTCATCAAGCTGCAGATCAAGGCCGGCCAGGCGACGCCGGCCCCGCCGATCGGCCCCGCCCTGGGCCAGCACGGCGTCAACATCATGGAATTCTGCAAGGCGTACAACGCACAGACCGAGTCGCAGCGCGGCAACGTGATCCCGGTGGAGATCACGGTCTACGAGGACCGCAGCTTCACCTTCGTCACCAAGACCCCGCCCGCCGCGGAGCTGATCAAGAAGGCCGCGGGCGTCGAGAAGGGCTCCGGTGAGCCGCACAAGACGAAGGTCGGCCGGCTCACGGCGGCTCAGGTGCGTGAGATCGCGCAGACGAAGCTCGAGGACCTCAACGCCAAGGACGTCGAGAACGCCGCCAAGATCATCGCCGGGACCGCTCGCTCGATGGGTATCACCGTCGAGAGCTGAGCGTTACCCCATGTGACCAGTCGTCCGTAGTGGCAGGGCCCGGCGCGGCCCGAGGACCACGACTCCACTCAGGGAGCAGCAATGAAGCGCAGCAAGGCCTACCGCGCGGCCTCCGAGAAGGTCGACCGCGACAAGCTCTACGCCCCACTCGACGCCGTCCGGCTCGCCAAGGCGACCTCGACGACCACGTACGACGCCACTGTGGAGGTGGCCTTCCGGCTGGGCGTCGACCCCCGCAAGGCCGACCAGATGGTGCGCGGAACCGTCAACCTCCCCAACGGCACCGGCAAGACCGCTCGGGTCCTGGTCTTCGCCACCGGTGACCGTGCCGTGCAGGCCGAGGCGGCGGGAGCCGACTACGTCGGCTCCGACGACCTGATCGAGAAGGTGGCCGGCGGGTTCACCGACTTCGACGCCGCTGTCGCGACGCCGGACCTCATGGGCAAGGTGGGCCGGCTGGGCAAGGTGCTCGGCCCCCGCGGCCTGATGCCCAACCCGAAGACCGGCACCGTGACCATGGACGTCGCGAAGGCGGTCGAGGAGATCAAGGGCGGAAAGATCGAATTCCGCACCGACAAGCACGCCAA
>DATKNA010000247.1:0-5565 GCA_035541595.1 Kineosporiaceae bacterium | reverse complement strand
GTCCGGCCGGGTGACGTTGGTCAGCGGCATGGGGTGCGACGCGGCCGGGACGTCCTCACCGGCGGCCTTCTGGACCGTGGCGACCGCGTCCAGGATGACGTCGAGCTGGCTGGCGAGCCGGTCGAGCTCGTCGGGTCGCAGGTCGATGCGGGCCAACGCGGCGAGGTGTGCGACCTCCGCGCGCGAGATGGCGGACATGGCGCTCCCGGGGGACGGTCTGGCAGGCGACCCTCGATCCTACCGGCGGGCCCGGGCCGGACCGACGCCGGCTGCCGCCGCGGCCCTCTCCGCACGGCGGTCTCCGTGCACGCGCTGTCCTGGGTTGCACGCGATCTGCCGCTCTGACGCCCTCGGCGACCGGCCACAACCCGTGCAATGCGGCGGAACGGGTGCACACCCGGCGGCGACGCAGTCACCTCACGCCTCCGGCCGCTCCAGCCGGGTCACGCCCGGGCCGACGCATCAGCATGGCTTCCACGGCGGCCCGGCCGGGTGCGCCCGTCGCGGAGATCTCCCTCAGCGCCGGCCTGTCCGGCGCAGCGTTCGGCGTGGCGGCGCTGGTCGGCCTGTTCGCCTGCTGCGACGCCCTGCTGGGCGGCCCGCACGCGTGGCAGCTCGCCCCAGGGTCCGGGGCCGCCGCGCTCGTCTGCGCCGGCGTCGGCGCCTGGTACCGGCGGCGGAGGCCCTGCGTCGCTGGCGCAGCGCACGCGGCCGGTGTCTGCGCGGTCGCTTGCGGGGTCAACGCCGCCTACCACGTGGTCCTGACCGCCGACCCGCTCACGACCGGTCCCCTGCTACTGACGGTGCTGGCCTCCGGCGCCGTCCTGCCGCTCGCCCGCTGGCTGCTGGCCGTCGACGCCGTCGCGGCGGCAGGCTTCCTGCCGACGGCCGTGCGGCACATCGAGGTGCACGGCTGGGCGGAGCTCGGCGCCTCGCTGGCGATCGCGATCGGCGCCTCGCACGTCCTGCACACGCTGCGGGCCCGCGGCCACGCCCAGGTGCAGGCCCTCACCGACGCGTTCGCGGAGCAGGCGACCCGCGACCAGCTCACCGGGCTGCTCAACCGCCGGGGGCTGGGCGCGGCCTGCGCGGGTCTCGCCGAGCGGGGCGGCCGGCTCGGCGCCGTGTGCCTGGACGTCGACGGCTTCAAGCGGATCAACGACGAGCTGGGACACGCGGCCGGGGACGCCGTGCTCGTCGAGATCGCCGACCGGCTCGCCGGGGTCAGCCGTGCCGGCGACGCGCTGGTCCGCCTCGGCGGCGACGAGTTCGCCCTGCTCGTGCCAGGCGCGGGGGCCCACGGTCTGGAGCAGCTCGCTCACCGGCTGCGCATCCGGCTGACCGGCAGCGCCGGCGTCCTGGGCCTGCCCTGGGCCGTCAGCGTCGGGACCGCCAGCGGCGAGGTGGCCTCCGCGCAGGACGTCGAGAAGGTGCTGGCGGCCGCGGACATCGCGATGTACGAGGACAAGCAGGCCCACCACGGTGCCGGGGAACGGTCCGGCCGGTTCGCCTCCGGTCTGCCCGCGCCGGCGACGGCGCAAGACGGCCGCCCGGCGGCGCAGCAGCGGGGGTAGGCCGGGATCGGCCGCTCTAGCCCTCCGCCTCGACCGTCTCACTCGACCGTCTCACTCGACCGTCTCACTCGGCCGTCTCACTCGGCCGTCTCACTCGGCCGGACCGCGCCCGGACCGCCGTCGAGGAGCCGCCGGAAGCCCGCCTCGTCGAGGATGCGCACCCCGAGCCGGCGGGCCGTGTCCGCCTTGCCGCCCGGGTTCTCCCCCACGACGACGAAGTCGGTCTTCTTCGACACGCTCCCCGACGCCTTGCCGCCGCGCGTCAGGATCGCCTCCTTGGCCTCGTCCCGGCTGAAGCCCTCGAGGCTGCCGGTGACGACCACGGTGAGGCCCTCCAGCGTTCGGGGGGCGGATCCGAGCCGCTCGTCCGCCATGGACACGCCGGCCGCCGCCCACTTCCGGAAGATCTCGCGGTGCCAGTCGACGTCGAACCACTCGAGCACGGCCTCCGCGATCACCGGCCCGACGCCGTCCACGGCGGCGAGCTCCTCCACCGTGGCGGTGCGGATGCGCTCGATCGACCCCATCGACTGGGCCAGGGCCCGGGCGGCCGTCGGGCCGACATGGCGGATCGACAGCGCCACGAGGACCCGCCACAGCGGGCGGGTCCGTGCGATCTGCAGGTTGTCGAGGAGCTTGACGCCGTTCGCGGACAGCTCACCGTCCTTGCGGGTGTAGAGCGGGACCCGGCGCAGCCCGTCGGCGTCGAGGGAGAACAGGTCGCCCTCGTCCTCCACGACGTGGGCCTGGAGCAGGGCGATCGCGCCCTCGTAGCCGAGCGCTTCGATGTCGAACGCGCCGCGGCCGGCGACGTGGAAGATCCGCTCACGCAGCTGGGCGGGGCACGTCCGCGCGTTCGGGCAGCGGATGTCGGCGTCACCCTCCCGCTCGTACGCCAACGCGGTGCCGCACTCAGGGCACCGGGTCGGCATGACGAACGCCCGCTCGGTACCGTGGCGTGCCTCCACGACCGGGCCGACGATCTCGGGGATGACGTCGCCCGCCTTGCGCAGGACGACGACGTCGCCGATCAGCACGCCCTTGCGGCGGACCTCCTGCGCGTTGTGCAGCGTGGCCATGCCCACGGTCGAGCCGGACACGAGCACGGGCTCCATCACCCCGTACGGCGTCACCCGGCCGGTGCGCCCGACGTTGACCCGGATGTCGAGGAGCCTGGTGTTGACCTCCTCCGGCGGGTACTTGAACGCGATCGCCCACCGCGGGGCGCGGCTCGTCGCGCCGAGGCGGCGCTGCAGGGCGACCTCGTCGACCTTGACGACGACGCCGTCGATCTCGTGGATCTGGTCGTGCCGGTGCTCCCGGTAGTTCTCGACGTACGCCAGGACGCCGCCGAACGCCGGCACCACCCGGTAGGTGCCGGCGACCGGCAGGCCCCAGCCCTGGAGCAGCTCGTAGGCCTGCGACTGCCACTCGACGTCGAACCCGCGTCGTGCCCCGATGCCGTGCACCAGCAGCCGTAGCGGCCGGGTGGCGGTGACCCGCGGGTCCTTCTGCCGCAGGGAGCCCGCGGCGGCGTTCCGCGGGTTCGCGAACGGCGCCTTCCCGGACTCCACCAGCGCGCCGTTGAGGTCGGCGAACGCGGCCACCGGGAAGAAGACCTCGCCGCGGACCTCGACGAGCTCCGGGACGTGCTCGCCGACGAGCACGTGCGGGACGCCCTCGATGGTGCGCACGTTCAGCGTCACGTCCTCCCCCGTCCGGCCGTCCCCGCGGGTTGCCGCCCGGACCAGGCGGCCGCCCTCGTACACGAGATCGACCGCCAAGCCGTCGATCTTCAGCTCGCACAGGAAGGTGACCTCGGCGGCGGCCGCCGTGCCGACGTCGCGCACCACCCGCTCGGCCCAGGCCCGCAGCTCCTCCTCGTTGAAGACGTTGTCGAGGCTGAGCATCCGCTCGGGATGGTCGACCGGCGCGAACTCGGTGGAGAACGTCCCGCCGACGGTCTGCGAGGGCGAGTCCGGCGTCCGCAGGCCGGGGTGCTCACTCTCGAGCGCCTCGAGCTCCCGCATGAGGTCGTCGTACTGGCCGTCCGAGATGGTCGGGGCGTCCCGCACGTAGTAGGCGAACTGGGCCGCGCGGATCTCCTCGGCGAGCTCCTCCCACCGGTGGCGCGCCGCGGCGGGGATCGGCGCCTGCTCCACGGTCGGCTGCCCGGCGAGGTCCCGCACGTCCTCGACGTCCTGCACGCCTACCGCCTGGTCCTGGGCCACGCCGACATCCTGCCCGACCCCACCGACACGACGACCCGACCCCACCGACACGACGACCCGTCCTCGCCGGCGCGCACTTCCATCGGCGGCACAAGATCATGCCGAGCGTCCGGGCGACCGAATGGCGCACGCCAGGGCGTCGGTGAGTCACGCCAGGGGGTCGGTGAGTGGGGAAGGACCAGCGGTCGCCGTCCTCCCCGGCCGCGGGCCGCGATGTGATCGCCACGCCGGCGGAGCAACACCGGCGACCACACCATCGACCTGGCCATCGTCGCAGACCCGGCCCTGGACTCCGCCAGCGTGGCGATCACGCGCCGAACGGGTGGCGATCACGCGCCGAACGAGTGGCGATCACGCGCCGCCAGCGTGGCGATCACGCGCCGAACGGGTGGCGATCACGCGCCGAACGCGTGGCGATCACGCACTGAACGGGTGGCGATCACGCGCCGAACGAGTGGCGATCACGCACTGAACGGGTGGCGATCACGAGCGGAACCGATCGGGGGCTGCGCCCCGGCGGCGGCGTCAGCGAGCCTCGCCGGTCAGGCCTCCTCCGCCGCACGCTCCGCCAGCGCCGCCGCTGCCTGGCGCGTGCGGGCCAGCCGGGCCCGCGCGTCCTGCGGGCTCGAACGCGCCAGGCCGCAGGCGGGGGTGAGGACGACCCCGGCCAGCAGGGCGGCGTCGAGGCCGAGGGTGCGCCAGCGGCTCCAGACGGCGTCGACCGCCGTCGACACCGACGGGACGGTGCCGGTCGTCGGGACGGCCCCGGCCCACAGCGCGACGCGGGCCTCGACGACCGTCGCGACCGCCTCCCAGCCCGCTCTGCCCAGCCGGGACACGTCCAGGGACAGCCCCTGCGCGCCGGTCCGCGACAGGACCTCGACCGGCGGGTCGTCAGCACAGCAGTGCACCAGGGTGGCGACCGCCCCGGACACGCGGACCGCGTCCAGCACGGTCCTCAGCCCGTCCACCGCGACGCTCTCCTCGACCGCCCGCAGCCGCCCGAAGCCGCTGGCCGTGGGCAGCGCGCCGGACAGGACGGCGGGCAAGGACGGCTCGTCGAGCTGCACGACGACCTCGGCCCCGGGGACGAGCCGTCGGACCTCGGCCACGTGCCGGGCGAGCCCCTCGGCGAGCGAGCCGACGAGGTCGCGCGATGCCCCGGCGTCGACGACGGCTCGTTCGAGCCGCGGTAGGTGGAGGCCGGCGGCGAGGGTCCACGGTCCGCAGCATTGGATCTTCAGCGGCCCGGCGTAGCCCTCCGCGACCTCGGCGAGGGCGTCGAGATCCTGGCGGAGCCAGGCCCGTGCCCGGGCGAGGTCACGCCCGGGCCGGTCGACCAGCCGCCAACCCGCGGGTTGCAGGTCCACGGGCAGATCGACGAGCAGCGCCGCCGCCCGGCCGACGAGATCGGCGCCGGGCCCGCGCGCCGGCAGCTCCGGCACGTAGGGCACGTGTGGTTCCGGAAGCTCGCCGAGCGTGATCCGCAGGGTGTCCAGGACGTCCGTCCCCGGCCACGAGCCGACACCACTGGCTCGGCCGGGGACAGGTTCGAGCACCGGGGCAGTCTAGGACCTCCGGCAATCGGTGCTCCGCGGAGTCGGCGCGCGTTCGGCCGGGTCGGCCGGCGGTGGAGCGGGCCGGTGCCAGCCGGAACCCGTTGGCGACCATGAGCCGCGGTCGGCGATGCTCCCGTCGTGCCGACGACGACCTTCCCCGCACGGCTGGCCGCGGGGCTGCTGGCCCGCCGCCTCGACCTC
>DATKNA010000246.1:0-3339 GCA_035541595.1 Kineosporiaceae bacterium | reverse complement strand
ATCCCGAACGGCAGCGTGGGCGTGGTCGACGAGCACAGGACCGACGGCTCGCGCACGAGCCCCAGGAGGTCGGGCACGTGGCCGCCGCCCGTCCCCTCGACGTGGTACGCGTGGACGGTCCGCCCGGCGATGGCCGCCACCGTGTCCTCGAGCTCGGCCGACTCGTGCAGGCCGTCGGTGTGGAGGCTGACCGTGACATCGCGGGCGTCGGCGTAGCGCAGCACGTGGTCGATCAGGTCCGGGTAGGCGCCGTTGTCCTCGTGGATCTTGAAGCCCGTGGCGCCGGCCTCGAGCAGGGCGTCGAGGTGGCCGTCCTCGATCGCGCGGGCGCCCGCCTGCATCCCCACGTTGACGGGCCACATCTCCAGACCGGCGAGCACGCGCTCCATCGCGAACGGCGGCTCCTCGAAGCCGGCCGTGATGAGCGTCGTCACGCCGCCGGACAGCGCGGGCGGGAGCAGCTCGGGCCCGATGGTGTGGACGTGGGTGTCGACCCCGCCCGGCGTCGCGATCAGCCCATACGCCATGAAGGGCTTCGTGTGCGGCCCCACCACCAGGTCGATGCCGTCGCTGATCTCGGGGCTGCCGGCCCGCCCGATCCCCGCGATGCGTCCGTCCTTGATGCCGATGTCGGTCTTGACGACACCGAGGACGGGGTCGATGACGAGCGCGCCGGTGACCACGATGTCGAGCTCCGACGGGCCGGTCGCGGCGTCGTCCTGCGCGATCCGGCTGCGCAGGTTCTTCGCGTACCCCCAGACCGGCTCGTCGCCGCGGGCCGTGCGGTCCTCGGTGACCCGGACCCACAGGTCGGTGTCGCCCAGCCGCACCCGGTCGCCGACCGTGGCGCCGAATCGCGTGCGGTACGCCTCCGCCGAGAGACGGCTCATGAGGTGCCCGACCCGGCGTCGCCGGCGTTCGTCGTCGTCCCGGCGCGTCCGCCCAGCCGGACCAGCCGGACCGTCTTCGTCTCGCCCGGCTCCCAGCCGGTGTAGGCGCCCGACGGCAGGTCGAGGCGGAAGCCGCGGGCCGCCTCGCGGTCGAACACGAGCCTGGGGTTGACCCGGTGGAACGGGAAGTGCGACGAGACGCGGACCCGACGTCGCGACGTGCTCGCCACCACGAGCTCGCGGGTCTCGCGGCCCTCGCCCAGCAGCACGTCGGACGGGTCGCCGATCACCAGCGCGCCGGGGCCGAACGGGTCCGCGGGCTGGCCGCGGTCGAGCGGGTCGACAAGGGCGACCACCCGCGTGCCGTCGCCGAAGAGCACTTCGAGGCGGACTTCGTCGAGCAGCTCGCGCACGCCCGGCAGCACCTCGTCGGGCTCGACCGCGGCGCGCCCGAACGCCTCGACCTCTGCGTAGGTCCGCCCGGCACGCGCGGCCTCGAGCATCGCGTCGCAGATGAGCGCCACGGCCTCGGGGTGGTTGAGCAGCAGCCCCGACGCGCGACGCCGGCGGGCCAGCTCGGCCGCCGCGAACAGCTGGAGGCGCTCCTCCTCCCAGGGGATCAGCCGCATCGGCCGATGGTACCGGGCGCCACCTCGCGTCGCGTCGAGGTCGCGGGTGCGGGAAGGCCGGGCCTCGCCGACCGCACGACGCCCGCCTCACCGCCTCCGCACGAACGCGGCCAGCATCGCCGCCGCGCCGGTCACGAGCAGCAGCCGCGACAGCATGAACGCGGCCGAGACGATGGCCGGGTGGATCATGGTCGCGAATCCTACGTCGCGGGATCGCCCAGCGCTGCCCCGCCTAGCGGCTGTCGAGCGGCTCGGTGTCGTCGAGGCCGGCCGCCACGCCGGTGCGTTCCCATGGCCCGTAGTGCGCCACCACGCCGTCGTCGTCGACGACCAGCTCGGTCTCGAACGTGCCGCTCGCGTAGCGGTACGTGAACTCGTCGAGCCGCGTGTACGTCTGCGGCGTCTTGTGGACGGTGAGCTCCGGAAACCGGACCCAGGCGGCCTGGATCGTCGCCGAGCCGCCGAGGCCGAGGCGCAGCCGGCGGATCGGCAGGGTGTTGGTCGACGGGCTGCAGCCGAGGTCGACGTCGATGCAGCCGCGCAGCGCCGGGGACGGCGTGCCGTCGACCGTCCACGCGCCCTTGGCGGTCCGCGCCAGCGTGAGGGTGCGCTGGGCGAACCCGCGCAGGTCGCGCACGTGGACGGCGGTCGTGGCGCCGGCGCCGTCGGCGAGGACCCGGTACTCGACGCGGACCGGCTGCCCGCCCTCCGCGCCGAGCACCGTCCCCACCAGCGACAACCCGGCGTCGCGCACCGAGAGCGTGCAGTGCTCGTCGGTGCGGACCTCGTCGGACCGCCGCCAGGTCACGCGTCGCGTGGGCATGACCCGAGGGTGCCCAGCGGCGCCGCCCCTGTCAACCACCGACCGGCATCGGCCCCCAGGCGACAACTCGGCTGCATCCGCCTCCGCTGGCCGCCGGCCCCCGGTCGGGTGTAGGATTCGCGCCCCGAACCGGCGGTTCGGCCTTGTGGGGATGCGTGGTCTCGACAGGGTCTGGCTGTCTGGAGACGCGAGCCGAGGTGCCGTCAGGCCTCGCTAAACAGGCGGCAATCGAAGTACCTGCCAACAAGCAGCCTGCTCTCGCCCTCGCGGCCTAGGCCGTAAGGTGAGCGTGGAAGCGGTCTCCCCTCCGCGGGCCGTGGAAGCGTCACTCAGCGGAGGTGCGGACCGGCAGAGGCGGCGTACGCCGGGACAAAGCCCGATCTAGGGACACGCTGATGGGCCGACGCGGAGCCTGCCGATGGGCGCCGTGACGGCTGACGAAAAGCATCGGACACGCTCGTAGCGGTTCCAGGCGAAGGGCTCTGGACGGGGAGTTCGACTCTCCCCCATCTCCACCACCCTGCTTCGACATGCGAGGCCGCCGCCTGTTGGCCGGGACCCGATTACACGACACCAACTGACAGCCATGGGTCGCAGTCGTGTTCCACGGCTGTCGGTCCTCGCGCGGGGGCCTTCCGGGTGAACGTCAGACACACTCAGGATCGCCGGGGCGCAGTGGCACCGCCGCGAAACCGGATCGGGCCGATCCATGTCCTTCGTGCCGTCCTAGTCGGCCTCGTCATCGTGACCGCGGCCCTCGTGACTTCGCGCGTGATGGTGCCGGGCCGGACAACCCCCGTGTACGACCCACCGGTCCTCGCCGGGCAGCCCCTGTGGGGCTACTGCTCGGGCGGCGTCTATGCTCGCCTGGGCGATGCGATCGTCCTCACCTCGACCGGCCACTGCACGAGCGAAGGCACCGTGGCGACCGACCCCGACGGCACCGGCATCCGCGGCGTGTTCGGCCCAGCCGCTAGTGACGCCGCCTGCCCGTATG
>DATKNA010000245.1:0-11080 GCA_035541595.1 Kineosporiaceae bacterium | reverse complement strand
TGGGAGTCCGCCCGCACGCAGATGCCCTGCTGGTCGAGCACGTACCCGACGTCGGCCGCCGGGACGCCCGGTACGTCCAGCGACACGATCCCGTACCCGCGCCCGCAGCTGCTCGCCCAGACCCCGGGGAGCAGCCGGACGCCGGACATGCGCCGGAGTTCGCCGACGAGGGTGTGCGTGAGCGTGCTGACCTGGGCGTGGATCTGGTCGAGGCCGAGCTGGCGCACGAACCGCAGCGCGGCTCCGAGCCCCATGATGCCCGGGGTGTTGAGGGTGCCGCGTTCGACGGCCGCGGCGACGCCACGGGTGCCTGTCGCGATGCCCCCCGACCAGACGTCGGTCAGCTGCTCACGCAGGCGGGGTGAGAGCCAGAGCACGCCCACGCCGGGTGGCCCGAAGACCTTGTGCGCGGAGAACACGACCGCGTCGACGTCCAGGTCCTCGACGTCGACGGGGACGTGACTGACGCTGTGCGTCGCGTCGAGCACCAGGA
Source organism: Kineosporiaceae bacterium (assembly GCA_035541595.1). Classification (GTDB taxonomy): domain Bacteria; phylum Actinomycetota; class Actinomycetes; order Actinomycetales; family Kineosporiaceae; genus DATKNA01. The sequence continues at coordinate 10,587 of DATKNA010000245.1, read as the reverse complement.
CGGGGGCAGGGCCGGCGGCGGCGCGGATGCCTGCGACGTCGGCGCGCTCGCCGTGCACGTGGTGCACGTGCGGGACGACGACCACGGCCGTGCGTGTCGTCACGCGGGCGGCGAGGTCGGCGACGTCCGGATCACCGGACGCGGTGAGTCGGTAGGGCACGATGCGCAGTCCGCGGCGGCGGGCGAGCGCGAACCAGGGCCCGACCGTGGCGGCGTGGTCGGCGGTCCCGAGGATGATCTCGTCGCCCTCCTGCAGGCGGTGCTCGGCCCAGCCGCGACCGAGCACGTCGAACGCCTGGGTGGCGCCGCTGGTGAACGCCAGACCGTCGGCGTCCGCACCGACGAACCCGGCGACCTCCGCGCGGACCTGCTCGACCTCGCCCTGCACCTCCCCGGCCAGTCGGTAGGCCCCGCGCCCGGCATTGACGCCACGCACAGTCAGGTGTCGGTGCACGGCGGCGACGACGGCGTCCGGCATCGGCGTGGTCGCCGCGGCGTCGAGGTAGACCAGCTCGGGGTGCGCCATGAGGAACGGGAACTGCTCGCGCAACGCGGCCGTACGGTCGTCGTCCCACGGGGTCGTCGTCACCGGGTCACCAGACCAGGGTCCGCGACGGCTGCACCGGCATCCCGGCGTCCCGCCAGCCGGTGACGCCGCCCTGCAGGCTCCGGGCGTCCACGCCGGTCTCGCGGAGCACCGTGGCGTAGCGGGCGGACCGTTCCCCGACGGCGCAGGTGAGCAGCACGCGGGCGTCGTCCGCGAAGGGCAGGCCGTCCTCGAGCACCAGTTCCAGGGCGTGGTCGGGGATGTTGACGGCGCCCGGCAGATGCCCGGCGGCGAAGCCGAGGGCGCTGCGCGTGTCCACCACCAGGGCGGGCCCGTGCGCGAGCCACGCGTCCACCTCCTCGACGGGCAGGGTCACCGTGGGGTCCACGGCGTCGACGCCGCGGACGGCGTACAGGCTGGTGGGCAGGCCGAACAGCTCGGGGCGACGGGCGCGGACCCAGCTCAGGTACCCCTCGAGCCGGTCGCAGGCCAGGAAGAGCGCCACCGCGCGGGCGCCATCCGGCGCGACGACGGGGTTCTGACCCAGGGTGGCGGCGAGGGCCGTGTACGCGGCCCCGGTGCTGGGCCCGGCCATCAGGCCGGCGGTGCGTGCCAGCAGGAGCATGGCGTCGGCGGCCTGCGCCGAGGTCACCGTGACGACGTCGTCGTAGAGGCGCCGGTCGAACAGGCCGACCTCGAACAGCTCGTCCGCGGTACGCAGGCCGGGGATGTGATCACCCGCCCGGGTCACCACACCGACGACGGTCAGGCCCGGGTTGTCCACCCGCAGCCGCTCGGCGATACCGCGGGAGGAGCCGGTGGTACCCAGCCCGGCCACGAACAGATCGACGCGGGGAAGGTCGGCGGCGATCTCCTCCCCGGTGGCGTGATGGGCCTCGACGTTGGCCGGGTTCGTGTACTGCGAGGTGTGGTGGAGCCTCCCGCCGGCCCCGGCGACCTCACGTTCGATGACGAGGACCGGGTCGTTCGGATCGGTCGGGTCGTGGCAGTCACTGCTGCCGGGCAGCTCGCGCACCTCGGCGCCGAGGGTGAGCAGCAGGTCGCGGGACTCCTCGACCTTGATCCGGTTCGTCACGGTGCGGAACGGGACGCCGTGGACGGAGCAGAGCACCTGCAACGCCGTGGCCGTGTTGCCGCTGGAGGACTCAACGACGGTCGCGGCGGCGGCGCGGACGTCGTCCAGGACGGGGCGCAGCATGCCCCAGGCGATCCGGTCCTTGACCGACCCGAACGGGTTGAGCAGCTCCAGCTTGGCGTGGACGTCGACGAGCTCGGCGGTCGCGGCGGGCAGGCCTGCGGCGGTGTGCGTGGCAGCGGGGAGCCGGAGCAGGGGAGTGTTGCCGATCAGGTCGGTGATGCTGTCGTAGATCACGGCCTCGCCTCCGGGAGCGCCGGTTCGTAGTCCTCGTCGCGCCACCATCGCCAGCGGTCGCCCCGGCGGGCGACGGCGACCTTGGCCGCGGTGCGCTGGAGGAGCGTGGACGACTCGGTGAAGTCCATGACGTAGGCGGCCGTGTTGGGAAAGGCCAGCACGTCGCCGGCGACGGGCATCGCCTCGAGCCGGACCAGGTGCCGCGACAGGATGTCGGCGGGGTGGCACAGGTTGCCGACGAGGTGGACGCCGACCGCGCCGCCGGTCCCCATGGCAGCGGGCAGGACGACGGGGTCGAGGAACAGCTCGCGATCGGGGATGCCCAGTGAGCTGCGGTTCGCGTCGAGACCCACCAGCCAGGCGCCGCCGGGGGAGCGCTTGACGAAGCAGACCCGGGCCAGGGTCAGGCCGCACTGGTCGTAGACGGACCGGCCCGGCTCGCAGTGCAGCTGCAGCCCGAGGTCGGCCAGGACGTCGGTCACGCTGCGTCGGCGCGCCGCGCCGCCGTGCGTCGCGTCGGCGGTCAGGAATTCCTCCAGCTCGGCGGCGCCTCCACCGCTGCGGGCGAGGTCCGGCAGCACGGCGGAACCGACAACCCGGTCACCCTCGACGCGCAGCCCGAACGTCTCGTCGTTCCAGGTCAGGGTGGGGCCTCGGCCGAGCAGCCCGGCCTTCACGGCCGCCGTGTACACCGGCCACGCCGACGGGTCGGCGAGGGTCTGGACGCCGAAGCCGCCGCCGACGTCGATCGCGACCGGGTTCGCGCCGCGGCGCAGGGCCTGCACGTGCAGCCCGACGAGCACGTCGAAGGCGGCCAGCCGCTCGCGCAGACCACCGGAGGTGAGGTGCACGCCGAGCCCGTGCAGGCGAAGCGACGCCGATCGCCCCGCGAGGTCGTCGATCACCGCGCGGGCGACGTCGGGCGCGAGGCCGAACCTGGTGTCGGCGGTGCCGGGGACGGCGACCCGCAGGGTGACGTCGACGGGGCGACGGCACCCCAGGGCCGCGGCGAGGTGGTCGAGCTGTCGCAGCTCGTCGACGTTGTCGACCTGGACCAGGACGTCGTGCTGCAGCGCCAGCCGCAGGAAGTCCGCGTTCTTCGGGCCGGTCGCCTCGATCCGGCGGCCGGCGAACCCGTTCACCAGCCCGTGGGCGAGCTCACCGGCCGACGCGACGTCCAGGTCGACGCCGTCGACCGCCGCCTGCCGGATCAGCGCCGATGACCGGTTGGGCTTGTGCGCGAGGAAGATCCGGTGACCCATCGGCTGCCTGCGCAACATCTCGCGGAAGCCCGCGGTCCTGCGGGTGAGCTGATGCGGCAGCACCACGTTGAGCGGGCTGCCGAACGCATCGACGAGGGAGCGCAGCAGGTCCTGCTGCTGCAGCAGCGCCGCGAGCTCGCCGTCCACCCGCGCCCGCAGCGGCGGCGGCACCACGGGGTCGGCCTCCCGCCGGTCCCGGACGGCAGCGGAGATCGACGCGGTCACGCGTGCGCGTGGTCGGAATCGTCGGCGAGCTGGCCGAGCACGTCGCCGTAGCCGGCACGCACCCAGTCCTGCTCGGCAAGACGCAGGTGCAGGCTGCGCAGCAGGGCGGCACGCCGGGCGCCGGTCAGGCCGCCGCTGCAGGCCGCCGCCTCCAGCCGGGGGAGGACGTCCAGGGCGCCGAGGTCGGCAGGCGACGCGGGGCGGCCTGCCTGGCGGGCGCGCTTGAGCCCGGGCACGTGCGGGAGTTCCGCGACGAGGTCGCGGCCCAGCGCGGCCGTGAGCCACTGCCGGTCACCCTCGTCCGCGACCTTGTTGCCGACCAGGGCGACGGCCTCCTGCACACCGGCGGCATCCGCCAGCTCCAGGTAGCGGACGGCGACAGTCACCGACTCCGGGGTCGGCTCCACGACCACGAAGATCCGGTCGAACTGGGCGTGCAGGGTGTTGGAGAAGGCGTCGGTGCCGGCGACCATGTCGCAGACCACCCACTGCCCGTCCTCGAGCACCAGGTGGGACAGCAGGTTCTCCAGGATCCCCAGGTTCGTGTGGTAGCACGACGCGCCGATCGCGTCGGCCTCGTAGGTGCCGACATGGGCGAACCGCGCGCCGTCCGGCGTCCGGACGGACCAGCCCCGGATCACGGGATCGTCGTCGTCCAGGGTGACCAGCCGCGAGCCCGGACCTGGCGGCGTCGACTTGAGGAACCGCTCCACGCCTCCGATCAGCGTGTTGCCACCCATCAGATGGGTCCTGATCGCCCGGACGTTGCCCTCGAGCGAGAGCGCCAGGTCATCTGCGGTGCTGACTCCCAGCAGCGAACCCAGGTGGACGTTGATGTCGGCATCGACGGCGAGCACGGTGCTGCCCTGCAGAGCCAGGTGACGTACGAAGAGGGCGGCCAGCGTGGACTTGCCGCTGCCGCCCTTGCCGGTGAACGAGACGCGCATGACGCCGAACCCTACTGGAAGTGAGAACCGTTCGCGGTTGTACTCGCCAGGTGTGCTGCACGGCTTCACCCGGGCCGTCTAGTCTGTAACGAGACTCGTTCTCAATACTTTGGAGGTGCTCGTGGATCACGAGGTTCCCCTGCTTGCGGTGACCTGCGTTGACCCGGTGGGGCGCGATGTCGTCGTCTCCGCCCTGCTGTGCGACGTGGACGACGCGGTCGTCGTCCAGCACGACGTCACGGCGTCACCTGGGCCGGTCCTGACCAGGATCGTGCACGACGCCACGGGCGTCCGGGAGCGCTCGGTCCCGCTGGAGGTCGGGGACTGCGTCGGATGCGCGCTGCGCGACGACCTCGTCGCGGCGATCACGACGCTGACGACAGGCCCCCGCCCGCCGGCGGCGATCGTCGCCGCCCTCCCCGTGGCCGCGTCCGCTGCACCCGTTCTGGCTGCACTCACACCCGCTCGCGCACCGAGCCGCGTCGTCCCCGCCGGGGTGATCGCCGCCGTGGCCGGCGACACGCTCGAGCAGGACCTGCTCGGTGACGATCTCCTGGCCGAGCGCTCCCTGGCTCATGGGCCGCTGGATCGCCGCGCCGTCGGCGAGGTGCTCGCCGCTCAGCTCGATGTCGCGGACGCGGTGGCGCTTACCACGCCGGCGCGGGCGCGTGCGGCGCGGCTGCTCGCCCACCTCACCGCGCCTGGGACGCCCGTGGCCCTCAGTGAGCGCCTCCCGACGGGCCCCCTGCGGGCGACCCTCGCGGGGACCTGACGCGGGCCGCCCCCTCCGGTGCCGTCGACGGGGACGGGGTGTGGACCGTCGACCTGCACTCGTGGCGCCCGGTCCATCCGGGACGCCTGTTCGACAGGATCGAGGACCTGGGGGCCGGCCCGCGTCGCGGACGGGGCCGGTTGCGGCTCGCGAACCGCCCTGACGAGATCACGCTGTGGGACGGCGCCGGCGGCCAGCTGGCCATCGGTTCGACCCCCCTCCGAGCCGGCGGCCCGGCGTGGCTCTGGACGCCGGACGCCTGCGCGGCGACGGCGCCGTCGACGGGGGCTCCCTCCAGCAGACTGGTGATCACCGGCGTCGACGAACGGCGGGATCACGTCGTACGGGCCTTCGACCAGATCCTCCTCACCGACGCCCAGATCGCGCGAGGCCGGCGCTGGTGGCGTGGCCGCGCCGACGGGTTCGGACCCTGGCTGGGGCCCGCGAGTGGGGAGCAGGGGCAGCACCAGGCGCGGCCGGCATGAAGCGGATGAGCAGGCGCGGTCGCGCCGACCCTCCAGGGCCGCTCGTGGTTCTCTGCGACGGGGCGGCGTGCCGGTCCGCCTGGCAGCGAGGAGAGACCGGGACCCACCAGGTGAGGGAGCGGCTGGCGGCCACGATCAGGAGCACCCCGGGCGGGGTGCTGGTGCGCAGCGGCTGCCTGGCACGGTGCGCGTCTGCGGCGACGATCCTCGTGGGCTGGACCGGCGCCTGGAGCGAGCCGCTCGTCGTGCCCGGCGCGGAACTCGCCGGCCGGCTCGACCACCTCTGCACCTGGCTGAGCGGACCGGACGTCGCCGCCTGCGTCCTGGAGGAGACCCCGCTGCCGGACGGCCTGCTGCCCTCCCGGCCGTAGCTGCCGGACGCCACCGGAGGCGCTCAGGATTCGGAGGAGGGCTGCCCGCGGACCGGCCGACCGACGCCACGGCAGATCGCAGGATGACCGGCCGTACCGCCGGCCACGGCGGCGGTACCTCTCTAGGTTGCCGTCGTGACCACAGCGCCAGGGCGGGGCAGGAGCGTGTCCACGCCCGCAGCGCCGGACGGCACGACGGCGGACTCTCCTGGTCCGGTGGCTGCGGCGTCGGAGGCGGCCGACCGTGGCAGGGCCACCCGACAGCCCCCGGGCGGCCCCGCGACGGCGAGTGGTCTGTTGCCGTTGTGGATCGTCGGCGCGCTGCTGGTGTCCGCATTGGTCGCGCGAGACCGGCTGGCGGGTGTCCTGTCCACGCCCGTGGTGGCGGCATGGCAGACGGTCTTCATGGCCCTCGTGGTGCAGGCGGTGCCCTTCCTGGTGCTCGGGGTGGTCGTCAGCGGGGCCATCGCCGCGGTCGTGCCCGCGACGCTGCTCGCACGCGCGGTGCCCTCCCGCGTCGTCCTCGCGGTGCCTGTCGCGGCGATCGCCGGCGCGGCACTGCCGGCCTGCGAGTGCGCCTCGGTGCCGATCGCCCGCCGTCTGGTGGACCGCGGGGTGACACCCGCCGCGGCCCTGGCGTTCCTGCTCGCGTCGCCGGCCATCAACCCGGTCGTCCTGGTAGCCACGGCCGTGGCGTTCCCCGGCAGGCCCGCGATGGTGCTCGCGCGGCTCGCCGCCGGGCTCCTGGCCTCGGTGGTCGTCGGTCTGGTGTGGGCCGCCCTGGACGGGGGCAACCGCGCGGTCGCCGGAGGGTTTCTCACCAGACGACTGGACCAGAGGCGCGCCCTGCAGGAGCGCGGGGGCGGCCCGTGGACGACGTTCACGGCAACCGCCGAGCACGACCTGCTCTCGGCGGGCGGCCTGCTCGTCGTGGGGGCCGCGGCCGCCGCCACCCTGCAGACGGTCGTGCCGCGGTCGGTGCTGGCCTCGTTCGCCGGGGCCGGATGGGGATCCGTCGTGGCGCTGGGCCTGCTCGCCGTCGTGCTCGCCCTGTGTTCGGAGGCCGACGCCTTCGTCGCCGCCAGCCTGCGGATGTTCTCGCCGACCGCACAGTTGGCGTTCCTCACCGTGGGGCCGATGATCGACCTCAAACTCGCGGCGCTGCAGGCGGGAGCGTTCGGGCGTCGCTTCGTCGCCGTGTTCGCGCCGCTGACGTTCGTGACGGCAGTCGCCTCAGCCGCGATCATCGGGTTGGTGCTGCTGTGAGGTGGCCGGCGCGCTGGGAGCGCCGCCGCGCGGGCCGTGCGCCGAGTCCCATCAGCGTGGTGACGCTGCTGCTCGGCATCGTGACGGTCCGCATCGCCGTTCAGGGGACCTATCAGCGCTTCGTTCGCGTGGGCATGGGCCCGTGGCTCATGATCGCGGGGGTCCTCCTGTGCGGCCTCGGCCTCGTGACCGTGGCCCGCTGGTACCGCTCGCTGAGCGAGCTGGGACGCCAGAGGTCCGACGGCGACATTCACGACCACCACGCCGACGACCTGCGCGACGGCGTCCACGAGCACGCGCACCGCCTCAGTCCCGGCTGGCTCCTCGTCGTTCCGGTGGCCATGTTGCTGGTGTCTCCGCCGGCCGGCCTCAACAGCTACTTCGTGACGCGCGACAGTGCCATGGCGCTGGGCGCCTCCTCCCCGACCGGCGCCGGCGGGGGCACCTCCCAGGACCTGCCCACCTTCCCCCCGCTCACCACGGCAGAGGCGGCTCATCTCACCCTTCTCGAGCTCACCGGCCGTGCCCTGGACCGCAAGGGCGCCACGCTCGCCGGACGTCCCCTCACCCTCATCGGGTTCGTCGCCGGTGACAGGGTCGACGGCGGCTTCATGCTCGCCCGCTACGCCATCTTCTGCTGCGCTGCCGACGCCCTCGCCTCCCGGGTGCGGGTGCTGAACCCAGCGACGGGGCAGGCCGTCCCACCGCTACGGCGGGACCAGTGGGTGCGTGTCCGCGGGGTGTTCGTCACTCTGGACGCCGATGACGTTCCCCGCCTGACGGCTACGGACGTCACACCGATCGACGGCCCGGACAACCCCTACGAACAGCCGACGCTCTGATCGGCGGCGAAGGCCGTCCTCCTTCGCCGCACGGGTGATCAGTGATGAGTGATCGGTGCAGGTGATGGTGGACGGCCGCGGGAGCGCGGCGCCCTCGGGCGGCAGCCTTGTCCGGGTCCCGACCGGTTCGAATTCTGCCCGGCACAGGTTCCTGAGCTGCAAGACAGCTCAACGCAGTCTGGGCCCTTTGTCGAGGGTGGGCAGGCGTGCGCGGCCGTCGGCGTCGAGCGGTGCGGGGACGCCCCAGGGCATCCCAGCGGCACCGGCTCCGCGATGACGAAGGACCGCCGCGTTCATCGACGCAGCGCGCCTTCTGATCTGAGGCGTCGGCGGCGATGGACACGGCCGACGTCTGCCGCGGCCTCCGTGGCGGCGAGGTGGTGAAGTTGCGCCGGCGCTGGCTGTTGGAGACGACGAAGGTCGAGGAGAAGGACATCGCGGCGGCGGCGATCAAGGGGTTGAGCAGTCCGATGGCGGCGATGGGCAAGGCCGCCACGTTGTAGCCGAAGGCCCACCACAGGTTTCCCCGGATGGTCCTCAGCGTCTGGCGGGCGAGCTGGATCGCGTCCGCCACGGCCCGCAGGTCGTCTCGGACGAGCACCACGTCCGCGGATTTGATCGCGATGTCTGTCCCGCGGACGACGGCGATTCCCAGGTCGGCCGTGGCCAGTGCCGCCGCGTCGTTGATGCCGTCGCCGACCATGGCCACGCGGTGTCCGTCGGCCTGGAGTCGCTCGACGACGTGCGCCTTCTCGTGCGGCAGGACGTCGAAGATGACCTCGTCGACACCGACCTGGGCACCGACCGTCCGGGCGGTCGTCTCGCCGTCGCTGGTCAGCCGCGCGGCGGCCACCACGGCGGCCAGGGCGATGACGGCGGGTACGAACACCGCCGAGACTCGGTCCACGGTGCGCTGAATCCGCGCCTTCCGGCGCTGGGCGTCCTCGGCGAGTGCCGCCATCTGGGCGAGGCGGGTGTGCGCACCGACGGCGTCCGCCCTGATCTCCAGTCTGCCGACGAGGTTGACGGTGCCACCGAGCACATGGTCGCCCGGGCCGGTCTCCCGCGGCACGGACTCACCCGTCATGGCGCTCGTGTCGACCGTCGATTCGCCCTCCAACACGGTGCCGTCCACGGGCAGACGCTCGCCGGGCAGGACCACGATGGTTTCGGCGGCCCGCACCCCCGCGGCGGGGACCATGTGTTCGACGCCGTCGCGCAGCACCCGGGCCTCGCGAACCGTCAGAGCGCCAAGCGCGCGCAGGACCTCGCTGGCGCCTCGGCGGGCACGGGTTTCGAAATAGCGCCCGGCGAGCTGGAAGGTGATCATGCCGGCAGCGACGTCCAGGTAGAACGCATCGGCGCCGGCCGGCGTCGGGCCGATCCCCAGCCAGTAGCCGGTTGGGTGTCGGGACTGTGGAACAGGGTGTAGAGCGCCCACCCGAAGGACACCGTCATACCCAGGGACACCAAGGTCTCCATGCTCGTCGTGCCGTGCCGCAGATTGCGCAGGGTGATGCGGTGAAAGGGCCAGGCCGCCCAGGTGACGACCGGGAGGGCAATCAGCACGCAGGTCAGCTGCCAGCCGGGGAACCTGAACCCGGGCGCGAGCGCGAGCAGGATGGTCAGGTCGCACAATGGTACGGTCAGGATCGCGGCCAGGGCCAGGCGGCGGCGCAGCGTGGTGAGCCGCGCGGCCGTGGCGCGCCGGCTCCAGGCGGCGTCGTCCTCCGAGGTGAGCGTGGCGGAGTAGCCGGCCTTTTCGACGGCCGCGATCGCGAGCCCTGCTCGAGGCCGGGGTAGGCCGGTCACGACCGCGCATTCGGTGGCGTAGTTGACCGAGGCGTGGACGCCGTCGAGCTTGTTCAGCGTCCGCTCGACCCGGGCGGCGCACGACGAGCAGGTCATGCCGCCGACGACGAGTTCGAGGACCTCGTCGTCGCGGTCGTGGGGCGGCTCGTCCACGTCGTTCGCTCGCGGAGCAGCCTCGGTGCTGGAGGCGGCGGTTCGTGCGAGACCTGAGGTCATGGTTGCCCTCTCCACGCGCGCGATGTCTTGGGCGGTATCGATTCCACCGGGTCGTTGGTGGGCATGCGCAGGTCCGCCCCGTTGTGCTCGGCAAGCCGTTCAAGCATGAGGTTGTAGGCCTGGAAGCTGGAGTCGACGCCGCTGTCGAGATGGCGGTCGTGCCGCGTCGCATCCTTGGCGTCCTGGCGCGACCACTGGACGAGCAGGACCACGAGCACGAACACCAACGGGACCTCGCCGGCCGCCCAGGCGATGCCGCCCCCGACGTACTGATCGTGCTCGAGGTCGTGCATCCACGGGTTCTCGGCGGCCAGGTAGGAGTAGAAGGTTCCGGCGATGATGCTCCGGCTCATCATGATCGCCACTCCGAAGAACGCATGGAACGGCATCGCCGCGAGCACGAGCCCCAGCCGTGCCAGGTGCGGGATGGGCCGGGGCGACGGATCGAC
>DATKNA010000244.1:0-7751 GCA_035541595.1 Kineosporiaceae bacterium | reverse complement strand
GGTGTACATGCGCAGTGGCTTCATGGATATCCCTCCGATGTCGTCCGGCCCCGCCGGCCGGACGCACGCCCGAGCGAAGAGCAGCCAGCCGGAGCGCGTGTTGCGCCGCGGTGTCCCCCGGCGAACGGAGAGATGAACACGTGGGACGAGAGCCGGATCGCATCGCAGCGGTCAGGCCGGTTGGGCCTGCATCGGACCCCGCGGCCGCGGCCCAGGCGTGTGACAGTCTGCGACGCATGGACGACGGTCCCCCCGCCGACGCGCCGGCCGACGTAGCCGCCTTCGCACCTGCCGACGAGACCGCCTGGCGCAGGGGCTCACGCAGCGCCTTCGCCCTCACCTTCGACCTCGACGCCGAGGAGGTCTGGATCGGTGCCGACCCGGCCAACGCAGGCCGCCCCGGTGTCCTCTCGCAGGGCGCCTACGGCCCCAAGGTGGCCGTGCCGCTCCTGCTCGACCTGCTGGACCGGCTGCAGCTCCCGGCGACGTTCTTCGTCCCCGGCCGGGTGGCCGAGCGGTACCCCGACCGCGTCCGGCAGATCGTCGCGGCCGGACACGAGCTGGCCCACCACGGGTACACCCACACCCATCCGGGCCGGATGTCGCCGGAGCAGGAGGCCGCCGAGTTCGCCCACGCCCTGGGGGTCCTGGCCGCCTTCGGCGCGGACGTCGTCGGCTACCGCTCGCCGGCCTGGGACCTCAGCCCCGCGACCATGGACATCCTGGTGTCGCACGGCCTGACCTACGCCTCCAACCTGATGGACGACATCCGGCCCTACCGCCACCCGAGCGGCTTGGTCGAACTGCCGGTCCAGTGGATCCTCGACGACGCCCCGCACTTCTGGTTCGCGGGCGCCGACTGGACCAAGACCATCCGGTCGGCGCGGGAGGTGCTCGAGATCTGGCAGGAGGAGGCGACGGGGATCCACCGGCTGGGCGGGCTGTGCCTGCTCGCCCTCCACCCGCAGCTCGTCGGCCGGCCGGGACGGATCGCCATGCTGGAGACGTTCCTGCGGGGGGTGCTGGAGAACGGCGACATCCGGATCGCCCGCTGTGCCGAGATCGCGGCCGACGTCCCCTGAGCCCGCGCCACCCGGCCACGCGCCAGGACCGGAGGGGCAAAACGACGAAGAGCCGGCCGCGCCGTTGCGGTCCGGCTCCGCCGGGCGTCGGGCCCGGCCGGGATCAGTGGATCGCGTGCAGCAGCTCCGACACGCTCGTGTCGTGCCGGGCCAGGATGGCCTCGAGCTCGGCGCGTTCCGCGGGGGTGCGGTAGTCGGCGAGCTCCTCGCGCAGCTTGCGGAGCCGCTGCCGACGCTCGTGCGAGCGGCGCAGCGTCTCGCGGGCGGTGGTCAGGCTGGTCATGTGGTCTCCGATCGGTATGGCTACCGTTCGCGTTCTGCGCCTCGCCGGTGGCTCGGCGCGTTTATTGGACGCTGCGTAGCGTATCGATGCAGCGAACGCTGGCGCAAGCGCTATCGGCAACGCTACGTTTCGTAGGTGTCGACGACGACCGACGGGCCCCGTGCGCCGGCCCGCCGCGGGCGGCGGCCGCTGCCCGCGACGGAGGCGAGGATCCTGGCCGCGACCAGGGAGATCCTCGCGGAGGGCGGCGTGCGCAGCCTCACCGTCGAGGGGGTGGCGGTGCGCGCAGGTGTGGCCAAGACCACGATCTACCGGCGATACCGGCACCGGGACGACCTGGCGCTCGCCGTGCTCATCGACATGGTCCGCACCGTCACGGCGCTGCCCGACGTCGCCGACGTCCGGACCGAGCTGGTCAGCGTCCTGCGGGCGACGCTCGACGTGCTGCGCACCACGCTGATGGGGCGGGTGATGCAGGGCCTGGTCTCCGAGCTCGCCGTCGACCCCCGGCTCTCCGAGGCCTTCCGCGACCAGGTGGTCGCCCTGCGGGTCACCGAGGTCGGCCGCGTGCTCGCCCGCGGGGCCGAGCGCGGCGAGCTGCGTCCCGACCTCGACATCGGCCTGGTTCACGAGCTGCTGTTCGGGCCGATCTATTACCGGCTGTTCCTGTCCGGCGAGCCGCTCGAACCGTCCTTCGCCGACCGCATCGTCGACGCGGTCATGCCCGCTCTGGTCGCACAGCGCCCGCTGTAGCGATACTGCCGCCGACAGTCGGAACGTCAGCGCGAACCCGCGACGGGGGCGGAGTCGGCCGGAGCTCGAGCGGCTGGAGGAGGTGCCCCGTGGCGGACAACCCCTTGCTGGGGTGGGGGCTGGTGACGTCGTTGCCAGCGATCATGTCATCGCCTGGGTGGTGGGTCGTCCCGTCGGCGTCCGCACCGTCCTCCGCGACGGGCTGACCTGATGAGCGCGCGCATGGCCGCCGCGGGCGGTGGGAGTGGTGCGGCCGGCAGCGGTGTGGCAGGGGTGCTCGGCCTGCTCGTGCTCACCGAGTGCGGGTTGCCGCTCCCCGTCCCCGCCGACCTACTCATGCTGCTCGTCGGCCAGCAGGCTGCGGCCGGAACGCTGCCGCTGTGGCTCGCCGCGATCGCGTTCGTCGCCGTCGCGGCGGTGGGGACGACCGCCGGTTTCCTGCTGGCCCGCGGCCCGGGCCGCGCCGTGCTGGCCCGGCTGGGGCCTCGCGTCGGGCTCGGTCCCGACCGGGTGGCGCGGGCCGAGGACCTCATCGTCCGGCGCGGGCGCTCGATGCTCGCGCTCGGGCGGTTGACGCCGGGCCTGCGCACGCTGACGGTCGTGGCGGCCGCCTCGGCGGTGCCGGCGGCGGTCGCGCTCCCCCCGCTCGTGCTCGGCAGCACGGTCTTCCTCGAGATCCACCTGGTGCTCGGCTACGCCCTCGGCGCCGCCGCCGACCGGGTGCTGGCCGCGGCCGGGCCGGTCGTCCTCGCCACCGTCCTCCTGCTGGCCCTCGTGGCGCTGGTCAGAGCCCTCCTGCGCCGCCGACGCACCGGGGACCGAGATCGCCTGCAGGGGTGGACCGAGGCAGCCTGCCCCGCCTGCCTCATCGCGGCAGGCGTTCCGGCCCTGCGGCCGCCGACGGGAACCGGCGCACCGCCGGCGACGCGATCCCGGACGACGCCGTGACGTGGGACCGGCCGCTCGCCGCCCACGCCGTCGCCGGCGCGGCCGCCGTGCCGGCCTCAGGCAGGGACCGGCCGGCGCCGGCCCCGGAGCTCGTGCGACGGGACCGGGAAGCCCGTGGTCGGCGGATCCGGGCAGGGTGGGCAGAGCAGGTATCCCTGCATCTGGCGGACACCGAGGCGGACGAGCGTGTCGAGCTCCGCCTGTTGCTCGACGCCCTCCGCGACGAGCACGGCGTCCACGGTGCGGGCGAACGACACGAGTGAGGACACGAGGGCCCGCCGCGCGTGGTCGAGGTGGATGTCGCGGACCAACGACAAGTCGATCTTGATGAAGTCGGGCTCGAGCTTGAGGATGTGCCGCAGGCTGGCGTAGCCGGCGCCGGCGTCGTCCACTGCCAGCCGCAGGCCGGCGTCCCGGTGCCGGCGCAGCACCTGGGAGAGGGCCTGGTAGTCCTCCACCGCGGCGTGCTCGGTGATCTCCACGACGATGCTCGCGGGATCGACGGACGCCATCAGTGCGGGGAAGTCATCGCTGAGCAGGGCCTGGGGCGACAGGTTGAGGCTCAGGTAGCCGGCGTGACCGGGGCGGTGCAGCGCGTCCAGCGCAGTCCGGGCCGCGGCGATCTCGAGGTCGAGCCGCAGGCCCACGGGCCCCGCCTCGGCGAACCACACGTCCGGCGCCTGCGGGTTCTCGAACCGGGCCAGCGCCTCGACACCGAGGGCGATCCCCGTCGGGACGTCGACGATGGGCTGCAGCGCCAGGGTGCGGCCGTGGCCGCCGATCGCGCCCGCGGTCCGCGCCCGGACGAGGTCCAGGGCCGCCTCCCGCGGGGCCGGACCCGCGAGCTCGCCGACGATGCCGGCGAGCACCTCCACGATCCGCAGGTCGGCGTCCGCGAGCTGACGCCGGGCCGTCCCGCTCGCGCAGCAGAGCACCCCCCGTGCCGTCCCGGCGGCGTCGCGGACCAGGACGCCGGCGTACGCGCCGATCCCGAGCGCCGCAGCGGGTGGCCGGCAGGCCTGGGGCTCGGCCGCGGTGTCGGGGACGACCCTCGGGAACCTGCTCTCGAGCGGCCCCCCGTTGGGAGGGCCCGCCAGGGGCTCGCCGTCTCCGGCCCTCGGCGTCGGCGTGCCGTCGTCGGCCTGCACATGGGTGACCACCAGCCGATCGCCGTACAGCTGCGACAGCCACGCGACGTCCATCCGCAGGTACGTGCGCGCCAATCCCAGGACGCGCTCGACGGTGTCCTCGTCCGCGGCGGGGGGCCGGGACGACGCCCCCCGCGCCTCCACCGAAGCCACCCCGCCCCACCTCACGATCGCGCCGACGAACCGGATCCAGCGGCATTCTGCCGTGTCCTCCGGAGTGCGGCACAGACTAGTCAAAGACAAAGTCATGAGACGTCATGCCGGGTCTTCGGAGGGTGTCAGAGGTCGAAGCAATGGTCCGGCGCGCCGACGGATGCCATCTGGGACGGGATGGGCGGCCCGGCGGGGCGGCACGGGACAGGAAGGGGGACCCAAGTCGTCGGTATTGCGCGCATTCCGTCCCCCGCGATGTTCCCCGTCGCAGACGGCCGTCCTGGACCGGTGGACTCGGCCAGGGGTCGAAGGGGGTCGAGGGGGGGTCGCGGCGGGGTCGAGGCGGGGTCGAGGCGGGGTCGAGAGGGGCATGGCTGTCCCCTCACAGGCTTCTCCCATCTCGTGTCCAGCAGCGTGCATCCGTCCATGCGGACCGCGGCGAAGAAGGGGACGAGCGGCCCGGAGCCCCGGGCCCCGAGCACGTGAAGGACGGACCACCATGCGCATTTCCCGTCGTGCCGTGGGTGCCGCCGCCGGCGTCACCTTGGCCCTCGGTGTCGGCCTGGCCGCCCCAGCTGCGTCCGCAGCCCCGGCGAGGCCCGCCACCACGCCCCTCGCCTCCGCGGTCGGCTCGACGTCGGGGGTCTCGACGTCGTCGGCCTCGTCGGCCCCGTCGTCGTCGGCGTCCTCGACGTCCGGGCGGACGCATCACCTCGGCACGAGGTCGCTGGCCGCCGTGCTGCTGGCCGACACGACCGGTTTCGACACCAACGGCAAGGACTTCGACGTGCTCACGGCCGCGGCCAAGGCGGTCCTCTAGGCCAAGCCGACGTCGCCCGTGAGCGTCCTGACCGACGGCAGGGTCCCGGTGACGGCGTTCATCCCGGACGACAACGCCTTCCGGCTCCTCGTGCTCAGCCTGACCGGCAAGAACGTGAGGTCCGAGCAGGCCGTGTTCCAGGCCGTGGCCGGTCTGGGCATCCCGACCGTCGAAAGGGTGCTGCTCTACCACGTCGTCCCCGGAGCCACGATCACGGCCAAGCGGGCGCTCAAGGCCGACGGGGCACGCCTGACCACGGCGGCCGGACCGACCGTCAAGGTCCGCGTGATCGGCAGGACGATCTACCTGCAGGACAAGGACCCGAACGCGCGGAACCCGAGAGTGATCGTGCCCGACGTCAACAAGGGCAACAAGCAGATCGCTCACGCGATCGACCGCGTGCTCCGGCCGTTCGACCTCCCGCCGGTGGCCACGAAGCATTGACGCCCCGGCCGATGGGCGGTGACGGGGAGCGCCGGACAGGACCGGCGCTCCCCGTCACCGCCGAAATTCCGTTGAACCCCGGGCCGCTCACCGCGGAGGCTGGAGGACCGCCGTTCTCTGGAGGTCCTCACCATGCGCCTGCTCCGCGACCTGTGGGCGACGTCACCGTCGCGCACGGCCGCCGTGGCGCTGCTCATGGTGCTCTGGGCGGCCGGGCAGGCGGGCGCGGCCGCGCTGACCGGCCGCGTCCTGGTCGACCGGTCCCGGCCGGCGTTCGTCCTGCTGGCTCTCGCGGTCGTGGTGGCGGTCGCCGACGACCTCCTGCTCGCCCTGGTGGCGGCCCGGGTCACCGCCGACTGGTCGGCCGACCTGCGCCGTCGATTGTGCCGTCGCGCGCTCGGCCAGGACGTCCCGACCCTGGAGAGCACGCCGGTCGGCGAGCTGCTCGACCGGATCGACAACGACGTCTACCAGGTCGCGTCGGAGCTGCGGCAGAGCGGCGCCCGGATCGGCCAGTCGGCGGCGGCCGCGGTGCTCGCCACGCTGACCGCGTTCCTCGTGTGGTGGCCGGCCGGCCTGGTGATGGCCGTGCTCGGCGGCGTCCTGGTCCTGGGCCTCGCCGCTCCCCTGCGGCGCATCGGGCCCGCCCGGGAGCGCGAGGAGGAGGCGTGGTCCGACCTCGCGGCCGTGATGGAGGAGTCCGTCCACGGGCAGGACGACGTCCGCACCAGCCTCGGCCGGCCCTACGTGCTGCGGGTGTTCGCCCGGCGGGCCAGCCGCGTGATGGCCCGTGGCGGGTTGGTCTGGACCGCGTCCGCCAGGGTCAGCGCCGTCGCGGCCGCCTCCGTCCGGGGCGCGATCGCCCTGCTCGTCGCCGGCGGTGCCTGGGCGCTGACGACCGGGCGTATCGACGGGGCGCAGCTCACCGCCGTGTGGTTGCTGGCCCTCGCTTACGGCGCGACCGTCGAGCACATCAGCCGGATGGTCTCGGAGCTGCAGTACGGCCTCGGCGCGTGGCAGCGGGTGCAGCTCCTGCTCGCCGCGCCGCAGGAGCCGGCCGGCGGCACGACCGCCCGGGACGGCGACCTCGTCGTCCGAGGCCTGACGTTCACCTATGCCGACGCGCGGGACGACGGCAGCGGGCGGCGTCCCGCCCTGCGGGACGTGCACCTGACGTTCCGTCGAGGGCGCTCGTACGCGGTCGTCGGGCGCACCGGGTCGGGCAAGTCGAGCCTCGCCAAGGTGCTGACCCGATCGGTGGACCTGCACCGGGGCACGGTCTTCCTCGCCGGGGTCGACCTGCTCGACCTCGACCTGGAGAGCCTGCGGCGGTGGATCGCGGTCATCCCGCAGCGCACCGAGATCCTGGCCGGCACGGTCGCCGAGAACGTGGCGCTGTTCGACCCGGCTCTGCTACCGCGGGCCCAGGCGGCGCTGGACGAGCTGGGCCTGACCGACTGGGTGGCGGAGCTGCCCGACGGGATCGGCACCCGGCTGGGCGAGGGCGCTCACGTGCTGTCGGCGGGGCAGGAGCAGCTCGTCGCGTTCGCCCGGATCCTGGTCCGGGACCCACACGTCGTCATCCTCGACGAGGCGACGGCACGGATGGACCCGGTCACCGAGGCCGCCGTCCAGCGCGCCACCCGGCGGCTGCTCACCGACCGGATCGGGATCGTCATCGCGCACCGGCTGTCCTCGGTGAGCCGGTGCGACGAGGTGGTCGTCCTCGAGGACGGTGAGGTCGTCGAGGCCGGGCCGCTGCGCACCTCGGAACGGTTCGCCCGGCTGCTCGCGCACAGCCGGCCGGGTGTCCCCGCGGGTGTCGGCGGCGGCATGGGTGGTGGTGGCGTCGCCGTCGCCGACGACGACGAGGTGCTGCTCGACGGCGCCGACCCCGGGGAGGGGGGCGACCCGCCCGGCGCCGGGCGCGCCCAGCCGCCGCGGACGGATCCCCCGCCGCTGCCGCCCGCGCCGCCGGCGCGCACGCTGCGCGAGGTCCTGCGCCTGGTGACCAACGACTCCCGGTACGGGCTCGCCGCGGTCGGCCTGTTCATGGTGGGGGCGGTGCTCGGGCTGGACGGGTCGGGGCTGCCCTGGCTCTGGGCGAACCTGGTGGCCGG
>DATKNA010000243.1:0-3423 GCA_035541595.1 Kineosporiaceae bacterium | reverse complement strand
CCCGCCCGACGGCAGCTACACCAACGCTCGCTCGCTGACGGTCACCGGCACCGTGGTCGACCGCTCGCCCGTGCAGGTCGACGTGCTGGGCGTGTCGGCGACCGTGAGCGGCCAGAGCTTCGTCGCGGTCGGCATCCCCGTCGGCGACGACGGACCTATGGCCGTGCGGGCCACGGCCACCGACGCCGCCGGGAACTCGGCGGCGCACCAGGTGGGACTCGTCGTCGACCGGGTGCCGCCGGTCATGCACATCAGCCGGCCGACGCCGGGCGAGGCCTCGCGCGGCGGGGCCCTGCACGTCGAGGGCACGTTCCAGGACGACTCGCCCGTGTCGATGGTGTACGTGAACGGCCAGCCCGCGACCCTGCAGCCGTCGGGGCCGGGCGGCACGTTCAGCGCTACCGTCACGGTGACGGACGGTCCTATCCTCGTCGAGGCGGCGGCCCACGACGCCGCGGGGAACGTCGGCACCGACCGGGTCTCGGCCATCGTGGACTCGACGCCGCCGCTGCTGACGATCGCCTCGCCCGCGGGCGGCACCGTCACGAACGCGGCCGCCATCCACGTGAGCGGGGCCGTCCACGACGAGACCAGGGTCACGCTGACGCTGGGGAACATGCCTGTCGCCGCGGCGCCGGACGGGTCGTTCGAGGTCGAGGCGCCGCTGGGCAGCACGGACGGCGACCAGCAGCTGACGCTGACCGCCGTCGACGCGGCGGGCAACGCGTCCGCCGCCTCCGTCGGGGTGGTGGTCGACCGCACGGCTCCGCAGCTCGAGGTGGTGGCGCCGGTCGCCGGCGCGGTGCTCGGGGCGCTGCCAGTCCTGGTCCAGGGCGTGGTCCAGGATGCCAGCGCGGTGAGCGTGGCCGTCGACGGAGTCCTCGCCACGGTCACCGGCAGCGCCTGGTCCGTCAGCCTCGATTCGCTCGCCGAGGGCAGCCACCTCTTCGAGGTGCGCGCCACCGATGCCGCAGGCAACGCCTCGTCGGCTTCGGTGCAGACACAGATCGACCTGTCTCCCCCCGCGGTCCACATCGGCTCCCCCGCCTCGGGGTCGGTCACCCGCGAGGCGGGGGTCGCCGTCACCGGGACCGTGACGCCGCCCTCCGCCACCGTCCAGGTGAACGGCGCGGCGGCGGTGGTCAGCGGTACCAGCTTCAGCGTCGTGGTCCCGCTGCTCGAGGGCGACAACTCGATCCACGCCGTCGCGCAGCGGCCGGGCAGCCAACGCAGCAGCGAGGACACGATCCTGGTCACCCGCGACTCCACCCCTCCGGTGGTGCTGCTCTCGGCGCCCGAGGTGGTCGCCCGCGAGCGCGCCGGCCGCGTGAGCGTCACCGCCACCGACAACATCGCCGTCGCCAGCGTCGAGATCCGGCTGGACGGCACCTCGGTCGCGAGCTTCACGGCGCCGCCGTACGAGGCGGACCTGAGCGTGCCCGCGACCGCCCACGACGGCGACACCCTGACGGTCACGGCCATCGCCGTCGACCGGGCCGGCAACACGGTGACGGCCGAGCGCGGCATGCGGGTGGCCGCGGCCGGCGTGATCGTCGGCCAGGTGCTCGCGGCGTCGACCGGCCTGCCCATGCGCGCGGTGGCGGTGCGGATGCTGTCGGGGACCAGCGGCGCCCAGACCGAGACCGACGAGCACGGCCGCTTCACGTTGCCTGCCGACGGCGTGCGCGTCGCCGTCCGGGCGGAGCGCGACGGCTACACCTCGGTCGACCGCCAGGCCTCGATGGTCTCCGAAGTCGGCAACGTGCTGGTGGACGCGCGCCTCACGCAGCTCGCCGGTCCCGTGTCCATCGGGCCCGACGGGGGCACGCTCGCGGCCACCGGCGACGGCGTTGAGGTCGTCGTCCCGCCCGGCACGGTCGCCGCGCCCGCGGACTTCGCGCTGACGCCGCTCTCGGCGCAGGGCCTCCCCGGCCTGCTGCCGCTCGGCTGGAGCCCACTCGTTGCCCTGGACCTGCGGACGGCGGCGCCCACGCTGGGGCCGCTCACGCTGCGCATCGCCAACTGGGCCGCCGGCCCGGTCCAGCTGGCGGCGTATCGCACCTCGACGCTGGGCTGGTTCGTCGTGGCCCGCGACCTCGACGCCGCCGACGGCACCTTGACGGCCTCCCTGCCGGCACCGGGCGCCTACGCGCTGGTGGCGGCCGACCAGGGCGAGCCCGTGGTCGTCGTCCCGGATGCCGGCCAGGACCTCGCGGGCGTGGATGCGGCGGACCTGCCGCAGGACGCGAGCAGTCTCGCCGCCGCCACGCCGGCGACGCTGCCGGCCGCCGGCGGAACGGCCGAGGGCCGTCTCGCCCTCGTCACCGCGACCTCGCTGCCGTCGGGGACCGTCGTCCAGGCGGCAGTCACCGAGACCTACACGCTGGGCTCCGGGGACGTCGCCTCGGAGGAGAAGCGGCTCGAGGACATCGTGCTGTTCCGTGCGGGAGCGCCCGCCGATGCGGCGCTCGCCGCCACCTTCCCCGTCACCGCGTCGCGGACGTTCGGGCCGACCGACCTGGTCGAGGGCCACGTCCACCTCGACATCCTGGCGGGCCGCGAGGGTGTCCGCGGCAAGGCGGCAGGCAACGACGCGGTGACGCTGTCGTCGGGCAACCTCGCCCTCTCGGTCGCGGGCGGCTCGCTCGAGAAGAACACCGCCGTGACGCTGGAGGCGTCGGAGCTGTCCAGCTTCCTGCCCCAGACCGCGTCGCTGACGCCGCTCGCCGAGGCGGTCGTCGACGTGTCGGGCGCGCAGCTCACGATCGCGGCCGAGCTGTCGATGGACGCCGGCTCGCTCCCGACCGGCGGCACGCTGCTGGTCGCCCGCGTGGTGCGCGTCGAGGGCGTGCCCCGGCTGCAGGTGGTCAGCCTGGCGGCTCGGGTCGGCGACCGCGTCGTCACCCAGCCGTACCCCGGGCTGCCGGGCGTCCGCGAGGACGGCCGCTACGTGTTCCTGCGTTCGGCGGTGCCGGTCGGCTTCGTCTCCGGGACGGTCGACGGCAACGGGCCCGTGGCAGCGCTGGTCATGAGCAACGGGATGCCGCTCGTGTTCCTGTCGGGAGCCGACGGCCGCTACATCCTGCC
Source organism: Kineosporiaceae bacterium (assembly GCA_035541595.1). GTDB lineage: Bacteria > Actinomycetota > Actinomycetes > Actinomycetales > Kineosporiaceae > DATKNA01. The sequence continues at coordinate 336 of DATKNA010000243.1, read as the reverse complement.
GACCCTCACCGGCTCCGTCTCGGTGTCGGCCCGTGCCCTCGACGGTTCGGGATCCGCCACTGGCCCGGCCTTGGTCACGGAGCTGCAGACGACCGTCCTGGACCTCCCGCTCACAGGCGGCGGTGCCGTCGTTTCGGTGTCACCTCCTGATGGGGCCACCGGCGTCGCCACAACGGCCCAGGTCGAGATCACCTCGGACGTGCCGCTGGACCCCGCCACCGTCACCACCGGCACGCTACAGCTGCTGAAGGACGGCGCGACTGTCACCGTCCGCGTCGTCCTCTCAGCGTCAGGGAAGCGTGTCGCCCTGGTCCCCGAGAGCGCCCTCTCGCGCTC
>DATKNA010000242.1:0-2041 GCA_035541595.1 Kineosporiaceae bacterium | reverse complement strand
CAATTTCACGGTCATTCGCGGGGTGCGCCGCAGTGGTTCGCGACGAGCGCGAGCAGCTCGTCCAGGTCGATCGGCTTGTCGAGGAACCGCACGATGCCGGGGAGCCCCTTGATCCGCCGGATGCTGGCCGGATCGGCGGACATGACGACCACCCGGAAGTCCTCGACGTCGGCGCGCCGGACCAGCTCGGCCAGGAACCCCGCGCCGTCGAGTTCGGGCATCATCACGTCGAGGAGGACGAGGCACGGACGGCCGACGCGGGCCAGCGCCTCGACCCCCTCGCGTCCGTTCGCGGCGAGGGTCACCGCGTGACCGAGGCCCTCGAGGCTCTCGAGGAGCGACTCTCGGATGTCGGCGTCGTCCTCGACGATCAGGATCTGACCCATGCCGGCGGGAGCAGGATCGCCCGCGACGCGATGACCGTGAGAGTCCTTTCCTCAGGCCCGTTCAGAGACGGACCTTCGGTGAGCCACCGGGCTGAAATTCAGCGCGCCGGGGCGGACGGGTGCGAGTGGCTAGGCCCGGAATCGAACCGGGAACCTACGGATTATGAGACCGTCGCTCTAACCAATTGAGCTACCTAGCCCGGGGGCCGCGGGGAGTACCACGACCCGGCCGCGCTCGGAAAGCCCTCGGCCCGCGCGCCCGCCGCACCGCATTGCTAGGCTCCCTCGCTCCCGCGGATCCCGAGGAGACGCGCTCTGCTTCCCGTCCTGGCCAGCCTGGTGCTCTCCGCGTCGCCGGCCGACGGCACCCTGGTCGACATCCACACCTTTCAGGTGGTGCGACAGAGCTCGGGGAAGGACGACTACTACAGGGTCGAGTCCGGCCCGGACGGGCCGTACCTCGCGGCCCGGTACCGGCCGCCGTTCGACACCATGGTCCGGGGCATCGACACTCCCCAGCACTTCCGCCGCACGCTGACCGGCGTGCGGTGGCGGTGGCGGGTTCACGCCTTCCCGAAGGGCGGAGACGACTGCAATCCCGACGTCGGTGACGCCGCGGCCGGAGTCTTCGCCACGTTCAAGGCGGGGCTCAAGGTGATGGTCATCAAGTACGTCTGGAACTCGGTCGGTCCGGTCAACCGGAGCTGCCAGCTCGCCAACAATCTCTTCTTCGCCAAGCACGAGGTGGTGCTCCGGAGCGGGGGAGAGGTCGACACCTGGCAGACCGAGACCGTCGACCCGCGACGGGACTTCGCCCGCTACTACGGCGGCAAGCTGGAGGACGTTCCGGACTTCGTGGCCCTGGGGGTTCTCACCGACGGGGATGCGACCAACTCGCGCAGCGAGGCGGACTACGCCGACTTCATCCTGTTCGATCGCCGGCCGGAACCCGTGCAGGCGCAGGCCGGGGCCGTGGCGCAGCGCCCGGATGCCGGCATCGCGGAACCGGACGCGGCGCCGCCCGCGGTGAGGGAAGCCGAGGCCCAGCCGGGCCACTGAAGCCCTGCGCCGGTCCACGGGCTCCTCAGGGCATCATGCAGTTCAGCTCGGGCGGGACCGGAGCCCGGCCCGTCACCTGCTCGAGCCGGCTCTGCGCCGCGAGCAGGTCGAACGTGGCCTGTGCATCGCCGTACTGCGCCTCGGCGTAGCCCCGGTAGGCGTCGATGAGGTCGCGGCTGTCGCCCACGCCCACCCCGAAGTTCAGCGTCGCGCTGCGGAACCAGCTCCGTCCCGCCGACACGGCCTTGGCCGACGCCTCTCGCTTGGTGATGGCCGCGTTCAGCTCGGCCACGGCGGTCTCCACCTCCAGCCGGATGCCGCGTACCGCACCCTCGCGCTGCTTGCGGAGGGTATCCAGCTCGGCCTCCTTCTTGTTGGTCCGGGTGATGACCGTCCAGAACGAGAGATTCTGTCGGATTCCAAGGGCTGCGTAGGCCGTCAGCGCGTTGAAGTAATCGCCGACGTAGGGGTTGGTGATCGTGTCGCGTCCCGGGGCCCGCGACCAGGCGAACTGACCCAGCAGCGCCACCTGGGGAAAGAGCTCGGCCCGGCTGGCACGCACGTCGGCCTCCTTGGCCAGGATTCCGCTGTCCAGC
>DATKNA010000241.1:0-9501 GCA_035541595.1 Kineosporiaceae bacterium | reverse complement strand
GGGCTGCTGGAGCGTCAGGGGTTCATCGTGGTCGGGACGGTCACGACCGGTGCCGAGGCCCTGCGCCAAGTCGCGGAGTTGCACCCGGACGTCGTGCTCGTGGACATCGACTTGGGCGGCGAGAGCGGACTCGACGTCGCCCGCCTGCTCCACGACGGCGTCGGCGCACCGCCGGTGATCCTCATCTCGACGCACCCCGAGGACGACTACGCCGACCTCATCGCCGAGAGCCCGGCGGTCGGCTTCATCCCCAAGATCGGCCTGTCGGCCGCCGCCGTCAGCGACATGCTGGCCCGGGGACTCGACAGGCGCGACGGTCAGGGGCGATACCCTCGGTGACCCACAGCAGCGTGGCGATGCCCGCGTTGGGCCGCCGCTACGCCATCGGCCGGAGCACGGCCCCCCGGTGCTACGACGCCGAGGATCCCAGGGTCACCTGCGCGGCGTGGGCCTGACCACTCGGGTCCATCCACGTGATGCCCACGGTCTGTCCCGGCGCCAGGGAGCTCATCACCGAGCCGAGGTCCGAGACCGTCTGAACGGGCCGGCGGGCGACGGACGTGATCGTGTCGCCCGCGGCGAGGCCCGCGGTCGATGCAGGAGCACCGTCGACCACGCCGACCACCTGCACGCCGGCCGCGCCGTCCTCCGCTTCGACACCCAAGTACCCCGACGCGCTCGGCTGCGCCTGGCTCTGCCCGGTCCCGGCCGGTTGGCCGCCGCCGGATGCGATCTGTCGGGCCGCGGCCAGCGCGGTGTCGATCGGGATCGCGTACCCGTCGCCACTGCTCGAGCCGGCGGTGTCCATACCGACGACGGTGCTCGAGGCGTCGTACAGCGGCCCGCCGGAGTCTCCGGGCTGGATGGCCGCGTCCGTCTCGATGAGGCCGGTCAGCTGCTCGGGGTCACTCCCGTCCTCGCCCGTGGCCGTGATGCTCTGATCGAGGTCGGTCACCTGCCCGGGGGCCGCGGACGGCGTCCCGCCCTGCCCGCCCGCATTCCCCACGCCGACCACGGCGTCGCCGACGGACACCGCGTGCGTCGCCGGCTTCACGGTGTCGAGCCCGGACGCGCCCTCCATCTGGACGACCGCGACGTCGGTGTCCGCTGCCACCCCGACGACGTGCGCGGCGTACGTACGCCCGGTCGCCGGGACGGTGACCGTCATGCTCGTCTCCCCGGAGACGACATGCCGGTTGGTGAGCACCTCGCCGGTCGAGGTGAGGATCATGCCCGTTCCCGCGGCCTGCCCGCCCGAATCCAGCGCGACGTCGATGTCCACGACGCCGGCCTGCTGGGCGTCGGTCGCCGTGGTGACAGACGATCCGAACGCGCTCCCGCCCGAACGGCCACCGCCCCCCGCGAGGGCACCGCCCCCCGAGAAGGCACCGCCCCCCGACCAGGGGGTGCGGGAGGAGGCGGCATCCGACCAGTGCGGACGCGCGAGGACCGCCGTCGGTGTCGCGGACGAGACGCTGCCGAGGTGCACGGCGAACGCCGCCCCGACGAGCGCCACGGCGGCGGCGCCTCCCCCGAGCCACAGCCGCCGCGTCGGCGTGCGCGCTGCGTCGAGGTTGCGCCGTCGGACGGGCTCCCCCCAGCGACGCGTGCGCCGACCGGTCGTCGGCGGCGCCGGCGAGCCCTCCGGTGGCTCCGGCGACCGGAGGTCCGAAGCGGGATGGGAGGAGGCGGGGCGGGAGTCGCTGCCGGCCGCAGCGGTCTCCGGTCGCTCGGTGTCGTGCTCGTGACTGTCCATGGCTCCTGCTCGGTCCTGACCGCCAGCGGACGGCGGGCTGTGACCAGCAGACCGCGAATCGCTGGACGTCCCCTGTGGATCGACTGGGCGTCCGTTCAAGACGTGCTGACGAACTGCTGGGAGAATCCGCGCCTCGACCTCCGGCAACACCACGACCGGACCCGGACTCCTCCGCCAGGCATGAGGCCCGCGACCCTCCGGCCGGCACAGGATGGACCTCCAGCAGTGACTGCGCCCGCGCATCACCCACCCGACCTGGGGAGCTCACCGCATGGCCGACATGGCAGCCGGGGCCGGTACGGACCCCCCGTCCCCGGGCACCTCCCCGGGCCCGTCCCCGGCAGGATCACCGGGAGAATCCCCGGCAGAATCCCCGGGACCGTCGTCGGACGCGCCCGCGCGGGCGGGACTGGTCCTGGTCTCGCTGATCGCCGTGGCCGCGGTGGCCAACCTGAACCTGTCCGTGGCCAACGTCGCCCTGCCGTCGATCGGGCGGGCCTTCGACTCGTCCCAGACGACACTCGACCTGATCGCGGTCGGCTACTCGCTCGGCCTGGCCGCGTCGGTCCTGTACCTGGGTGCCGTCGGCGACCGATACGGCCGCAAGCTCATGCTCGTACTCGGCATGGTGCTGTCCGTCCCGGCCTGCCTGTTGGCCGCCTACGCGCCGTCGGACACCGTGCTCCTCCTGGCCCGCGTCCTGGGCGGGCTGTCCGCGGGCATGGCCTACCCCACCACGCTGGCCCTCATCACGGCCTTGTGGTCCGGACCGGGCCGGACGAGGTCGATCGCCCTCTGGTCGGCGATCGGCGGCGGCATCGCCGCACTGGGACCTCTGGTCGCCGGTGCCCTGCTCGAGCACTTCTGGTGGGGATCGGTCTTCCTGGTCACCCTGCCGCTCGCCGTCATCGCGCTGCTCATGGCGTGGTTCCTGGTGCCGGCGCACGTCAACGAGACCACGGAGCCGGTCGACAACCTGGGCGGCATCCTGTCGGTGGTCCTCGTCGGCGCGCTCATCCTGGCCATCAACTTCGCCCCGGTCCCGAACGCGGGCGCGATGGCGCTCGGCCTCTTCGCGATCTCGTTCGCCGCCCTGATCGCGTTCGTGCTGCGTCAGCGCCGGGCCCGCAACCCGCTCTACGACCTGCACGTCGCCGGGCGGCGCATCTTCTGGGTCGCCGCCTGCGCAGGGATCATCGTGTTCGGGTCCCTGATGGGGTCGGCGTTCGTCAGCCAGCAGTACCTGCAGAACGTGCTGAGCTACACCACCCTCGAGGCCGGAGCCGCCTTCCTACCGGCCGTCGTGTTGATGGTTCTCGTGGCGCCACGGTCCGCGAAGCTGGTCGAGACCCGAGGTGCCCGGTTCACCTTGCTCAGCGGGTACGTCTTCCTGCTCCTGGCGTTCTGCTGGATGCTCCTGTTCTGGAAGGAGGGCAGCCCGTACTGGCAGGTCGGGCTCGCCTACGCGTTCATCGGCGTCGGTGTGGGCCTCGCCGGGACGCCCGCGTCGCACTCGCTGACCGGCTCGGTCCCCGTCCGCCGCGCGGGCATGGCGTCGGGAACCGCCGACCTCCAGCGCGACCTCGGTGGTGCGATCATGCAGTCGATCTTCGGCGCGCTGCTCACCGCGGGGTACGCCGCAGCCGTGGCCGCGTCGATCGCCACCGCACCGAACGGGTCGCAGATCACCACGAGCGTGGAGAACGAGCTCACGAAGTCGTTCTCCAGCGCGGCCGACGTCGCGCAGCAGTACCCGCAGTACTCACAGCAGATCATCGCCGCCGCCAAGTCGTCCTTCCTGGGCGGTGCGGACTGGGCCTACACGGCCGGCATCATCGCCGTCCTCGGCGGCGCGATGATCGTGTTCTTCCTGTTCCCGCGCAAGCAGCGGGAACAGGAGCTGCTGGCCGCCTACCACGCGGAAGACGAGCAAGGGATGGGAGTCGAGGATGGTCTTCAGAGGGCGACGGGAAGAGCGGCGCGAAGGGCGTCGTGAGGAGCGTCGGGCCCAGGTGCACTACCGGATGCGCCAGCGCATGCTCTCCATCGGGGACGACTACTGGATCGAGGACGACGCGGGCCGGCGCGCCTACAAGGTCGACGGGAAGGCGCTGCGGGTGCGGGAGACCCTGGACTTCGAGGACGCGAACGGCAACAAGCTCCTGAGGATCCAGGAGCGCATGCTCCGGGTGCGCGACACCATGGAGATCGAGGACGTGAACGGCCGCACGGTGGCCACGGTGAAGAAGGCCCTGATCACGCCGCTGCGGGACCGGATGTCCGTGAACGTCGAGGGCGGTCCGGATCTCGAGGTCAAGGGCAACATCGTCGACCACGAATACACCATCGAGGGCGACGGCGGGAAGGTCGCCGAGGTGTCCAAGCGGTGGTTCCGGGTCGCGGACACCTACGGCGTCGAGATCGCACCCGGGCAGAACGACGTCCTGTTGCTCGCGGTGACCACGGTGATCGACCAGATGTCCCACCCCAGTCGCTGACCGGGCTCGGCCACCGGCCTCGGCCAGGGAGTGACGCCCGACTCACCCCTTCGGGGTGACGTCCGATCTCGATCAGACGCAGAACCATCAGAACAGGACGCCGACCGGGTCCGACGCGTGGAAGGGCGACCGGACGCGGCGGCGATCGACCAGAGGGAGGACCCGCATGATTGGTCAGTCGCAGGAGCAGGGCATCGAGGTCAACCGCCCCCTGCTGCTGGGCGGAGTGGTGCTGATCTCGGTCGGGGCGCTGCTCGGAGCCATCGGGGGCATCGCCGCGACAATCGCCGTCGTCGGCGCGGCGAGAAGCTGGGTAGAGGGGCAGGACGAGCCGCCGTCGGCGATGGCGCGGCGGAGGTTCGCCCAGGCGAGGTCCGCGGCCATTGCCGGGGCCCAGGCCTGGCGGCAGAGCGATGGCCAGGCACTGGGCGCGTCGGCGCCGGGCCAGGGCGACGGGCTCGAGACGTCCTGAGAGCGCGGCCGCCGGGGACCACGACGACGTCATCATCATCATCATTCATCATCGTCGGCAGTGGCCCGGAAGGAGGCGGACGCCCCGGTTCCCGAGGGCGAGACCTGGCACGATCCGGTCGGCTGACCGCGTCGGCTGACTCACGCAGCGACAACTCACGCATCCTCGCGGAGCGCCCGAGAAGGTGACCAACGCCATGGACACGTCGTCGCCCACCGCGACGTCCCCCGCCATCGCCGACCACGGATTGATCGGCGACCTGCACACCGCCGCGCTGGTCGCGACCGACGGCACCATCGACTGGTTCTGCCCGCCTCGCTTCGACGCACCCTCGGTCTTCGGGGCGCTCCTCGACCCCGACCGGGGCGGCTACTGCGGAATCCGTCCGGCCGGAACGGAGTACGTCACCAAGCAGCTCTACCTGCCCGACACCGCGGTTCTCATCACCCGCTTCCTGGCCGAGGACGGGGTGGGCGAGGTCGTCGACTTCATGCCGCCCAGACCCAGGACACCGGCGAGGGGGACGGGCAACCAGATCGTGCGCATGGTGCGGTGCGTTCGTGGCCGGATGCAGTTCGAGGTCGATATCGTGCCGCGGTTCGACTACGGCCGACGTCCGCATCGGGTGGAGCTGACCGACAGCGGCGCCGTGTTCAGGGCGGGCGACGATGCCCTGACGGTGTACGCCGTCCGGGAGGCCGACGACGAACGGCTCGCGGAGGTGGATCGGGCGGGTGGGGACCTGCACGTGCGACTCGCGCTGGCCGCCGGGCAGACGCGCGGCGTCGTCCTCGAGTGGGGAGCCGGCACGCCCAGGGAGATCCGGCCGCAGGAGATCGACCTGCTGCACGCGGCGTGTGTCGCGTTCTGGCGGGCCTGGCTGACCCGCTGCACCTATCGGGGCCGGTGGCGGGAGATGGTGCAACGGTCGGCGATCACCCTGAAGCTGATGACCTATGCGCCGACCGGCGGTCTGGTGGCTGCGCCCACGGCCGCCCTGCCTGAGCAGGTCGGCGGCGAGCGGAACTGGGACTACCGCTACACCTGGGTCCGGGATGCGTCGTTCTCGGTACGAGCCCTGCTCGGGTTGGGCTTCACGGACGAGGCCGCCGCGCTCGGGCGGTGGCTGCGCGACCGCGTCGTGGAGCGGGACAAGGACCGGCCGGGGTCCCCCTTGGACATCATGTACCGGGTCGACGGATCCTCCGGTCTGGTCGAGGAGTCCCTGGACCACTGGAGCGGCTATCGCGGATCCAGGCCGGTGCGGATCGGCAACGGGGCCGCGCAGCAACTCCAGCTGGACATCTACGGGGAGGCGCTGGACAGCATCTACGCGGCCGATCGGGCCGGCCTCCCCATCGGCCACGCCGGCTGGGTCGCGCTCACCGAGGTGCTCGGCTGGCTCGCGGAGAACTGGGACCAGCCGGAGGAGGGCATCTGGGAGACCCGCGGCGGCCGGCAAGACTTCACCTACGGGCGGGCGATGAGCTGGGTCGCCTTCGACCGCGCCATCCGGCTCGCGACCGAGCTCGGGCGACCCGCACCGCTGGACACCTGGGCCAGGGCGCGTGACGCGATCTACGAACAGGTCCTGGAACGGGGCTGGAACGCCAAGCGCGCCGCCTTCGTCCAGCACTACGCCACCGACGTCCTGGATTCGTCCCTGCTGCGGGTCGCCAGCCTGGGGTTCGTCGCTCCGCAGGACCCGATGTGGCTCTCGACGCTGGATGCCATGCGCGCGGAGCTCGTCACGGACAGCCTGGTGTACCGGTACGACCCCGCCGCGTCTCCCGACGGGCTGCGCGGGTCGGAGGGCACGTTCTCGCTGTGCACCTTCAACTGGGTGGAGGCTCTGGCGCGCGCGGGCCGCCTGGAGGAGGCGCGGCTGACGTTGGAGAAGATGCTCACCTACGCCAACCATCTCGGCCTGTTCTCCGAGGAGATCGCCGTCACCGGAGAGCAGATCGGGAACTTCCCCCAGGCGTTCACCCATCTGGCGCTCATCGAAGCGGTGCTGATCCTCGACGCCGCACTCGACAACCCCGCCGAATACGGGCTCGGGCCGAACGCGCCGGCGACCGCCGGGGGTGCTGCAGGCCGACCCCCCGCGGCCGTGCGCCGCTGAGATCGCAGGGAGGCGATGGCCCGCGTCCCGCCCGCGCCGAGTCACCCGCCCCGGATGATGCGGCGACGGCCCCCGCCGACGAGTCTGGCGTCGTCGAGAGCGACGGACGAGGAACGGCGGTCTGGCGAGGCGGTGGTCGCCCGCCGCGAGCCGGCCCGCCGAGCAGGTCCTGGCCGGCACGCCCGCCGGCACCGACGACGACCAGCGGTGACAGGTCGACCTGAAGCAGACGCGAACGACGTGAACGGAGGCTCCCATGTGTCGGTGGCTCGCCTATTCGGGTACGCCCATCCTGTTGGAGGAGTTGCTCTACCAGCGCGAGCATTCGCTGATCGACCAGAGCATGCACTCCCGGATGGGCGTGGAGACCACGAACGGGGACGGCTTCGGCGTCGGCTGGTACAGCGTCGAGGGCATGGCGCCCACGGTGAGGACCACCCACGATCCCGGCACGCCTGTGGTGTTCCACGGGATCGGCCCGGCCTGGAACGACCGGAACCTGCATGAGCTGGCCCGGTCGACGCCCTCCGGTCATTTCCTGGCCCACATCCGGGCGAGCACCGGCACCGCGGTGCAGCAGACGAACTGTCACCCGTTCCGCCACGACCGCTGGCTCTGGGTGCACAACGGCGCCATCCGGAACTTCGAGGAGATCAAGCGCGACCTCGTCCTCGCCGTCGACCCGGACCTGTACCCGTCCATCGCAGGGTCGACCGACTCGGAGCTGATGTTCTACCTCGCGCTCACCTTCGGGCTCCGCGAGGACCCGATCGCCGCGGTCGAACGCATGGTCGGCTTCGTCGAGGCGACGGGGAGACAGCACGGCGTGGAGTACCCGATGCAGATGACGGTGGGCACGACCGACGGGGAGAGGCTGTTCGGGTTCCGGTACTCCAGCGAGGGCAAGAGCCGGACCCTGTTCTTCAGCACCGCCATCACCACGCTCCGATTCATGTACCCCGAGAACGAGATCTTCCAGAAGCTCTCCGACGAGACCCGCATCATCGTGTCCGAGCCGCTCGGTGGAGTGGTCGGCGCCTGGAACCCGGTGCCCGAGTCCACGTACCTGATCGTCGAGAAGGGTGACGACACGGTCGGCCGCTTCCAGCCGCGGATGCCGTGACCGGATGACGCAGACGTCGCCTCGCGTGGGTCCGGGACCGCGACCCGGCGGGCGCCACCGGGTCGCGGTCATCGGCGGCGGCTTTCCGGGGTGGCTCCGGGGGCGGCTTTCCGAGGCGGCTTTCGGGGGCGGCTTTCCGGGGCAGCTCCGGGGGCGGCTCCGGGGTGGTTGAGCATGGTGGGCCTGCCGGGGTCGCCGATCGGGCTCGGGGCGGCGGCCCTCACGGCGGAGCGGTACAGCCGCGGACGAGGCCCGGCATGACGCACACGGAGGTCGGCGACGCGTATGCGGCCGGGGCGAGCCGGATCGGCGGGCCCGGACAGGTCCTGCGACCCGATGACGTCGTGGCCTTCATCCGGGGCCGGCTCGACGACGCCGACGTCGACGGTCGCAGCGTGTGCGTCGTCGTCCCGGACGCCACCCGCAGCTGCCCGCTGCCCTTGCTGCTGTCCGCGGTCCACGGGTCCCTGTACGGCCGGGTGAGCCGCCTGACCGTGCTCATCGCGTTGGGCACGCACGCCGCCATGGACGAGGCCGCCCTCGCCGCCCACCTCGGCCATCCCCCCGGCAGGGCGTCCGAGGTCTATCCCGGTGTCACGGTCCTGAATCACGAGTTCTGGACGCCGGGGACCTTCGCGCACGTGGGCACGATCCCCGCCGCCCGGCTCGCGGAACTCTCCGGCGGCATGCTCCGGCAGGAGGTACCGGTCCGGCTCAACCGCGCCGTCGTCGAGCACGACGTCACGCTGATCGCGGGACCGGTGTTCCCGCACGAGGTGGTCGGGTTCTCCGGCGGCAACAAGTACCTGTTCCCCGGGGTCGGGGGGCAGGACGTCATCGACGTCTCCCACTGGCTGGGCGCGCTGATCACCAGCGCAGAGATCATCGGTACTCGGGGGATCACCCCGGTGCGTGCCCTGATCGACGACGCCGCCGCGCTCGTGCCGGGCCGGCGGCTGGCGTTGTGCGTCGTCGTCCGGCCCGGGGGGCAGCAGCTGTGCGCGGCGTCGTTCGGGACACCGGAGGCGGCGTGGGCGGTCGCCGCGGACGTCGCCGCGCACACCCATGTGCGCTATCTGGACGCACCGGTCCGGCGGGTGCTCTCGCTCGTCCCCGGGAAGTACGCCGACCTGTGGACCGGCGCCAAGGGGTTCTACAAAGTCGAGCCGGTGGTCGCCGACGGCGGCCAGGTCGTGCTGTACGCGCCGCACATCCGCGAGGTCAGCGTGATGCACCCGCACATCGCCGAGATCGGCTACCACTGCCGCGACTACTTCCTCGCCCAGTGGGACCGCTTCGCCGGGATGCCCTGGGGCGACCTCGCCCACTCCACCCACCTGCGTGGGGCCGGCTCCTACGACCCGGCGCTCGGGGAACGCTTCCGGGTGACGGTCACCCTCGCGACGGGGATCCCGGCGGACGTCGTCCGTGCCGTGAACCTCGACCACCTCGACCCGGCGGGGGTGGACCCGCGAGCGTGGGCCGTGGACCCCGGGACGCTCGTCGTCCCCGACGCCGGGGAGGTCC
>DATKNA010000240.1:0-6286 GCA_035541595.1 Kineosporiaceae bacterium | reverse complement strand
GCCAGCGCGGTCAGCTGGCACCACAGCGCCCAGCCCTCCAGCCGACGCCCGGCCATCACCGCGTCGATGACATCGGCCACGGGGCCGGGAAGCGTCCGCGAGGCCGAGCCGGGCCTGTCACCATGGTCGGACGGATCCGTCCGATCGGTCCAGGCGGCGATCGCCCCCGCCGACAGCGGGCCGGGCGAAGTGCGCAGGTCGCCGGTCGAAGGTTCGCGGCGCATCGGCCCGCTCTCACACTTCCCGGTGCCGACAGCACCCTGAGTGGCGTCGTCTCCCGTGGCTCCCCGACCCACGGCCCCCCCTTGGTCCTAGAACACGTGTTCGAAGTCTATCGTTCACGTGCCCCTTGCGCGAGCGCGAATCGGCGACTGTGGACAACCGCGTTCCGACTCCGGGCGGTGGGCGGCGCAGGGCGGCGCCACCGCGATCAGGCCCGGGCCGGAGGTGGCGCGATCAGGCCGGGGCCGGACGGCGGAGGGTGACCACGGGCTCGCTGGTCCCGGCGGTGAGCAGGCTCTCGGGGGCCACGGCCGTCATCCAGTCGAAGCTGTCCACGCCGGGGTCGGCCAGTGCCCGGCGCAGCACCGAGGCCTCCAACAGTCGGCCGGGGGAGTAGCGCGCCCACGTCGTGTCGAAGTGACCCTCGAGCACGCCGTACCGGCTCCCGTCGCGCACGCCCAGGACGTAGGCGGCCAGGGTCCCGTCGATGGTGAGCGTGGCGAGCTCCAGGCACCGGTCCTGGAGCAGCTGCCGGATCCGCTCCCGCCAGCCGGCCAGGCCGAGAGGCGTGTCGAGCGGGCAGGCCAGGCCGTGCTCGCGGTCCCGGCTGCGGTAGGCCTGCTCCATCGCCGGCAGGGCGGCCACGACGTCGGCGTCCTGCGCCGTGACGGCCACGATCGCCACCCGGTCGTCGGCGGTCAGCCGGTTGCGCGCCTTGCGCAGCGTCCGGGCCACGCCGTGGCTGAGCCGATCCATGACGTCCCCGCCGACGCGGACGTCGACGCCCGGGATCGGCGCCTCCGGCTCGGTGAGTGCGCAGACGGCGCCGGCGAGCTCGGCGGTCTCGGCCGTCTCGGGCAGGGTCGCGAACCCGAGTGGGGTCCCGCGCCCGTCCGCCTCGCGCTGCAGTCCCTCGCCCAGCGCGGCGACGGCCGCGGAGTCGGCCGTCGGGACGCCCGCCCGGTAGCCGCCGCCGCCGGCGGCCAGCGTCGCGAGCCGGTCGTCCTCGAGGAGGATCGCCGCCGCGCGCAGCGCGCCCTGCGTCCCGCGGACGACCACCGCCCAGGGGTCGGCCAGCGGGTCCGCGACGAGCAGCGCCCGGATCCAGGCCGCCCGCGCCGTCACCGGCACGCCGGCCTGGACGGCCAGCGCATCGAACTCCGGCAGGAGCGAGAACACCGCGGATCGCCCCCTCAGGGCGCGGACGTCGAGACCGCGGGCCGGTTTGCGACCGGACCGCCGGCCGAGGAGCAGCTCCCTCACGCGCGCACCGTCCGCCGAGGCCCGCCGGTCGGATGGCGGGGGGTGGGGACCGCCCGGCGCTGTGGTCCGGTGGACTCGACTGCAGCACCGTGCCGGTCGAGCCAGCCCTCCAGCTCCGTCGGCGGCAGCGCCTTCGCGTAGTACCAGCCCTGCTGCACGTCGCAGCCTGCCTCGACCAACTCCGACGACGTATCGGCGTCCTCGACGCCTTCCGCGACCATGCGCATCCCGAGCGAGTGGGCCAGGCCGATCGTGGACCGCACGATTGCCAGCGCGCGCTCGTCCGTCTGCAGGCCCGAGACGAAGGACCGGTCGAGCTTGAGCTCGTCGACGGGGAGTTCGCGGAGGTAGGCGAGGGAGGAGTATCCCGTCCCGTAGTCGTCGACGGCGATCCGCACACCGATCTCCCGGAGCCCGTTGAGGATCTTCTGGGCCCGGGACCGGTCGCCCATGAGGAAGTCCTCGGTGATCTCGATCTCCAGTGCCCGACCGGGCAGGTGCCGCTCCGTGAGCTGACCGGCGACCCGCTCGGGCAGCTCCAGATCGTTGAGCGAGGCGGCCGAGATGTTCACGGCGACACCCAGCTCCCGGCCGTCGGCGTGCCACCGGGCCGCCTGGTCGAGGGCCTGCTCGAGCACTGCCGCCGTGAGGTCCTGCATGAGTCCGGCGTGCTCGACGAGCGGCAGGAACGCGTCCGGATAGAGCAGCCCCCGCTCGGGGTGCTGCCACCGGACGAGCGCCTCCACGCTGGAGGCCTGTCCCGTCTCCCGGTCCACCTTCGGCTGGTAGTGCAGGACCATCTGCCGCTCGGCGATCGCCGTCCGCAGCAACTCGATCGTCGCCAGCCGGTCCCCGGAGGCGAACTCGTCCTCCTCCACGGTGTAGGAGAAGGTCCCCAGGCGCTGGGTCTTGGCGTGGTACATGGCCACGTCCGCCTGTCGCAGCAGGGTGCTGAGCTCCGCGGCGCCCGCCGGGAGCACGGCGATGCCGATGCTGACGTCGACGTGCACGGTCACCCCGTCCACGACCATGGGCGCGCCGAGGACCTGCCGGACCTCCTCCGACACCTGCAGCGCGTGCGCGCCGTGGGTGGCCAGCACGAGGGCGAACTCGTCGCCGCCGAGCCGGACCACGAGGTCGGCGCGTTCGGGGGCGAAGGTTCGCAGCCGGTCGCCGACCTGCTGGAGCATCTCGTCGCCGGCGTGGTGCCCCAGGCTGTCGTTGACCTCCTTGAACCTGTCGAGGTCGAGCAGCAGCAGGGCGACGGAGGCGGCCGGGTCGAGGCTGGCCAGCGTGGCCGGCACCACGTCGTACAGTGCCCGCCGGTTGCCCAGGCCCGTCAGCTCGTCGGTGAGTGCGAGCTGACGGCTGCCGGCCAGCGAGACCACCTCGCGGAAGGTGGACACCAGCCGGGCGAGGGCCACCACGATGGTCGCCGTCGCCAGTGCCACCGTGACCGGGTGCAGGTGGTGGCCCTGCCCGACGACGAGCAGCAGCAGAGCGGTACCGGTGGAGACGATCGGGAACGCCAGCAGGGCCCAGGTCGGCAGGGACAGCCCGGAGGGGCGTGACCCCCAGCCCGGCGCCAGCGCCATGAGCACCACGGCGAGCACCCAGAGCCCGTCGATGGGACCGCCCGAGAAGTAGGTCCCGTTCGCCGTGGCGAACAGGTACTCGACGTCGGCGACGACGAAGAGCAGCAGGCCGGCGGCCAGCAACCAGATCCCGACCGGCGGCCGCCAGCGGTGCAACGAGAGCACGATGGTGACCAGGAGCAGCAGGACCAGGTCGAGCAGCGGGTAGGCGGCGGTCGTCGTGACCGCCGCCCAGGTTCCCGTGCCCGCCGAGAGGATCGACCGGATCGACACCGCGGAGATCACCGCGCCGACCGCGAGCCCGCCGACGAGGCCGTCCAGCCAGAGCGTCGCGGGCAGACGCTCCACGTTGCGCCGGATCGACTGCATCAACGAGACGAAGACGATCGGGTAGAACGCGAGGAACAGCGCGTCGGCGCCGGAGGGGAACGGCTGCGGGTCCATCGGCCGGATCGCGATGGTCCAGAACACGTTGCCGCCGCCGTAGATCGCCAGAGCGGCCGGCAGCAGGTACGCCGACCTGACCCGGCCCGGCGTGCCGCGGACGCGCAGCAGGCAGGCGAGCGCCGCCGCCTCGTAGGCCACGTTGTTGAGGACGCCGTCCAGCAACAGGTTGTAGCCCGGCTCGCTACGTACGCCGGGCACGGTTGACACCATGAACGCCAGCGGCGTCACGAGGGCGATCCCCATCGCCACCCGGGGCCAGCTCAGCGACCGCGCCGCCGGTTCCCCCCCGGGCGCAGCCGTCGTCGTCTCCCGCATGGTTGTCATGTCGGACGTCGGGCGGGATCACCCCAGGGCCGAACGGGTCAACCCCCCGGACGGACCATCAGGCTCCCGAACAGGCGATGACCCCGGCACCGCCGAGGACGGCGGCCACGCCGGCCCACTGCGTCCGGGTGAGCCGTTCGGCGTGCACCCGGCGGGCCAGCAGGACGGTCACCGCCGGGTAGAGGCTGGCCAGGACGGCGACCAGGCTGACCAGGCCGCCGCGCGCCGCCAGCGTGTAGGCCGCGGTGGCGCCGGCGTCCAGAACGCCGAGGGCCAGGACGGCGACCAGGTCGCGCCCGGACGGTCGCGGAACGGCGGCGCGGTGCCGGCCGCGGTCGCGGGCGACATCGGCGTGCCGCCCGAGCCGGGCGCCGACGCGCGGCCGGTGGAGGCGCGCGAGCGCCAACGACGTGCAGGCCAGCGCCGACACCCGCATCCCCAGGAGGGTGAGCAGCACGGAGGAGCGGCTGCCCTGGGCCAGGCAGCAGATCTCCACCCCGAACAGGGCGGCCGTCAGCACCGCCAGCCAGACCGCCGCACGGCGCCGGGCACCGGCGCCGCCACCGGCGTCCGGCCCGGCCGCCAGGGCCACTCCCAGCAGGACGGCGGCGACGCCGGTCGCCGCCGGCCACCCGGGTCGCTCGCCCTGGAGCAGGCCCACCGCCACCGGCACCGCGGCGCCCACCGAGGCGATCGGGGCGACGACGCCCATCGTCCCCACGGCGAGCGCGGTGTAGAAGGCCGCCATGCCCAGCCCCCACGACACCCCGGCAGCCACCGACCAGACGGCCCAGCGTCCGGTCACCTCGCCGACCCCGGCCACGGCGGTCGCGGCGAGCACGAGCACCATCGCCACCGCCTGGGAGCCGGCGAGCACGTGCACGGTGCGCAGGCGGCGGCTGAGGGAGCCGCCGATGAAGTCGGACGTCCCCCACAGGCCGCTCGCGAGCAGGGCCAGGCCGTCCGGGGCGATGGTCACACCGCGCTATCGACGGGCGGCCGGGCGGTCTTGATCCGGGCCTGGTCCGGTGACCCTGGCCGTCAGGCGTCCGCCGGAGTGAACGGGATGCACCCGGTCGGGTGCCACCCTCCGGTCAGCCGCCTCCCGGGCGGCCGCGGCCGACATGACGCGGGAACTCGACAGCCGCTTCCGGCTCCCTCATCCTGAGGATCCCGCCTCGAGGAGGGCCCGATGATGCAGCGCCACCACGGCGGCCCACCGCTCTCGCTGTACTGGACAGAGGTCGCGCGGGCCTCTGCCGGGTGGGGGCTGTTCCTCGCCGCCCTCCCGCTGCGCGCCAGTTTGCCCGCGGGTGACGGCCACCCGGTGCTCGTCCTGCCCGGGCTGCTCGCCGGGGACGGATCGACCCTGGCCCTGCGGGCCGTGCTCCGGCACCTCGGGTACGACGTGTGCGGGTGGGAACTGGGCCGCAACATCGGCCCCACCGCCAAGGTCGTCCGGGGGCTCGACGACCGGCTGCAGCAGTGCGCGCAGCGGTCCGGGCGATCGGTGACGCTGATCGGCTGGAGTCTCGGGGGGATCTTCGCGCGGGCGCTCGCGCGGCGCTCACCCGGCCTGGTGCGGCAGGTCCTCACCCTCGGCTGCCCGTTCCGGCTGGCGACGACGAGCCAGAGCCGGGCCACCCGGGCGTTCGAGCGGTTCTCGCACCTGCACGTCGAGCGCCTCCAGCTCCCGCTCGAGAACGGGGCCGCACCGCTGCCGGTCCCGGCCACCTCGATCTACTCGCGGATGGACGGCATCGTCGCCTGGCGGGCGTGCCTCGACACCCCGTCTCCGCGGGCGGAGAACATCGAGGTCATCGGAAGCCATCTCGGCCTCGGCCACAACCCGGCGGTGATCTGGGCCGTCACCGATCGGCTGGCCCAGGCGGAGGGTGGCTGGGCGCCGTTCCGGCCCCCGGCGGTGCTACGCCCGTTCTTCCCGCCCGCCGCCGAGCGTCACCCAGGAGCTCGCACGGCCGTGGCCTGAGCCGCTCAGGTCACCGCGTCGGGTCCTGCCCGGGCTCGGCGTCGGCGTCCCGTGGGGGATCGGCGTCGGCGTCCCGTGGGGGATCGGCGTCCGGTGGGGGGCCGTCGGCGTCCGGCCCCCCGGCCCGCCGCCGCACGAGGAGCAGCCCGAGCGCGAGCACCACGACGAGGCCGCCCACCACCACCCAGAGGGTCGCCGCGCCGGGGCCCGCGCCGGGGTCCGCGCCGCCGGACGTCGTCCCCCCGGTCTGAACCGGGGCGCCGGGGTCGGTCCCGGCCGAGCCGGCGTCGAGGGCGGGAACCGTGGGAGTGACGCCGCGGTCGAGTCTCACCACGGCGATGGGTCCGAGGCTGTCGAGCTGCGCGGCGTAGATGTCGACACCGACCCGGGCGGTCGGGATCTGCTCCCAGCCCCGGCCCGTCCAGCGGCAGATCACCACGGCCTG
>DATKNA010000239.1:0-19693 GCA_035541595.1 Kineosporiaceae bacterium | reverse complement strand
CAGCCCCGCAGCAGGCAGTCGATGCGCGATCGGTTGCTCCGCTGGCGTGGCGATCACTCTCCCGCGGCTCAGGCAATCCGCTCCTCCGCGGCGCACGGTTCCGTGATCAGCTGGCGCCACAAGCTGTGGATGAAGGGACTCCTGTGGATGACGCAAGCGGGTTTGTCCGACGCCGCGCCAGGATGTGACACATGGAGGGAAGCGTTCGTCGGCGAGAGCCCGTTCGGGTGCTCGCAGCGATGGACGGTTCCGCGACGTGGCAGCAGTTGAACGCCCTGTGCACCCAGCACGCCGTACGACGGGCGCTGGACAAGGGGGTCATCGTGCGATCTCGCCGCGGGCTCTATGTGCTTGCGGAGCTGCCCCGAGCCCGCCGAATCGCCGCCGAGCTCGGCGGTGTCGTATCGCACCTCTCGGCTGCGGTCGAGCAGGGGCTCGAGGTGTTGGTGCCACCGACGATCGTCCACGTCACCGTCCCGCCTTCGTCGACCGCGCGGGCTCTGGACGGCACTGTCCTCCACTACTCCGGCGTTCCGCGCGCAGACGCGCGTCGGGGCACCACGAGACTGCTCAGGACAGTGATCGACTGCGCGCGTAGCCTGCCGTTCCCCGAAGGTCTCGCCGTCGCGGACTCCGCCCTCCGCGCGGGGTACGTCCGACCCGAGGCTCTGCTGGACGCGGCCGACACGCGCCGTGGTCCGGGCCGGCGGGCAGTCCTCCGGGTGGCCGGAGAGGCGAACGGTGACGCGGCGAACCCCTTCGAGTCCGCCCTGCGGGCCACCGTGCTGGACGCCGGAATCACCGGGTTCCGGCCGCAGCAGCCGGTGGCACTGAGAGGTCCGGTCGGGGGCAACCGGACGATTCACGTCGACCTCGGCGACCCGCATCGGCGCATCGCCCTCGAGGCCGACGGCTACGAGCATCACGGGGGCCGGGCCGCTCTCCGCGATGACTGCCGTAGGTACGACGAGCTCGTCCGGGCCGGATGGGTCGTCCTGCGGTTCGCGTGGGAGCACGTCCTCCTGGATCGCGCCTGGGTCGGCGACGTCGTCCGAGACACCTGTGCGGCACGCGATGCGGCATAGTTCCCCGCCAAGGGCGGTCGCCGCCCCCGCCCGGGTCGTCGCCGCCCCGCGCCCCGGGTGGTCGCCGCCCCCGCCCCGGGTGGTCGCCGCCCCCGCCCGGGTGGTCGCCCCGCGGCCCCCGGTGGTAGCGGTGGCTGGTGGTTGGTGTCCGTCGCGGAGCGCCGTCGGCGGCGAAGCTCAGAACAGGACTGCGGCGAAGCTCAGAACAGGACGGTGGCGAAGGTCCCGACGCGTCGGAAGCCGACACGCTCGTATGTGCGGATAGCGCGGACGTTGTAGCTGTTGACGTACAACGACACCGACGGTGCGAAGCGGGCGCGGACTAACCGGACCACTGCGGCCATGCCCGGCGCCGCCAGGCCCCGGCCGCGGTACCGAGGGTTGACCCACACACCCTGCACCTGCGCGCCCTGCGGGATCACCGATCCGAGCTCCGCTTTGAAGATCACCTCCGGCCCACGGGGGCCGACCTCGATCCGAGCCAGCGACCGGCCGGCGCTGACCAGCCCGGCCACCTGCGCGTTGTAGAGCGCGCCGCCGTCTGCCGCCACCGGAGAGTACCCGACCTCCTCGGTGAACATGGCGACGCAGGCCGGCGTGACCGCCGCGAGGTCTTCCATGGTCGTCTGGCGAACCCCGGGGTCGGGCGCGACGTTCGGGGGCCTGTCGATGACCATGAGCGGCTGCTCGGGCCGGACATCTCGCGCGGGCCCCCAGAACCCTTCGAGATGTTCCCACAGGTCGAGGACGGCGCCCGCCGGGCCGACGATCGACGAGCACTGCCGCCCCTGCCGGCGAGCCCGGTCGGCGAACTCCTCGATGGCCCCGGGTGTGGCCTCGACGGGCCAGAGGTTGGCCCCGGACCAGCACAGGCTGCGCAACTCGCCGCCGTCGTACCAACCCCAGAACTCGCCGCCGGCGCCACGCTGGCGGGTCGCGTGCAGCCGGGAGGCGACGAAGAGGTTGGCGACGGGGTCGCGCGAGCACAGCTCGAGGGCCTCGTCCACGTCGTGACGTCCGAGGACGCGCACGGAGGAACGCAGCACGCACGCATCCTCACCCACGGCGCACCCTCCCCGCGACCACCCACGCTCCGGGTTCGCGGCCGACGCCCGGGCTGGCAGCAGCCCCGACCCCCCGGACGGTGCCACTGTCAGGTCACGCTGACCACCGGGGAGCCCTCGACAGCCTCCTCACCCATCTCCTCGGCCAGCCGCATGGCCTCATCGATGAGGGTCTCGACGATCTGCGCCTCGGGCACGGTCTTGACGACCTCCCCGCGCACG
Organism: Kineosporiaceae bacterium; assembly: GCA_035541595.1. Lineage (GTDB taxonomy): Bacteria > Actinomycetota > Actinomycetes > Actinomycetales > Kineosporiaceae > DATKNA01. The sequence continues at coordinate 17,322 of DATKNA010000239.1, read as the reverse complement.
AAGATCTGCCCCTTGCCGTTCCCGGACGCGACGCCGAGGTCCGCCTCTCGCGCCTCTCCGGGTCCATTGACCACGCACCCCATGACGGCGACCCGCAGCGGTACCTCGAGCCCGTCCAGCCCTGCGCTGACCTCGTCCGCCAGCGTGTACACGTCGACCTGCGCACGCCCGCAGGACGGGCAGGACACGATCTCGAGCTTGCGGGGGCGCAGGTTGAGGGACTGCAGGATCTGGATGCCGACCTTGACCTCCTCGACCGGGGGCGCGGACAGCGAGACGCGGATGGTGTCGCCGATCCCCTCGCTCAGCAGCGCCCCGAACGCCACGGCAGATTTGATCGTGCCCTGGAAGGCCGGGCCCGCCTCGGTGACGCCGAGATGGAGCGGCCAGTCGCCGCGCTGGGCGAGCATCTCGTAGGCCCGCACCATGACGACAGGGTCGTTGTGCTTGACAGAGATCTTGAAGTCGTGGAAGTCGTGCTCCTCGAACAGCGACGCCTCCCAGACGGCCGACTCGACGAGGGCCTCCGGCGTCGCCCGGCCGTGCTTGGCGAGCAGCCGGGGATCGAGCGAGCCGGCGTTGACGCCGATCCGCAGCGAGACGCCGGCGTCCTTGGCGGCTTTCGCGATCTCCTTGACCTGGTCGTCGAACTTGCGGATGTTCCCCGGGTTCACCCGGACGCCGGCGCACCCGGCGTCGATCGCGGCGAAGACGTACTTCGGCTGGAAGTGGATGTCGGCGATCACCGGGATCTGGGACTTGCGGGCGACCGCGGGCAAGGCGTCGGCGTCGTCCTGGCTCGGACAGGCCACGCGGACGATGTCGCAGCCCGCCGCCGTGAGCTCGGCGATCTGCTGGAGGGTGGCGTTGACGTCGGCCGTCAGCGTCGTCGTCATGGACTGGACGCTGATCGGCGCGTCACCACCGACGAGCACCTTGCCCACCCTGATCTGCCGCGACGTCCGGCGCGGCGCGAGGACGGGTGGCGGCAGCGCGGGGAGTCCGAGGTTGACGGGCACGTCCTCCAGTATCGCCCGGATCGCCGACCGCCCGACGCCGGACCCGGTCAACCGAACGACACGGGGTTGACGATGTCGGCGTAGACGAGCAGCGCCGACATCCCGATCAGCAGGCTGACGACGCCGTAGGCCAGCGGGAGCGCGCGGGCGATGTCGACAGGGCCCGGGTCCGGCCGGTGGCGCCACTGCGCGATCCGCCGGCGCAACCCCTCCCAGAGGGCGCCGGCGACGTGGCCACCGTCCAGGGGCAGCAGCGGGATGAGGTTGAAGACGAACAGCGCGATGTTGAGGCTCGCGATCAGGGAGAGCAGGCTGACGAACCGGTCCGTCGCGGTCGGCCCGGCGCCGGCGGCGGGCTCTGCGGTCGCCGCCTCACCCGCGGCGCGCCCGATACCGACGAGGCTGATCGGGCCGTTGGGGTCGCGTTGGGAGCCGGTGACCGCCGATTCGGCCACACCGACCATCTTGGCCGGGATCGTGACGATCACGGCGGCCGTCTGCCGGACGGCGTCCCAGGTCAGCCCCGGGAGCACGGCGGGCGACTGGCGCTGGAGCGCCGTCGTCGGGGACAGTCCGAGGAAACCGACGGACGTCAGTTGCGGCTTGCCGTCCGGGCCCGTCACGGCATTGCCGTTCGCGTCCAGGACCGGACGCTCGGTCACCGTCGGGGTGACCGTCAGCGTCACCGGGCGTCCGTCCCGCCGGACGACGACCTGCACCGGGGTGCCCTGGTCCGCCCGGATCGCCCGCTGGACCTGCGCCCAGTTGGTCACCGGCGTGCCGCCGAAGCTGACGATCTCGTCCCCGGGCAGGAAGCCGGCCTGCGCGGCGGGCGCCTTCGGATCGCTCGCCGTGCACGCCCGGTCCGGTTGTGCCGCCGGGAGGATGCACTGGCTGACCGCCGACACCGTGCGCGTCGTGGTCGGCACGCCGAAGCCGCAGACGATCACTGCGAGGAGGCCGACGGCCAGCGTGAGGTTCATCACCGGCCCGCCGAGCATGATGACCAGGCGCTTGGGGACCGAGCGCTGGTAGAAGAGCCGGTCGGCGTCCTCGGGACCGATCTCCCGCTGCGCGTCGTGCCGGGCCTGCTCGGCCACCAGCGCCCACCGGCCCGTCGTGTCCGGTCGCCGTGAGCCGTCCGGCTTCGGGGGGAACATGCCGATCATCCGCACGTATCCTCCGAGCGGGATCGCCTTGACCCCGTACTCGGTCTCCCCGATCCGCCGCGACCGCAGCGTCGGCCCGAAGCCGATCATGTACTGGGTGCACTTGACGCCGAAGCGCTTGGCGGGGACGAGGTGCCCGATCTCGTGCAGGGCGATCGAGACGATCACGCCGAGCACGACGACGAGCACGCCGACGAGGTACATCAGGCGGTCCCCTCCCGGCTGCTGCGATCCACGGTAGCGATACGCACCGGCACCGACACGAGTTCCCGGGCGCGAGCCCGTGCCCAGGAGTCCGCGGCGAGCACTCCGGCCAGGTCGGGATCCGGCTGCGGCGCGTGATCGGCCACCACGCGCTCGACGGTGTCCACGATGTCGAGGAACCCGATGCGGCCGGCGAGGAACGCGCTGACGCACTCCTCGTTCGACGCGTTGTACACGGCAGGATACGTGCCGCCGAGCGCTCCCACCCGGCGAGCCAGGCGGACCGCGGGGAACGCGTCGTCGTCGAGCGGCTCGAACTCCCACCGCTGCGGGCCGTCGAGCCGCAGCGGCGGCGCGGCGTCCGGCACCCGATCGGGCCATCCGAGCCCGAGCGCGATCGGCAGCCGCATGTCCGGCGGGGAGCACTGCGCGATGGTCGAGCCGTCGGTGAACTGGACCATCGAGTGGACCACCGACTGCGGATGGACCCAGACGTCGATCCGGTCCAACGGGACCCCGAACAGAAGGTGTGCCTCGATGACCTCCAGACCCTTGTTGACCAGGGTCGAGGAGTTCATGGTCACGAGCGGGCCCATGCTCCACGTCGGGTGTGCGAGCGCCTGGGCGGGCGTGACGTCGCGCAGCTCCCTCCGGCCCCGCCCGCGGAACGGGCCTCCGCTCGCCGTGAGCACCAGCCGGTCGACCTCGCGCGGGCTGCCTGCCCGCAGGCACTGCGCCACGGCGGAGTGCTCGGAGTCCACCGGCACGATCTGGCCCGGCGCCGCGGCCCGTGTGACGAGCGGCCCGCCGACGATGAGGGACTCCTTGTTGGCCAGGGCCAGCGTGCTGCCCGCCGCGAGAGCGGCCAGGGTCGCCGCGAGCCCGGCAGCGCCGTCCACCCCGTTGAGGACGACGTCCGCCCCCTCCCCGGCCAGCTGGCTCGCGGCGTCCGGCCCCGCGACGACCCGGACGCCGACCGCCCCGGCCCGCTCCAGCGCATCGCGGACCGGCTCCTCGGCATCCGGATGGGTCACCCCGACGGCGCCGACACGCAACCGGGCCGCCTGCTCGGCCAGCAGCCGCGGCCGCCCGCCCTGCGCCGCGAGCGCCACCACGCGGAACCGGTCGTGGTTGCGCTCGATGACGTCGACGGCCTGGGTCCCGATGGACCCGGTGGAGCCGAGCAGGACGACGGTGCGAGGGGTGCTCACGCGGCCGATTCTTCGCGATCGCCGAGGGTCTCCGGCCGGCGGGGTGCCGCCGATCGGGCGGCGGTCGGCGGGTCGGCTCCCATCGGGCCCCGGGCTGACGAGAGGTACGCCGTGCGCGCTCGTCTCGTCGTGCCGGCCCTCGCCGGCGTCGCGGCCATGCTCGCGATCACCGCGGCCGAATCGCCAGCCGCCCCGCCGAGGTCCGGCGCCCAGCCGGCCCAGCAGGCCGCCCTGCCGCCCGCCCGGCGTGTCGTCCAGCGTGCCGCCACCTCGTCCGGCCCGGCGGCGGGGCCGAGCCGTGTCACGCTCGCCGCCGTCCGGGCCTACTGGACCCGGGAGCGCATGGCGGCCGCGCGGCCCGCGCAGGAGCCGGATGCCGGGATCGGGCCCGCCCTGGCCGACGGCGTCCGGTTCACCCGGCCGTCCGCGCTCCGCACGTACCTGCGCACGCTCGCGCCCGGCCGGGCCGCGGCGCAGTCGCCCGGGCGGGGCGCGCCGTGGACCGGCGGCGGGGCGGTGGTGCGGACGACGGGCAAGGTGTTCTTCAGTCTCGGAGCGGACGACTACGCCTGCAGCGGGAGCTCGGTCGACAGCCTCGACCGGTCGACCGTCCTCACGGCGGGGCACTGCGTCGTCGACCCCGAGTCCGGGACGACCGCCACGAACTGGGTGTTCGTCCCCGGCTACGTGGACGGACGCGCCCCGTACGGGATCTTCCCCGCGACGCATCTGGCCACGACCGCCGGTTGGCGGACGGCCGAGGACTTCGACGTCGACCTCGCCTTCGCGAACGTCGGGCCGAACGCGGCCGGCAGGCTTCTGGTGGACGCCGTCGGCGGGCAGGCGATCGCGTTCGGGACCGCACGCGGCCAGGGGACGTTCGCCTTCGGGTACCCGGCGGCGGCGCCGTGGACCGGGGAGCGACTGGTGTACTGCTCCGGCGTCGTGGTTCAGGACACCACGTCGGTGCCGTCGACGGATCAGGGCATGAGCTGCACGATGACGCCGGGCTCGAGCGGCGGGCCGTGGTTCTCCCGGTTCGACCCGCGCACCGGCCGCGGGACGCTCACCTCGCTGACGAGCTTCTCGTACAGCGACCGGCCCGGCGTGCTGTGGGGGCCCTACCTCGGCTCCGTGGCACAGGCATTGTTCGCGTCGGTCGCCTCGACGACGACGGCCTGACCCCGAGCTCCGATCCCAGGCTCCCCGTGATCAAGGAATACATGACCGGCGTCCGGTCTCCCCGCTCGTCGGCGTGGGCACGCATTCCTTGATCACCGAGGGAGGGGGAGGAGGGGGAGGAGGGGAGGAGGGAGGGGAGGGGGGAGGAGGGGGAGCGGGTCAGAGGGGGATGCCGACGTACTTCGTCTCGAGGTACTCCTGGATGCCCTCGAACCCGCCCTCGCGACCGAACCCGGACTGCTTGACGCCGCCGAACGGCGCCGCCGGGTTCGACACGATCCCGGCGTTGAGCCCGACCATGCCGGTCTCGAGCCCCTCGGCGATCCGCAGCGCCCGCTTCAGGTCCGCCGTGTACGCGTAGGCCACGAGTCCGTACTCGGTGTCGTTGGCCATCCGGAGGGCCTCCTGGTCCGAGCCGAACGTGGTCACAGGTGCCACCGGTCCGAAGATCTCCTCCTTGAGCAGCCGAGCCCCGGGGCCGACCCCGGCGAGCACCGTGGGTGCGTAGAAGTAGCCCCGGTCGCCCACGGGCGTGCCGCCCACCAGCACGCGGGCGCCGGTGTCGAGGGCGTCCTGGACCAGCTCGCTGACCTTCTCCCTGGCCGCGGCGTCGATGAGCGGGCCGACGTCGACCCCGTCCTCGGTGCCACGCCCGACGACGAGGGCACCCATGCGCGCCGCCAGCCGCCGGGAGAACTCCGGGGCCAGGGACTCGTGCACGAGGAACCTGTTGGCGGCCGTGCACGCCTCGCCGACGTTGCGCATCTTGGCGAGCATCGCGCCGTCCACGGCGGCGTCGAGGTCGGCGTCACCGAACACCAGGAACGGTGCGTTGCCGCCCAGCTCCATCGACACCCGCAGCAGCTGTCCGGCGGACTGCTCGACGAGCCTCTTGCCGACCTCCGTGGAGCCGGTGAACGACAGCTTGCGTAGCCGCGGGTCGCGGATCAGCGGCTCCATGACCCTGCCGGTCGACCTGGTCGTGATCACATTGAGGACGCCGTCCGGCAGGCCCGCCTCGAGGAGGATCTGCGCCAGCGCGTACATCGACAGCGGCGTCTGCGACGCCGGCTTGACCACCATGGTGCAGCCGGCCGCGATCGCCGGGCCCATCTTGCGGGTGCCCATCGCCATCGGGAAGTTCCACGGTGTGATGAACAGGCACGGCCCGACCGCCTGCTTCATCGTCAGGAGCCGGCTCGCCCCGTTCGGTGCCAGCGACCACCGCCCGGCGATCCGGACCGACTCCTCGGAGAACCAGCGGAAGAACTCCGCGGCGTAGGCGATCTCGGCCTTGCTCTCCTTGACCGGCTTGCCCATCTCGAGCGTCATGAGCAGCGCCAGGTCGTCGGCCCGAGCAATGATCATCTCGAAGGCCCGGCGGAGGATCTCGCCCCGGTCCCGGGGCGGTGTCGCCGCCCAGGCCGGCTGCGCCGCCACCGCGGCGTCGAGCGCCGCCCGCCCGTCCTCCACCGTCGCGTCCGCGACCTCGGTCAGCGCCTCCTGCGTCGACGGATCGTCGACCGCGAAGGTCCCTCCGCCCGAACCCGGCCGCCACCGCCCCCCGATGAACAACCCGGTCCGGACGCCGGCCAGCACCGTCCGTTCCCGCTCGGAGGGGCGGGCCGGCCGGCCGACGGTCGTCCCGCCGGCTGCCGTGCCACTGGCTGCCGCCGACCCGCCGATCGTGCCCGCGCCGCCCGACGCCGTCGTCATCTGCCGCCTCCCTGCTCGCCGCTCGACACCGTCATCCTGCCTCGTCCGCCGGCGTCAGCTCCCGCAGCTCCCAGGACGGCCCGTACTGGCCGAGCCGGTGGAGGAAGGGCCGCGGGTCCAGGGCCTCGGGCCCGAGCACGCCCGCGCCGGACCAGCTGCCCTCGGCCAACAGGTCCAGGGCGACGACCGGGTTGACCGCCGTCTGCCAGACCACGCACTGACTGCCGTATTCGGCCATGGACCAGGCATTGTCCACGGCGTGGTAGAGGTACACCTCGCGTGGTCTGCCGTCGACACCCCGGCCGGTCACCCACAGCCCGGCACAGGTCACACCCCGCATGCGGTCGCCCAGGGTCGCAGGGTCCGGCAGGCAGGCGGCGACCACATCGCGCGGGCTGACGCCGGCCGGCCCGGCCGTCGTCCGCACCGTCACCGGGTCGGTGCGGTCCAGGCCGAGCTTGTGCAGGGTGCGCAGGACGTCGATGAACTCGGCCCCGAGCCCGTACTTGAAGGTCACCCGCCGGGCGGGGATCCAGCGCGGCATGAGGGCGACCTCCTCGTGCTCGACGTTGACGCATTCGACCGGGCCGATGCCGGCGGGGAAGTCGAAGACCTCGGGCTCGCTGAACGGCGCCGTGGTGTACCAGCCGCGACCGGACTCGTAGATCAGGGGCGGGTTCAGGCACTCCTCGATGGTCGTCCAGATGGAGAACGACGGCGCGAAGTCGTACCCCTCGACGACGAGGTTCGCGCCGTCCCGGGTGCCGAGCTCGTCGATCGCCTCGAACAGGTGGTCGGCGGCGTAGCGCGCGAAGACGTCGGACAGGCCGGGCTCGACGCCCATGCCGACCAGAGCGAGCCGACCCGCCGTCTCCCAGCGCTCCGCCTGGGCGAACTGCTCGTCCCCGAGCTTGACGCCCACCTGCTGGTATGGCCGCTCCGGATGGGGGCGTGACAGGCTCATCGCCATGTCGAGGTAATCCGCCCCGGCCAGGAACGTCCCCTCGAACACCGGCATGACGAAGCGGGGATCGACAGCGTTGAGCACGTGCGTGGCACCCGCGCGACGAGCGAGCGCGGCGACGGCGTCGGCGTCGGCGGCGTCGACCGCGGCCGCGGCGAACCGGGCGTCGTCGAGCGGGGTGATGACGGCGGCGGCCCGCCTCTCGTCGACGTCCGCCAGCACGAACCGCTCGAAGAAGTCCCGCCGGGCGGCGATCCGTGCCACTGCCGCCCCGACTCCCCCCGCCCCGACCACCAGGATGCGCATCGTGACCTCGCCTTCATGATCCCCGCGGTTTCCAGCGTCAGGCTACCCTCTGACGCGCGGTATCAGTAGCTTTCGATCCTGGCCACAACGAAAAGCAACAGCGCAACCGGTGCGACGAGCCGCCGCCCAGGGTGCCGCCCGGGCGGTGAGGCTGGATCAGGAGGAGGACGGATGGCCGTCGAGGACGCTGCACCCATCGGATTCCCCAACCTGGCACAGGACAAGGGCCTCAAGCGTGGCGCCCTCGGCCTGCTCTCGAGTGTGGTCATCGGCATGGCCTCGACGGCCCCCGCCTACAGCTTGGCGGCCAGCCTCGGGTTCGTGGTCGCCACCGGCGGCGGCGCCCTTCTCGCCGGCGTGAAGACCCCGGCGATCCTGCTGCTGGCATTCGTCCCGATGTACTTCATCGCCGTCGCGTACGCCGAGCTCAACAAGGCGGAACCGGACTGCGGCACGACCTTCACCTGGGCGGCCCGGGCGTTCGGGCCGGTCACCGGATGGCTCGGCGGCTGGGGGATCATCGCCGCCGACGTCATCGTGATGGCCAACCTGGCGCAGATCGCCGGCGCGTACTCGTTCACCTTCCTCGGTGATCTCGGGTGGCAGTCCGCCGCCGACCTCGCGAACAGCGTGGTGTGGTCGACGGTGGCCGGCGTGATCTGGATCGTCCTGATGACATACATCTGCTACCGGGGGATCGAGGTCTCGGCGCGGGTCCAGTACGCCCTGCTCAGCATCGAGATCGTCGTCCTGGTGATGATGTCGGTGACCGCACTGGTCCGGGTCTGGTCGGGGCATGCCGAGAGCTACTCGCTGACGCCGTCGCTGTCGTGGTTCTGGCCCGGCGGACTGTCGCTGAGCGAGGTCATCGCCCCCGCCATGCTCACCGCCGTCTTCCTGTACTGGGGCTGGGACACCGCGGTGGCCACCAACGAGGAGGCGGACGACCCCGCGCGCACGCCGGGCCGCGCCGCCATCATCTCGACCCTGCTGCTGCTCGCGACGTACGCCCTGGTGAGCACCGCCATGGTGGCGTTCGCCGGCACGGGCACCGCGGGCATCGGCCTGGCGAACCCCGAGAACAGCAGCGACGTCTTCCGGGCCGTCGGCCCCGCGCTCTTCGGCTCCGGCTGGCTCGGGACGGCGGGCCTGCTGCTGCTCTCCGCGTCCGTCCTCACCTCGGCGTCAGCCTCGACCCAGACGACGATCCTGCCGACGGCCCGGACCGCTCTGTCGATGGCCGCCTACCGGGCGATCCCGACCCGGTTCGCCCGGATCCACCCCCGGTACCTCACTCCCACCGACGCGACCATCGGCATGGGTCTGATCTCGATCGTCTTCTATGTGCTCTTCACCGTCGTCAGCAGCAACCTGCTCAACGCGCTCGTCGGGTCCGTCGGCCTCATGATCGCGTTCTACTACGGTCTCACCGGCTTCGCGTGCGTCTGGTTCTACCGTCGCGGCCTCACCTCCTCGGTGCGCAACCTCGTCATGCGCGGGGTCCTGCCGCTGCTCGGCGGCGTGATCCTTCTGGTGGCCTTCGTCTACGCGCTCCGGAGCTACGCGGCGCCGGACTGGCTGACCGACGACAGCGGCAACAACGTCACGATCGCCGGGGTCGGTGCGGTCGCGGTCGTCGGGGTGGTGGCGATCATCCTGGGCGTCGTGCTCATGGTCGTGTACTGGTGGGCGTCCCCGGACTACTTCCGCGGCCGCACGCTCCCCCGTCGGGGTGCGCACGACCTGGTCCTCGTCGAGGGGGAGGGTGAGCTGGAGCACGGCGGCCTGCCGGACTCGGGGCTACCTTCCGTCGTGCTGTCACCGGACCTGTCGAACCTGCCGCCCGGCGGCCACGCCGCCGATCTGGCGGAAGAGCATCACCGGTTGGCGCACGCGACGGAGGAGGAGCCGGACCCGGGAGCCCCTCGCGACGCGACGTAGCACTGAGTAGCGATGAGTCGGCGAGACGCACGGAAATGATCTCGCGGCCGGCCCCGGGGCTCGCGGCCCGCCCCGCGGCGCAGTCCCGTTCACGGGGCGTCGGCCACCACGCAGAACACGATGCCCTGGGGATCCGCCAGGCGCTGCCACCAGATCCCGTCGGACGCGAGCAGCTCGGTGACCCGCTCGCCGACCCGGCGGGCACCCAGCGCCTCGAGCCGTGCGATGTGCGCTTCGGCGTCCGGAGGGTGCACGTCGACGTGCACCCGGTTCTTGCCGAGCGGTTCCTCGGGAACCCGTTGCAGGATCAGCACGGGCTCCCCGCGGCCGACGTCCGGACCGGCCGGTGCGAGCACGAGGAAGGTGCCCAGGTCGGCCGCGAGGCGGTAGCCGAGCGCCGCCTCCCAGAAGCCGGCGACCGCCTGCGGGTCCACGCTGTCGATGACGACCGAGAGCCTCATGTCCGGAGTCTGGCGCGACGCGACCGCGCCAGCTCGGTTCCCACGACGATGACGAAGGCCAGCAGGAACATGAACGTCCCGATGACGTAGGCCTGGGCGGGGATCCCGCGCTGGGCCGAGGTGTAGACGAACTTGGGGAACGTGTTGACCGCCCCGGAGGTGAAGTTCGTGATGATGTAGTCGTCGAAGGAGAGGCTGAACGCCAGCAGGGCGGCACCGGCGATGCCGGGCGCGACCAGCGGCAGCGTCACCCGCCGGAACGTCTCGACCTCGTCGGCGTAGAGGTCCATCGCGGCCTGCTCGAGCCGCGGGTCGAGGCTCGCCACCCGGGCCTTGACGGCGACGACGACGAAGCTGATGCAGAACATGACGTGGGCGATGATGATCGTCACGAACCCGAGGTTCACGCCGAGGTTGAGGAACAGCGTGAGCAGGGAGGCCGCGAGCACCACCTCGGGGGTGGCCATGGGCAGGAAGATGAGCAGGTTCGTCGGCGTCCGGCCACGGAACCGGTGCCGGGCCAGCGCGAAGGCGATCATGGTCCCCAGGATCGTCGCGACCACCGTCGCCATGATGCCGATCTTGAGGCTGTTGCCGAGGGCGTTGCAGACGTCCGGCGCGCCGCACGGATTGGTCCAGTTGGCCGTCGTGAAGCCGCGCCAGGTGAGGTTGTCCTTGCCGCCGGAGTTGAACGAGTAGACGGCGATGTAGGCGATCGGCGTGAAGATGTAGGCGAAGGCGATCACGCCGTAGATCCGTAGCGCGTTGCGTCCGAGCCACCGCCGCACCCGCGTCCACCTGCTCACACGAGCTCCTCGGTGCCGGCGCGCCGGATGTAGAGGAAGACGAGCACGAGGATCGCCGCCATCAGCACGAACGACAGGGTGGCGGCCGTCGGGTAGTCCACGACCTGGAAGAACCGGCTCTCCACCACGTTGCCGATCATCCGGTTGCCGATGCCGCCGAGCAGGGCGGCGTTGACGTAGTCGCCGGCGGCCGGGATGAACGTCAGCAGCGTCCCGGCCACGATTCCGGGCATGGTCAGCGGCAGGGTCACCTTGCGCAGGACGGTGAGCGGGTTGCCGTAGAGATCGGCGCCGGCTTCGAGCAGGCGGGGGTCGAGCCGCTCGATGCTGGCGTACAGCGGCAGCGTCATGAACGGCAGGAAGTTGTAGGTGAGGCCGGCGATCACGGCGGTGGTACTGGCCGTCAGCGCCATTCCCGCGGGGATCACGTGCAGCTCCTTGAGGGTGCGGACGATGAAGCCCTCCTCGCCGAGGATCTGGCGCCAGGCCAGGGTCCGCAGGATGAAGCTGCAGAAGAAGGGCGCCACGACGAGCACGAGCAGGAGGTTGCGCCAGCGGCCCGCCTTGAAGGCGATCATGTAGGCCAGCGGGTAGCCGATGAGCAGGCACAGCACGGTGGCGATCCCGGCGTAGACGAACGACCGGACGAGCTGGGTCGAGTACTCCTGGATGGCGTCCGCGTAGTTGGCGAAGCGGAAGGTCTGCTCGAACGCGCCGATCTCGCCGCTGGGCGCCGGGGTCTGCAGCGATGTGCCGAACAGGGTGACGATCGGCACGGCGAAGAAGATCGCCAGCCAGGCCATTCCCGGCAGGAGCAGCAGGTAGGGGGTTGCGCGCCGGCCACGGCGGGGACGGTCCGGTGCCGCTGCGGGGTCGCCGGAGACCTCGGTGCGGGCGACGGAGGCGATGGCCATGCCGACTCCCTCAGCGGGCCACGACGCCCAGCGGCGCCGCACCCGAGTCGGCCCGGTCCCGCAGCCCCACGACGTCGTCCTCGGCCTGGGTCCCGGCCTCGGGATCGCCCGCGAGGGCGAAGGTGTGCCCGACGTCCCAGGCCAGGACCACCGGCGTCCCCGACGGGAAGCGCTCGCCGAGGCCGAGGTTCTGCGCGAACACGACGGCCTCCTGACCCCAGGGCAGGCGGACGAGGTACTGGGTCGAGACGCCGCTGAAGCTGGCGTCCACCACCACGCCTCCGGTCAGCCGGTTCTCACCGGCGATCGGCTCGTCGTCCGCGGGACGCAGCTGGATCTTCTCGGGCCGGACGCCGACCAGCAGGTCTGCCCCGCCGAGGCCGGGCAGACGGTCCGAGGGCACGGCGAGAGGCTGCCCGCCGCAGTCCACGATCCCCCGATCCCCCTCCCGCCCGGTCAGGCGCGCCCCGAGCAGGTTCGACTGGCCGAGGAAGTTGGCGACGAACGTCGTGCTGGGCCGCTCGTAGAGGGCGGCCGGTTCGCCCAGCTGCTCGATCCGCCCCGCGTTCATGACGGCGACCGTGTCGGCCATCGTCATGGCCTCCTCCTGGTCGTGCGTGACGTGCACGAACGTGATGCCCACCTCGGTCTGGATCCGCTTGAGCTCGATCTGCATCTGGCGTCGCAGCTTGAGGTCCAGCGCTCCCAGCGGCTCGTCGAGCAGGAGGACCTTCGGCCGGTTGACCACCGCCCGCGCCAGGGCGATCCGCTGTTGCTGGCCGCCGGAGAGCTGAGCCGGCTTGCGCCGGGCCAGGTGCGGCAGCTCGACGAGCTCGAGCGCTTGCTCCACCTCACGGCGGACGTCCTTGGCGCCCCGCCGGCGCAGCCCGAACGCGACGTTCTCGAACACGTCGAGGTGGGGGAAGAGGGCGTAGTTCTGGAAGACGGTGTTCACCGGCCGCCGGAACGGCCGCGCGGTGGTGATGTCCGCCTCGCCCAGGTGGATGGTGCCGTCCGAGGGCTCCTCGAGACCCGCCACCATCCGCAGCGTCGTCGTCTTGCCGCACCCCGAGGGCCCCAGCAGGGCGAAGAACGACCCCTGCGGGATGGTCAACGTCACATCGTCGACGGCGGTGAACGTGCCGAACCGCTTCGTGACCCGGACCAGTCGCAGGTCCTCGCCGCCGTCCGCTCGGGTGGCGCGCGCGACGGCGTCGGTGGTCGTGCCCGTCGTCATGCGCCGAGCGCCTTCTGGAAGGCCAGGGTGTACTTCGTCTCCTCGGCCGGCTCGAGCTTGGTGAACACCTGGACCTTCTGCAGGTCGGTCTGGGTCGGGAAGATCAGCGGGCTCTGGGCGAGGTTCTTGTCGATCTTCTCCATCTCGGCCTGGGCGCCCTGCACGGGGCAGATGTAGTTGACGTACGCGGCGACCTCGGCGGCGACCTTCGGCTGGTAGTAGTAGTTGATCAGCGTCTCGGCGTTCTTCTTGTGCGGCGAGCCGATCGGGATCATGAGGTTGTCGCTCCAGAGCGTCCCCCCCGAGTCGGGCAGGACGAACTCCCACTTGTCCCCGTTCTCGGCGTTCAGCTGGAAGATGTCACCGGACCAGCCGATCACGGCCAGGGCGTCGCCGCTGATCAGGTCCTCCTTGTACGAGTTCCCCTTGACCTGGCGGATCTGGCCGTTGTTCAACTGGGTCTGGAGCACCTGGAGCGCCTTGTCGAACTGGTCCTGCGTGAACGGCTTGTCGATCTCCGTTCCTTGGCTCATCATGATCAGCCCGAGGGTGTCCCGCCACTCGTCCAGCACCTCGACGCGGCCCTTGAGGTCCGGCCGCCAGAGGTCGGCGACGGTCCGGACCGGTGTCTTCACCTGCTGCTTGTTGTACGCGAGGCCGGCGTAGCCCGACTGCCAGGTGAGCGTGTAGTGGCGGCCGGGGTCGTAGCTCACGTTCTGCAGCGCGGGCAGCAGATTCTTGGCGTTCGGGATGGCCCCGTCGTCGAACTTCTGCACGTAGCCCTGGCGCACGAGCCGGCCGGCCATGTAGTCGGTCAGCACGATGACGTCCTTGCCGATGTCCTGGCCCAGCTTCAGCTGGGCCTGGATCTTGCCGTAGTACGTCTCGTTGGCGTCGATGTCCTCGGCGTAGGTCGCCTTGATGCCGGTCTGCTTCGTGAACGCCTCGAGGGTCGGGTAGCGCTTGCCGTCGCTCGACTTGTCCAGGTAGAGGGGCCAGTTCGCCCAGTTGACGATCTTCTCGGTGTCCGAGCGGTCCTGTGCCGGCGACGGGCCGGCGCTGGTCGAGCCCGAGGCACTCCCGCCGCCTCCGGGCGAGGTGGCCGTGCCGCTGGTCCCGCAGGCGGCGAGCACGGCGCCGAGGCCGAGACCGCCGGCGCCGGCCAGCAGGGCACGGCGGGACAGGCCCGAGGTCGCCGGCGATCCGGAACCGGTGAGCGCGCGCAGGACGGCGGCGGCCTCCGGCGACAGGGGTGGACGGCGACGCGACATGGTGTTCCTTCCTGGGATGAGGTGACCCCGACGGGGTCCGGAGGGAGCGGTCGACTCCAGCGGCCTACTCCGACGGTGCCGTGAAGACGGTCCGGTGCCACTCCTTCCGGGCCCGACCCGTGACGTCCGACATGACGTGCTTGATCACCGTGTACTCCTCGAGGGAATAGACGCTCATGTCCTTGCCGAAGCCGCTGGCGCCGAGCCCGCCGTGCGGCATCTCGCTGACGATCGGGATGTGGTCGTTGACCCAGACGCAGCCGGCGCGGAGCTCGCGAGTGGCGCGCTGGGCGCGGTGCACGTCACGCGTCCAGACGGACGCCGCCAGGCCGTACGGGGTGTCGTTGGCGAGCGCCAGCGCCACCTCGTCGGACGCCGCGGGCAGTACGACGAGCACCGGCCCGAACACCTCCTCACGGGCGATCTCGGCGCCCGGGGCAACGCCGGTGACGAGCGTCGGCTCGTAGTACGCGCCCGCGGCCAGCGGGCCGCCGGGCTCACGCCCGCCAGTGACGATCTTGGCGCCGTCCGCACGGGCCCGCTCGACGAAGCCACCGACCCGCTCGCGGTGCCGCAGCGAGATCAGCGGGCCGACGTCGGTCGCGGGATCCATCGGCTCGCCCAGGCGGACGCCGGCGAACAGGTCGGCCACCCCGGCGACGAAGTCGTCGACCAGGGCGGTGTGGACGATCGCGCGGGTCGCGGCGGTGCAGTCCTGACCGGTGTTGATCAGTGAGCCGGCCACCGCGCCGTGGACGGCGGCGTCCAGGTCCGCGTCCTCCAGGACGACGAACGGGGCCTTGCCGCCGAGCTCCAGGTGCACCCGCTTGACGGACGCGGCCGCGGCGGCCATGACGGACCGGCCGACGGCCGAGGAACCGGTGAACGACACCATGGCCACGTCGGGGTGGTTGATCAGGGCCTGACCGGCTACCGGCCCGCTGCCGCTGATGACGTTGATCACGCCGTCCGGGATGCCCGCGTCCTTGGCCGCCTCGGCGAACAGCAGCGTCGTGAGCGGCGTCAGCTCGCTGGGCTTGAGCACGATGGCGTTCCCGGCCGCGACCGCCGGCAGGATCTTCCATCCCGCCATCTGCAGGGGGTAGTTCCAGGGCGCGATGGACCCGACGACCCCGACCGCCTCGCGACGCACGGACGAGGTGTGGTCCGCCGAATACTCCCCGGTGGCACGCCCCTCGAGAACTCTGGCGGCACCCGCGAAGAACGCGACGTTGTCGATCGTGCCCGGCACGTCGAACCCGGTGGACAGGCGGATGGGCTTGCCCGTCTGCCGCGTCTCCGTGCGGGCGAACACGCCGGCGCGCTGCTGCATGATCGCGGCGAGCCGGTTCAGCGCGGACGACCGCTCCGCGGGCGTCGCGCGGGCCCAGCCGGGCAGCGCCTCGCGGGCGGCCCGGACGGCGGCGTCGACGTCCGCAGCGCCTGCGAGGGCGACCTCCTCGACCGTCGCGCCGGAGGCCGGGTCGAGCACCGGCCACACCTGACCGGAGGTTCCGCGTACGCGCCGACCGGCGATCCAGTCGTGTCCCGCAGGCGACCCGTTCACGCGGGGCCGCCCAGGGCGCGAATCGGCGTCGGCGCGCTCTCACGGGGAGTGACGTGCGCCTCGGACAAATACCGCTCCTTGTCACATCGCGTCGCCCCCCGCGGATGACAGGATCGTGACACGCTCACGAACTGATCTCAACGGTCGGCGGAACATCTCCTCGGTAACAAGACCGCAACGCCACGGATTCAGGAGTCCGTGGGCTCGCAGGACCTGAGATCCGCAGGACATCGTATGCTCGCTGCCCGACCCGCCCTGATCGGGGGTCCCCCCCGGGGGTGCCGTGACCGCCGAGAAATGTCACCGCGTCGGTCGTTGGTCACCGAGAGTCGTCAGGAGGTCGGGATGGGCGTCCGCAAGGTTCCGAGCGACTACCGCTCCCTCTCCCTGTGGCACGACAGCCTGGTGACGGCTGGGGACGACGACCTGACGCCGCGCGCGCCGCTCGAGGGTGCCCACCACGCGGACGTCTGCGTCGTCGGCGCCGGGTTCACGGGCCTGTGGACGGCGTACTCCCTGCTGGTCGCGGACCCCCGGCTCAGCGTGATGGTCCTCGAGGCGCAGATCGCCGGGTTCGGGGCCAGTGGCCGCAACGGCGGGTGGTGCTCGGCGCTCTTCCCGGCGTCCGCCGCCGCCCTGGGCCGGCGGCACGGGCGGGAAGCGGCCCTCGCGCTGAGGAGGGCGATGAACGCCACCGTGGACGAGGTCGGACGAGTGATCGCCGCCGAGGGGATCGACGCCCACTGGCGGAAAGGCGGGACCGTCGTCCTCGCCCGGACGCCGGTCCAGCTCCGCAGGGCCCGGGCGACGGTGGCGGCGGACGCCGACTTCGACGGTGTCGACGGCGTGCAGTGGCTCGACCCGGACGAGGCGACGGCGCGTGTCGGCGCGAGCCGGGTCCTGGGTGCCACGTACACCCCGCAGTGTGCCCGGGTGCACCCTGCTCGCCTGGTCCGGGGTCTGGCCCGCGCGGTGGAGCGACGCGGGGGGACGATCCACGAACGGACGCCGGTGCTGCGCGTGATGCCCGGGTCGGGCGGCGACGGACCTCGGGCGGTCACCCGCACGGGCGCCGTGCGGGCCCGGTACGTCGTGCGGGCCACCGAGGCCTGGACCTCGGCGCTGCCGGGAGCAGGGCGCGACCTCGCCCCCGTGTACTCGCTCATGGTGGCCACCGAGCCCCTCCCGCCGTCGTTCTGGGCCCGGGCCGGCCTCGCGGCCGGGGAGACCTTCTCCGACCATCGCCACCTGATCATCTATGGGCAGCGGACGGCGGACGACCGGCTCGCCTTCGGCGGCCGGGGCGCTCCCTACCACCTGGGCTCCCGGATCGAGCCGCGGTTCGACCGGGACG
>DATKNA010000238.1:0-38111 GCA_035541595.1 Kineosporiaceae bacterium | reverse complement strand
GGGCTCACACCGCTGCGGACTGGGGACCGCAAGGGCGGTTGACCCGCCTGCTCACGGCCACGGCGGTGCCCGGCGTCTCGTGGGCGGTGGACCCCGCCCTCCTGACGTCGGCGGCGGCCGCAGCCAGCGGCAAGCCCGCTGGGCAGACCGGGACGGCGAGCTCACCGTCCTCCCCGAACCCCCCCGCGACGGCGGGGGCCACCGCCTCAGCCGGCCCCACCTCGGCGGCCGGCCCGACGGCGGCCGGGGCGGCGGTCCCGGGCGCCGGCGCCGCGAACGCCCGCGCGGCCAGGGGCTGGCTGGCCCTGTTCACGGGCTTGTCGCGCAATCGGGATCTCTCGGCCCTGCCATGGGCGGACCCTGACCTGACGGCGCTGGCGCATGCCGGCGCGACGGACCTGCTCGACCAGGCCGAGGCGGCCGCCTCCCGGGCGACGAACCAGGTGCTGCGCCGGAGCGTGCCCTCGCTCGCGTGGCCTGCGGACGGCGTCGCCGACGCGGCGGCACTGCACACGCTGGCGGCCCGACCCGAGCGGCCCGTCGTGCTGGCCGGCGACGCCGTTCCGGAGGCGGACCGGTCGGCGGGCGCACGGGTGGACCTCGTGGTCAGCGCGCGGCGCCAGGGGTCGCGGGTGGCCCGGACCGTGCTGGCGGATCCCTCTCTGAGCGCCGACCTCATCGCGAGCGGGAACGGCGCGCCACCGGTTCAGCGCATGCTCGCCGACCTGGCGGCGGCGGCGGAGCATCCGGGCCAGTTCCTGGTGGCCGTCGCGCCGCGGGGCTGGAACCCCGACCCGGCGTCGGTACGCCGGCTGCTCACCGGCCTGGGCGCGGTGTCCTGGGTGAAGTTGACGCCGTTCACCTCGCTCGCGGCGGTCATCGCGAGCTCGCCTGCACGGCAGGTCACCGTCGCGTACACCCGCGCCGACCGGCGCCGGGAGCTCCCGCCGGAGCACGTCGCCGCCGTCGCGGAGGCGGACCACGGCCTGACCGCGTTCGCCCCGGCGCTGCCGCAGGGGGCGCCGGTGGTGGGCCGGCTCCGCCCCCAGGCCCTGTCCCTGGTCAGCCTCGGGTGGCGCGGGCACAGCCCGGAGGCCCTCGCACTCGCCCGCACGCCGCTGACCACGGACGTCGACGGCCTCTACGCGGGCCTGTCCGTCGACCCCGGATCGACGAAGAACTTGCTCGCCAGGGAGGGCCTGCTCCCCATCAGCGTGCGGAACGGGCTGCCCTACGCCGTCGACGTCATGCTGGTCCTCACGCCGCTGAGCGGGCAGCTGAGCGTCCGGCACGCCGTCGAGGTCCGGCTCGACGCGAACAGCTCGCGCCAGGTCTTCGTCCCGGTCCGCGCCATCGCCAACGGCGACGTGTCCGTCATCGCGAGCTTCCGCACGCCCGACGGGTCGACCGTCCTCTACCAGTCCAGCAAGATCCAGGTCCGGGTGCGCAGCGACTGGGAGACCCGCGGCCTGGGGCTGGTCGCGATCGCGTTGGGACTGCTGCTCCTCGTGGGTTTGACGCGGGGGGTGCGCCGTGGCCGCGGCCGGACCCGAATCCCGCCGGAGAGCGTGCCGGATCCCGACGACATCGGCCGGGTGGCCGTACCCGACCTGGCGTCGCCCGCGGCGGGAGAGGCCGCCCCGGGCGACGCCGGCCCCCCACCGTCCGCCGCCGGAACCGCCCGTGCCCGCGACGAGGACCACGCCCCGGAACTCGGAGGATCCTGGCGGCGGCGGCGCGGTCGACACGCCGCGGGCGCGGCGGGATCCGGCGTCGGGTCGCAGGACGCGGCAGCCGAGGCCGTCCCCGCACCCGCCCCGCCCGTACCGGCCGAGGCCGTCCCCGCACCCGCCCCGGCGCCCGTACCGACCGAGGCACCCGCACCTGCTCCGGCACGAGCCGGTGCGGCGGCCGCGCGCCCGGCGGGTACTGCGGCGGCCGCCGCCAGCCGCCCGAGCGTGACCGCGACCCTCGCGCGGGCCGACCTCGTGGTCTCCGCCGCCGAGCCCGCAGGGGTGTCGACGTCGGGGTCGGCGCCGGACCCCGCGCCCGCGTCGCCGGGTGCGCCCGCGGACGGCGTCCTGGCTGACCGTGCCGGACCGCCGGACGCCGGGAGCTCCGAGCCGCCGATCGCCCCCCGGGGCGGCCCGCCGGTCGAGGCCGTGGGCGGCACCCGACACCTGATGGGGAGCAGCGCCGTCATGGCGGCCGGGACCCTGACGTCCCGGGTGCTCGGGATGGTCCGGGTGGTCGTGCTGGCCTGGGCCATCGGCGCGGCCTTCTCTGCCAATGCGTTCAGCACCGCGAACACACTGCCGAACAGCCTCTTCCTGCTCATCGGGGGGGGCGTGCTCAACGCCGTCCTCGTACCGCAGATCGTGGCCGCCATGCAGCGCCCGGACGGCGGCCGGGAGTACGTCGACCGGCTCCTCACCCTCTCCCTCGGGCTACTCGGCGCCGCCACCCTCGCCGTCACGGCGGCCGCCCCGCTGCTGTTGCGGCTCTTCGCGTCGCCGGACTGGAGCCCCGCCCAGATGGCGGTGGGCATCGCCTTCGCCTTCTGGTGCCTGCCGCAGGTCTTCTTCTACGGGCTGTACACGGTCCTCGGCCAGGTCCTCAACGCGCGGGGCAGCTTCGGGCCGTACATGTGGGCACCGGTGGTCAACAATGTGGTGGCCATCGCCGGCATGGTCGTGTTCGTCGCGCTGTACGGCAGCGGGGACCGGCCGGCGGGTTGGTGGACCCCGGCCTCCATCGCCGTCCTCGCCGGGACCACGACTCTGGGCGTGGTCGCCCAGGCGCTGATCCTGGTTCCGGTGCTGCGGCGGACCGGGTTCCGGTGGCGCCCGCGACGGGGCTTCCGCGGGGTCGGGTTGCGATCGGCGGGCGAGGTCGCCGGCTGGACCTTCGCCGCGCTGCTCGTCGGACAGCTCGGTCTGGTGCTCGTCTCCAGGGTCGCGAACACGGCGGGGCTGGACGGCGGCCGGGCGAGCACCGGCCGGTTCGTCTACGACACCGCCTACCTGCTGTTCATGCTGCCGCACTCGCTCGTCGCCGTGTCCGTGGTGACCGCCGTCTTCACCCGGATGTCCCACGCCGTGGTCACCGACCGGCTCGAAGCCGTCCGGGCCGATGTCTCGGTCGCCCTGCGCACCACCGGCGTGGCCACCGTGCTGGCCACCGCCGCCTTCGCCGTGCTCGGGCAGGACCTGACCGCGCTGCTCTTCGCCACGAACTCCCGGGCCACGGCCCAGGGCCTGGCCTGGGCCACGACGGCGATGATGATCGGCCTCGTGCCGTTCAGCGCCATGTACCTGTTCCAGCGGGTGTTCTACGCCTTCGGCGACGCGCGGACGCCGTTCTGGGTCCAGGTCGTCGTCGTGAGCCTGTGGAGCATCGGGAACGTGCTCGCCGGCGCGCGTCTGTCCGGTGCCGCCGTCGTGGTCGGCATCGGCGTCGCGATGAGCGTGGCGAACACCGTCGGGGCCGTGATCCTCGCCGTCCTCGTGCGCCGCCGGATCCACGGGATCGACGGCACCCGCGTCCTGTCGACCTACCTGCGCTGCACCGTCGCAGCGGTGGTCGCCGGCGTCCTCGGGTGGGCCGCGGCGGCCACCACCCATCTCCTCGCCGGGGAGGGGCCTCGTGGGGCGCTGCTCGCCCTCGTCGTCGGAGGTGGGGTGCTGCTGCTGGCCTACATCGGTGGCCTGCGGCTGCTGCGGGTGCGCGAGCTGGCCGACCTGGCCGGCCCGCTGCGCCGCATCGTCCCGGTCTGAGGCCGCCTAGCATGGAGGGGCCCGGGGGGCCGACATCGGCGCATGAGGAGGTCGACACCTGGACGGCGTGGGTCACGGCAGCGTGCTGGCAGGGCGGTACCGGCTCGAGGAACGCGTCCGGACCGGTCCCGACGGGTCGACCTGGCGGGCCGTGGACGAGACGCTGGAGCAGCCCGTCCTGGTTCAGGCCTTCGTGTCTGGTCACCGGCAGGGCGCGGAGATCGTGGACGCCGCCCGGCGTGCCGCCCTGGTGCCGGACCCGCGGCTGCAACGCGTCCTCGCGGCCGGGCAGGAGCGGGGGACGTCGTACGTGGTCCTCGAGCGGGTGCCGGGCCGGACGCTGGTGGAGCTGCTCGGCGGCGGTCCACTGCCCGCCGAGGCCGCCCGGCGGATCGTCGGGGAGGCCGCGCAGGCGCTGGACCGCGCCTCCACCCGCGGCCTGCACCACGTGACGCTGCGTCCGGACAGCATCATCGTCGGCCGGGACGCTACGGTCACCGTCTGCGGGACCGCGGTCGACGCGGCGGCCGACGGCACCGAGCCGCCGAACACCGCGGTCGCCCGCAGAGCCGACGCCATCGGCCTCGTCACCGTGCTCTACGCCGCGTTGACCGGGCGCTGGCCAGGCCCGCGCGACGCCGGCCTGCCCCGAGCCCCCCGCGTCGGCGGCCGGGTGGTCGCTCCCGGCGACCTCGTGGCCGGCGTGCCGAACGATCTCGACACCCTGTGCGCCGTCACCTTGGGCCCGTACGACGACGGACCACGGTCGCCGGCCGACGTGGCGGCGGAGCTCGCGCCCTGGGCGTCCCCCGGGCCGCTCACCGACCCGCGCGGCCTGCAGATCGAGAACCCTCGCCCCGATCCCCGGTCCCATCCGGCGTCCTCGGCGCCGGGCCCGCGGCCGCGCCCCGTGGACGAGACCGGTCGGTCCAGGCCGGGTGGGCGCCGCACGCCCGCGTGGGGACTGCGGGCGGCCCGGATGCGATCGCGGGCGGCGTCGGGCCCGGCCGCTGCAGCGCCGGCCGGGGCACTCGCACCCGGTGCGGCGGTCGGCGGGCCACTCGCCGCGACGCCGCCCCCGGGCGGCGGGCCCCTGGCGTGGTGGACGCCTCCGGCAGGCGGACCGGTGCAGACCACCCCGCCGGCCGGCGGCCCGCTGGTTTCCACGGCTCCACCGGGGCTGCCCCTGGCTGCGAACGCCCCGCCAGGGGTCCGCACGCCTCCCCCCGCGCGGGCGCCTGCGCCTGCGCCTGCGCCGGGGGCGGCCGTGCCGGTCGCCACGCCGTCGCCGGACCCCGCGGAACCCGTGGCCCGCCCGCGCGCGCGGCATCCCGACGTGGCGGCGGCAACCTCCACTCCGGTCGTCGCGCGGGTCCAGGCCCGGGTGGGGACCGGGGCGCCGTCCACGACCGAGGTGCAGGCCGCGCCCTCCTCGCCCCCGGACGCCGGAGACGGCCAGAACCTGCTCCGGTCCCCGCCGGCACCCCCGAATCCCGGTGGGGTCGGTCCGGCCGGCACCGCGGCGGGTGCGGACACCAGTTCACCGGCGGCCCCGCCGGGAACCTCGCCGCCGCCTGCCCGCCGCCGGCGGCGCCCGCCGATGCAGCCGCGGCCTCGACCGGCTGCGCCCGAGCCGCTGATCGGCGTCGAGGCGCTGGACATCCTCGGCGCAGCCGCCCAGCCGGTCGAGCCGGTGGCACCCTTCGGCCCGGTGACCCCGCTCACCCGGCCACCGCGGGAGCAGTCCCGGCTGGTGGTGACGGTGCTGGCCGTGCTGGTCCTCGTCGTCGGGCTGTTCGCCGTCACCCGGTTCCTGACCTTCGACGCCGCACCTCTGCTGTCGTCCGGCGCTGCGACGCCGGCGACGCCCGCGGCGACGGCCGGCACTCCACCGGGCCGAGCGGCGAGCCCGAGCAGCACCGGAGCCTCCCCGGGCAGCACGGTCAGCGTCGCGGGCGCGGCGGCGATCGACCCGCAGGGCGACGGGAACGAGAACGGCGACCTCGCCAAGAACGTCATCGACGGCGACCTGTCGACGTCCTGGCACTCGGAGCGCTACGACAGCCCGTCGTTCGGAGGTATCAAGCAGGGGGTCGGGCTCGCCCTCGAGCTCGGCGAGACCAGCACGGTGACGGCGGTGACCGTGCACGCCCCGGGCGACGACGGATCCGTGCAGCTCCGGTCCGCCGACTCCGGCCGGCTCGACGGTTCCCAGGTGATCGCGACCGGGGAGCTGAACGGCTCAGGCACCGTCACCCTCAGCCCTGGGAGCCCCACCGCGACCCGGTACCTCATCCTCTGGTTCACTCGCGTCCCGCGGAACGGCGGCGAGCGCCGCATCGTGGTCGACGAGGTCGACGTCCGGTGATCCCGGGCGGACGAGGAGCGGGCCGGCCGGCGGACGACGACCGCGACGACCGCGACGACCGCGACGACCGGACGCTCCTGGCCGCCCACGTCGCCGGCGATCCCGATGCGTTCACGATCCTCGTCCGGCGGCACCGGGACCGGTTGTGGGCGGTCGCGCTGCGCACGATGCGGGATCGCGAGGACGCGGCCGACGCACTGCAAGACGCCCTGTTGTCCGCCTTCCGGAACGCCACGGGCTTCCGCGGGGACGCGGCCGTCACCACGTGGCTGCACCGGGTGGTCGTCAACGCGTGCCTGGACCGGATCCGCCGCCGAGCCGTCCGGGCCACGGTTCCGCTGGGTGACACCGACGTGCCCGCACCCGTGGACGAGCACGGTGCGCTGGAGCAGCGGCTGGACGTGCAGGCGGCGCTGGCCGGGCTTCCCGAGGCGCAGCGGGTCGCGATCGTCCTGGTCGATCTGCAGGGGCTGTCGGTCACCGAGGCCGCCGCCGTGCTGGAGGTGGCGGAGGGAACCGTGAAGTCGAGGTGCTCGCGGGGGCGGCTGGCCCTGGCACGGCTGCTGGCCGGCGACGGGAACCTGCACGTCGTCCCGCGCGTCGCACCTGCCGAGGCCCCGGGCGCGGAACGCGCCCCTCGAGGAGGCCGGACGCCGTCACGGGGTGAGGAGGGAGAGCGGGGCCATGCCTGGACGGCATCCTGACGACGACCTGCTCGCCGACCTCGCAGCCGACGTGCTCCCCCTGGACCGGGCCCGCGCGGTCGAGACCCACGTGCTCGGATGCGATCGGTGTGCCACGCTCCTCTCGGAGGCGGAGCGGCTGCGCGCGCTGCTCCTCGCCGACGATCCCGGCCCCGTGCCCATGACGATCTGGGATCGCATCGAGGCCGCCCTCGCCGCCGAGGTGTCGGAACGGAACGCGCCCGAGCGGCCCGGCCCCGGCGCGCCCACCCCCGCGGGTCGTCCCGCCGACGCCGACGGCTGGGACCTGCCGGGCCCGCTGGACGACCCGGCCACCTGGGGCTCGAGCGGCGACGTCGGCCCCGACGGGCGCGAGGCGTCCCGTAACGGCACCCGGTCGGCCGATCCGAGCGACCCGGTCACCCCGGTCACCGAGAGTCTGCGCCGGTCGACGGCGAGCCGCCGGGACACCCGGGGGGGCCGGCGGGAGGCCCGCCGTCGGCTGCTCTCTCCGGCCCTGCTCGCCGCCGCGGCCGTGGTGGCCCTGGTGGCGGTCGTCGGCACCGTCCGTCTGACCCAATCCGGCGGGGGGGCGACCGACGCGACGGCGGGGCCGGCCTCGGGCGACGCGGCGAGTGCGAACGGAGCGGGTGCGGACGGGGCCGCCGCCCGGCCCGTGCCCGCCGCGGCCGGTGCCACCAGCCTCCTGGCGTCGGGCACGCGGTACACCACCGCGGCATTCCGGGCGCAGGTCCATGCCCTGGTCCCGGTCCGGTCGGCCGGCAAGGACGGCGCGACGGGCGGCAGCGCCGGCGAGGCGGGCCCGGCCGGCAGGCCCGGTCCCACGGCCCCCGCGCCCTCCCCCGCGCCCGCCCAGGGCCGGTCGGCCCCGCCGGGGACGCAGCCGTCCTCGATCGCGCCCGACCCCCGCGCGACCGACCTCCGGAACCCGCAGCGGCTCGCTGCCTGCCTCACGACCCTGGACGCGGGCCAGGAGCGGCTCGTCGTTGTGGACTTCGCCACATTCGACGGCCGGGAGGCCGCCGTCCTGGTGCTGCAGGCGACCGACGGCGGCTACGAGGTCTTCGTCGTGGAGCGCACGTGCGCCCCCGGCCACGAGGGCGCGCTCGACTACGCGACGCTCCCGAGCTGACCAGGGCGGGGAACAGCCGCGGCTTACGATCGGTTCCAGAGTCCGACGGGCGCGCCGTCCGCCACCGGCGCCCCGGTCAGGCGCCTCGGCCAGGCTTCGAAGGAGAGCACCGTGAGCGACGACGTCCGGGATCTGATCATCATCGGGTCGGGACCGGCCGGCTACACGGCGGCCATCTACGCGGCTCGGGCGGACCTGCACCCCCTCGTCTTCGAGGGGTCGGTGACCGCCGGCGGCGCCCTCATGAACACCACGGACGTCGAGAACTTCCCCGGCTTCCCGCACGGCATC
This sequence comes from Kineosporiaceae bacterium, assembly GCA_035541595.1. Classification (GTDB taxonomy): domain Bacteria; phylum Actinomycetota; class Actinomycetes; order Actinomycetales; family Kineosporiaceae; genus DATKNA01. Next base: position 29,840 of record DATKNA010000238.1, on the reverse strand, counting down.
CAAGGGCCCGAGCTCATGGAGCACATGCGCACCCAGGCCGAACGCTTCGGCGCAGAGCTCGTCCCCGACGACATCGTCGCCGTGCGGCTGCCCGGCGAGATCAAGGAGGTCGTCACCGGCGACCCGCGCTGGGGCGGGCAGACCACCCACCGCGCACGCTCGGTGATCATCGCCACCGGCTCCGCCTACCGGGAACTAGGACTGCCCAACGAGAAGCGCCTGTCCGGCCACGGCGTGAGCTGGTGCGCCACCTGTGACGGCTTCTTCTTCCGCGACCAGGACATCGCCGTCGTCGGCGGGGGGGACTCGGCCCTGGAGGAGGCCACGTTCCTGAGCCGGTTCGCCCGCACCGTCACGGTGATCCACCGCCGGGACACCCTGCGCGCCTCCAAGATCATGCAGGCGCGGGCGATCGCGGACCCGAAGATCACCTTCCGTTGGCACAGCGTGGTGGTCGACGTCCTCGGCGAGGACCGGCTGACCGGCCTGCGGCTGCGGGACGTGCGCACCGGCGAGGAATCCGTGCTCCCGGTCACCGGCCTCTTCGTCGCCATCGGGCACGATCCCCGCGTCCACCTCTTCGCGGACCAGGTGTCCCTGGATGACGAGGGGTACATCGCCGTCCACGGCAGGACCGGGCGGACGAGCGTTCCGGGCGTCTTCGCCTGCGGGGACGTCGTGGACCACGAGTACCGGCAGGCCGTCACCGCGGCCGGTTCCGGGTGCGCCGCCGCGCTGGACGCCGAGCGCTACCTGGCGGCACTCGCCGACGAGGGCGACCCCAACCGCGAGGGCGCGGCGCACTCCGCCGCGACCACCGCGGCCGCCGTCACCTACTGAGCGACCCGACGCCTGCGCAGGCCGACACCCGGAGGGTGACAGCGAGGCACTGGGCCGGGCTATCTGGCAGTATCCCTTACCGGTTTCCGTTCGGAGGAGCACGCATGACCCAGGCCAAGACCGTGACCGATGCCGACTTCGAGGTCGAGGTCCTCAAGTCCGACAAGCCTGTGATCGTGGACTTCTGGGCGCCGTGGTGCGCACCCTGCCGCCAGGTGTCGCCGATCCTCGACGAGATCGCCGGAGCACACGCCGACCAGATCGAGGTCGTGAAGATCAACACTGACGAGAACCCGGCCGTCACCGCCCGGTACGGCATCACGGCCCTGCCGACGATCGCCGTCTACTCGGGGGGTGAGCTGGTCAAGACCGTGATCGGGGCTCGGCCGAAGCCGATCCTGCTCCGCGAGTTCGCGGACTGGCTGGGCTGACGCGAGTGGTGCAGGCTCCCGACGCCCTGGCGCTGGACCGTCCGCTCCGCCTCGGCGACCACGGGGCGAGCGTGGTGGTGCTGCGCCGCATCGTGGACCGGGTCAGCGCCGGCCCGGTGCGTGCCGACGACGACCCGGAGGCCTTCGACCAGGCGCTGCGGGCGGCGGTCCGTGCGTTCCAGCAGCGGCGCGGGCTGGTCGCCGACGGCGTCGTGGGCGCGCAGACCCTGCGGGCGCTCGAGGGCGCCCGCTGGCGGCTCGGCGACCGCACGCTCCTGCTCGGCCCCGCTCCTGCGATGCGGGGGGACGACGTCTCCGCCCTGCAGGAGCGTCTGGTGGTCCTCGGCCTGCTCGCCGGCCCGGTGGACGGCGTCTTCGGTCCGCTCACCGACGGCGCCGTCCGCGAGCTGCAGCGCAGCCTCGGTCTCGAGCCGGACGGCGTCTGCGGCCGGTCGACCTTGCGCGCGATGGACGCCCTGGCCCGGGCCGTGGGCGGCGGTGACCCCTGGGCCCTGCGCCAGCAGGCCGAGGTGGCCGACGCCGGTCTCAGCCTGGCCGGCAAGGTGGTCGTCCTCGATCCCGCCCACGGAGGCCTCGACCGCGGCGTCACGGCGAACGGCCTGCAGGAGGATGACGTGGCCTACGACGTGGCGAACCGGACGGCGACCCGGCTACGCACCATCGGCGTCGAACCCGTGCTCACCCGTGACCCGCACTCGGGCCCGACCGACCGGGAGCGCGCGACGCGTGCCGAGGAGGTCGGGGCGGACGTGGTCATCTCGATCCACTGCGATGGTTCGTCGTCCCCGGATGCGACCGGGGTCGCCACCTTCTTCTGGGGCGACGACCGGGTCGGCGCCCGCTCGGCGACCGGCGCGCACCTCGCGTCCCTGGCGCAGCGGGAGATCGTGGCCCGCACCGGAATGACGGATCTGCGCACGCACGCGTGCACCTTCGACATCCTCCGCGTGACCACGATGCCGGCGGTCCAGGTCGAACTGGGGTACCTCACCAACCCCGAGGACGCCGGCCGGCTGTCCGACCCCGGTTTCCGCGACCTCGTCGCGGAGGCCCTCGTCGTCGCCATCCAGCGGCTCTACCTCGGCGAGGAGGACGCGGCCACCGGCACTCTGCGGTTGTCGGACGTGCTCGAGTACGCGCGGCTCGTGGAGAGCGGCAGCCGCTGACCTCGCGCGGCCTCCACATCGCCGGGCCCCGACCGGCCCGCCGAGGTCGGTACCTCGTCGTCAGTGCCCGGGTGTCGAGATCGTGCTCGCGAGGGCTGGCTGGCGCACGGATCCGAGGATCCGCTCCAGCGCCTGCTCGACGTCCTCCCGCCAGGACAGGGCGGTCTTCAGCTCCAGGCGCAGCCGGGGGTACCGCGGGTGATGCCGGACGGTCTTGAAGCCGACCGCGAGCAAGAGGTCGGACGGAACGAGGCAACCCGGCAGGCGCTCGCCCGGCATGAAGAACTCGTGGGTCTTCGGTGAGTACCCGAACGCCTCCACGGCCCGGACGCCGCGCCGGGACAGGTCCTTGGCGGCCGCCTGCACGAGCATCCGGGCCAGCCCTCCGCCGGTGTGCTCCGGCAGCACGCGGGCCGTCATCAGCAGAACGGCGTCCGGGCTGACCGGCGAGGTGGGGAACGCCAGGGAGCGCGGCACGAGCTTCGGTGGCGCGTAGAGCACGAACCCCGCGGGGTCGTCGTCGACGTACGCCACCCGGCCGCACGAGCCCCACTCGAGCAAGGTGGCGGAGACCCACGCCTCCTTCTCGAACGCCGTGTCACCGGCCTCGGCCGCCCGATCGGCGGCCACGGGCTCGAGTTCCCAGAGCACGCAACGGCGGCAGGGGTCCGGCAGATCGGGGAGCGTGTCGAGAGTCAGCGGGGCGAGGCGACGACCCATCAGCGACGCACCTCGACGGGGTAGGGCACCTCCGGGTCGGCCGATGCAGGGCCCCCCACCCGCTCGGGCAGCGGCGCGGTGTCGACACCCACGTCGGCCGCCACGTCCGCGGCGGGGTTGCCGTGGACGGTGCGGGGTCGCAGCAATGCGGCGACGTACCCGCCGACGGCGCCGAGGACGATGCCGCCGAGCACCACTCGGACCAGCCGCATGCGACACTCCCAAGACGTGGGGGCGGAGAAGGCGACGAGCGCAAGACCCCTCTGTGATGGTACGCACGAGTTCGACGAACGTGAAGACCACCTTGAGTGATCCCGCCACTACGAAGAGCGGAAGGAGGCGACGCAGATGCCCGATGCCGAGCCGACGGACAGCTGGACACCCGTGACCGGGACGACCGACCCACCCCAGGTGGCCCCGCGAGCCAGCGGACCCGGATCACGGCTCGACCGATGGGTGGACGCGTACGCGGCCCGGACCCGCGGCATGACCGCCTCCGAGATCCGTGCCCTGTTCGCGGTCGCCAACCGCCCCGAGGTCGTCTCGCTGGCGGGCGGGATGCCCTACCTGTCGGCCCTGCCGCTCGACGTCGTCGGCGAGGCGCTGGCCCGCCTGGTGGCCGAGCGCGGCACAGTGGCGCTGCAGTACGGCTCGGGCCAGGGTGACCCCGGGCTCCGAGAGAAGATCATCGACGTGATGGCGCCGCAGCAGGTGGACGCCCACCCCGACGACGTGGTGGTCACCACGGGGTCCCAGCAGGCGCTGGACCTCGTCACCCGGATCTTCCTCGACCCGGGGGACGTCGTCCTCGCCGAGGCTCCGAGCTACGTCGGCGCGCTGGGCGTGTTCTCCTCCTACCAGGCCGACGTGGTGCACGTGCCGCTGGATGACGGGGGCCTGGTCCCCGAGGCCCTCGAGGCCGCGCTCGCCTCGCTGCGGTCGGCAGGACGCCGCGTCAAGCTGCTCTACACGGTGCCCAATCACCACAACCCCGCCGGCGTCACGCTGTCCGCCACGCGGCGCCCCCGGATCGTCGAGATCGCCCGCCGCTACGGGGTGCTCATCCTCGAGGACGATCCCTACGGGCTGCTCGGATTCGACGGTGATCCCTTGCCGTCCCTCCATTCCCACGATCCCGAGTCCGTCGTGTACCTGGGCTCGTTCTCCAAGACCTTCGCCCCGGGATTCCGGGTCGGCTGGGCGGTGGCACCCCATGCGGTGCGCGAGAAGCTCGTCCTCGCCGCCGAGTCCGCGATCCTGTGCCCGAGCTCCTTCGGCCAGCTCGCAGTGGCCACCTACCTGGAGGACCACGACTGGAAGCACCAGGTCGGCGTGTTCCGTGAGCTGTACCGGGAGCGGGCCGCGGCGACCCTCGACGCGCTGGCCGACCTGCTCCCCTCGACGCGCTGGACCGTGCCGAAGGGGGGCTTCTACGTCTGGGTGACCTTGCCGGAGGGGCTCGACGCCTCGGCGATGCTGCCGCGAGCGGTCACCGAACGGGTGGCATACGTGCCCGGAACGGCCTTCTACGCGGACGGTCAGGGCCGGGGGTCGCTGCGGCTGTCGTACTGCTACCCGACGTCGGAGCGGATCCGGGAGGGCGTGCGTCGCCTGGCCCGCGTCGTCGAGGCGGAGACCGAGCTGATCGAGACGTTCGGCCCGGCCAGCATGCCCCGATCCCCCGGCAACGCCCGGGCGGGCCTCGCCTCACCCGGTCCGGACCTGTCCTGACCCCCACCGCATCAGACCCGAGCGATCCGCCGCCGTCGTGCCAGGAGAACCCATGAACCTCGCCCCGCGCGTCCTCGTCCTCGCCGGCGGGCTGTCACACGAGCGCGACGTGTCGCTCCGCTCGGGCCGCCGAGTGGCGGAAACCCTCCGCGACGGCGGATGCACGGTGATCGAGCGCGATGTCGACGCCGGGCTGATCGGGATGCTCGGCGGCGGAGGCATCGACGTCGTGTGGCCGCTCCTGCACGGGGCGTCGGGTGAGGACGGCGCGATCCGCGACGTGTTCGAGCTGCTCGGCGTCCGGTACGTCGGGTCGTCACCGGCGGCCTGCCGGACGGCCTGGGACAAGCCCGTCGCCGGTTCGGTCGCCCGGGCCGCCGGCCTGTCCGTGCCCGAGTCCGTGGCCCTACCGCACGGGACGTTCCGCGAGCTGGGAGCACAGGCGGTGCTCGCCGCGATCAAGGATCGGCTCGGGCTGCCACTCGTGGTCAAGCCGGCGCGAGGCGGCTCGGCGCTCGGCGTGAGCGTCGTGCGGGCCGCGGAGGCGTTGCCTCGTGCCATGGTCGAGTGCTTCGCGTACGGCGACGTCGCCCTGGTGGAGCGCCACGTGGCCGGGGTCGAGGTCGCGGTGAGCGTCGTGGACGTCGAGGACGGTGCGCGTGCCCTGCCGGCCGTGGAGATCGTTCCGGACGACGGCTTCTACGGCTACGACGCGCGGTACGTGGCCGGAGCGACGGAGTTCTTCTGCCCTGCCCGGCTGACGTCGGCCACGGCCCGGGCGGTGGCCGACGCCGCCCTGGCGGCGCACCGGGCCTTCGGGCTGAGGCACCTGTCCCGGACCGACCTCGTCGTCGACGGTTCGGGCACGCCCTGGTTCCTGGAGGTGAACGTCGCCCCCGGGATGACCGAGACGTCGCTGCTCCCGCAGGCGGTCGAGGCGGCCGGCGAGGATCCGTCGGCGCTCTATCGCGCCCTGGTCGAGAGGGCGACGGGCGATCGGCCTCCGGTTCCGTCGCCGGCCTGACCCGGCGTTCGCGGCCGGCCGTCAGATGTCGCCGAACGCCTTCCGGACGTCGGGCGCCATCAGCGCGATGATCCGGTTGAGGTCATCCACGCTGGCGAAGTCGATGCTCAGGCGCCCTTTGCTGCGGCCGAGCGCCACCGTCACCCGAGTGTCGAGCCGGTCTCCGAGCCGGGACGCGAGGTCGTTGAGCTCGGTCATGTGGCCGCCGGGGCGCGGGCGGCGGCGCATGGGCTTGGCCGACCCGTCGCCCAGTGCCACGATCTCCTCCACGGCGCGCACCGACAGGCCCTCGGCCACGATCCTTCCCGCCAAGACCTCCATGCTCTCGGTGTCCTGCAGGCCGAGCAGCGCGCGGGCGTGTCCGGCGTAGAGGACGCCCGCGGCGACCCGGCGCTGCACGGCGGGCGGCAGCTTGAGGAGCCGCAGGGTGTTACTGATCTGCGGGCGGCTGCGTCCGATCCGGGTCGCCAGCTGCTCGTGCGTGCAGCCGAAGTCGTCGAGCAGCTGTTGGTAGGCCGCTGCCTCCTCCAGCGGGTTGAGTTCGGCCCGGTGCAGGTTCTCCAGCAGGGCGTCGCGCAACAGGTCGTCGTCCGACGTCTCACGGATGATCGCCGGGATGGTCTCCAATCCGGCCAGCTGGACGGCTCGCCAGCGGCGCTCCCCCATGACGAGCTCGTACCGCATGCTCCAGGGCGCCTCGCCGGCGATCGCCGGACCGTCCGACTCTCCCGACCCGGCGGCGGGTGCCGGCGCGGGCCGGACGACCACCGGTTGGAGCACCCCGATCTCCCGGACGGAGTGCACCAGCTCGGCGAGCGAGTCCTCGTCGAAGACCTGCCGGGGCTGGCGCGGGTTGGGCCGGATGTGGGACACCGGCAGCTCGGCGAACCGCAGGCCCGGGACCGGGAGGAGCGCGTGAAGGTCGACGTCCGGCTCGAATGCCCCCGTCGCCTCGACGTCCTCGGGCCGGCGGCCCGCGCCGACGGCCGCCTGGTGGCCTTCGGACGTGCCGGCGAATGCGGGGTCGGGGTCGGTGCGCTCCTCGACCAGGGTGGCGGTCACGGCGCCCGCCGCCTGCCCGCCGCCGTCGGCCCCGTGCGGCCCGCGGCCCGGGAAGAAGACGTCCACGGGGCGATCACCGCCGGGCTTGGTCAACGGGGGCGCGCCGCTGGGGATCAGCGCGCCCAGACCCCGACCGAGTCCCCGTCGCTTGTCCGTCACGCCTGCTCCTCCTGCTGACTCGGGCCGGCCCACGTGAGCACCTGCTCCGCGAGCTCGCGGGCCGCCTCCAGGTAGGAGAGCGCACCGCTCGACGCGGGGTCGTAGGTCATGACCGTCTGGCCGTGGCTCGGCGCCTCGGATATCCGCACCGAGCGCGGCACGGTGGTCCGCAGCACCGTCTCCGGGAAGTGTGCCCGCACCTCGTCGGCGACCTGCGACGACAGGCGGGTCCGGCTGTCGTACATCGTCAGCAGGATCGACGAGACGTGCAGCGTCGGGTTGAGGTGGCCGCGGATGAGCTCGACGTGCTTCAGGAGCTGCGACAGACCCTCGAGCGCGTAGTACTCGCACTGGATCGGGATGAACACCTCGTCCGCGGCGACGAAGGCGTTCACCGTCAGCAGGCTCAGGCTGGGCGGGCAGTCGACGAACACGTAGTCGATCCGGGACAGCCCGCTCGACACCCGGTCGTCGAGGTAATCCCGCAGCGCCTTCTGCAGCCGGACCTCCCTGGCGACGAGCGAGACGAGCTCGATCTCGGCACCGGCGAGGTCGATGGTGGCCGGCGCGCAGTACAGGTTCGGGATCTCCCGGCAGCTCTGGAGCACCTGGGAGAGCGGACGTTGCTCGACGACGACGTCGTACAGGCTCGGGATGTCCGAGTGGTGATCGATCCCCAGGGCCGTGGAGGCGTTCCCTTGCGGGTCGATGTCCAACACCAGGACGTTCAGCCCGGACTGTGCCATCGCCGCCGCCACGTTCACCGTGGTCGTCGTCTTCCCCACGCCGCCCTTCTGGTTGGCCACGGTGAGGATTCGGGTCCGCGGCGGGATCGGGAACGGGCGCCCGACCAGCGAGATCCGCCGGCGCGCGTCCTCGGCGACCTCGACGGCGAGGGGCGTGGAGTCGTCCACCCTCGGAAGGCTCTCCACGAGGTCGACCCGATGCCGGTCCTCGTACCCGTAGGGCGCCGTCGTGAGCGCGCCCCAGCTGGGCCCCGCGCCGCTGGTGGTGGCGCCGGTGGCGCCAGACCTCTGCTGCATCCGCGCGCTCCCGTCCTCGCCCTGCTGCTCGGATTGCACGGGAGAAGTCTGCCCTGTGACGGCGACAGCGGAAGACCTCCGCGTGTCGACGAGGCCGGCGGCGGCCTCGTGCGGGCTGGTTTCACGGGAAACGCGCGTCGCAGGGTCGGCGCCGGATCGAACCTGATCGTGGTCCCGGACGACGTCGAGCGGGTGGTCCTCGCCCCGCGTGGCACCCGGCCCCGCTGTGGTGCCCGTCGATGTTTCACGGGAAACCGCGCCTGCCGGCAGGGCGGGAGCCCCGCCGGCAGGTCCGCCACCCGGACCGACCACGCCGTCGAACACGACGCGTGGGGCCGCCGCCCCGGGCACCAGGGCGCTGCCCGACCACGCCGCCAGAGCCAGGGTGCGCGCCGGGCCACCGGGCGCGACCCGGACGCCGGCTGGTCTCGCGGCTGAGGGGTGCTCCCGGATGGCACCGCCCTGCGCAGACGGAATGCCGTTCCCGAGGCCCCCGAGGCCCAGGTGACGGCGCTGGCCGCTCCCCGAACCCGCCGGGCGGCCCACCTCGAGCCCAGCGTGGCGGGCGTCAGCGCCCGGGCCGGTCGGCCGCACGTCGCCCTCGGCAGAGCCGGTTCCACGTGAAACGCCCTCGGCAGAGCCGGTTCCACGTGAAACGCCCTCGGCAGAGCCGGTTCCACGTGAAACGAGTGGTGCGCCAGGCCACACCGGGCCGGCCGGGGTGACGGAGGGAGTGGGTCCGCCCCACCCCGGGAAGGCGCCGGCCGTGCCGACCGGCGACACCTCCGGCGGCGAGGTCGCCGGCTCGCTACTCGCGGCGGCGCCCCGGCACGTCGCGCGGGTGACGGAGGGAACGGCCCCGACCACATGCCGGCTGTCGTCCACGATCCGGCTGTAGGCCTCCCCTGCCAGGTCCTTCATGACGTCGGTGCGCTCCCCCCCGACATCCCGGTTCCCGGTGACAGCCGGCCAGCCGAGGCCGACGGATGCCGCCCGTTCCATCCTGTGCGGCCAACCCACGCCGATCACTGCCTCCTCCCACCCGGGACCGGATGGGCGAGAGCACCGGCCTCCGTCGCTGCGACCAGCTGCAGGTCGCACCGTCGACCGGATCCCCGGCTCACCGGGTGCCGCCACTTCCCGGCGGGAGTCGGGAGGCAGCGGCCGCATCCCGCGCCATGGTCGGCAAGGGTCGTTCCGTCCGCGCAGAGAGGCACCCCTCCACTAAGCCTTCCGTCGCCCGAACGGTCCAGGCGGCGCGCCGCACCTGGACGGACTTGACGGTGGGAACCCGCCATGACGGACCCGACCTCGCTCGTGGCCCGATCACGGTGGCTCCCACGGGGTCCAGGATCCGGCCCGCGGTGCGGCGACTCACCGCGGCGTCCGTGGGCCCGGATTCACGTGAAACGGCGCGGCGGCGGCCGGTCCGTACACGGAGCCCGACAGGATCCGGCCCTCGGCGTCCCGAGGAGCCGGCCCCGCCCGGTGGGTCGAGGCCCGCTGCCCCGGCGGCATCCGGTCAGCGTTGCCGGGGAGCCCGCCGCGCGCGCACCCGCGGATCCATGGATCGCCGGGGGAACGACCCCTTTCGGATCTCGACCACGGTCGTGGGCTCTTCGAGCAGGTCGCCCCCGACCTCCACCACCCGCCACGACGTCCCCCCGAGCGACGGCAGCGAGGGAGCCGTTTCCCGCAGCTCGTCACCCGCGGAACGGCCCTTGATCGCCAGCATCAGGCCGCCCGGTCGGACCAGGGGGAGGCACCAGGCGGTGAGCTTCGCCAGGGGCGCGACCGCACGGGCGGTGGCGACGTCCGCCTGGTCCGCGTCGAGCTCCTCGGCCCGGGCCCGGACCACCGAGACGCCGGCAAGGCCGAGGTCCGCGGCCACCTCCTCGAGCCAGGCCACCCGGCGCAGCAGCGGTTCGACGAGCGCGACGGACACATCCGGTCGCGCGATGGCGACCACGATTCCCGGGAGGCCGGCCCCCGAGCCCACGTCCGCGACCCGGGCACCGGGTGGCACGAGCGGCGAGATCGCAGCGCAGTTGAAGATGTGGCGATCCCAGAGACGAGGCACCTCGCGCGGGCCGAGCAGGCCGCGGGACACCGCGGTGGTCGCCAGGTGCTGAGCGAACGCGACGGCCAGCGGCGCACGGTCACCGAAGAAGGCCTCGAGCACGTCGGCGGGTGGCGCCGGGACCTCGGCCGGCCAGGACGCGACGCGATCAGCAGCGCTCACGCGGCACCGGCCATGGATCAGTCGACGGGCTGGACGACGACCCGGCGGTCGGGCTCCTCGCCCTCGGACTCGCTCGCGAGCCCGGCCTCCGCCACCGCGTCGTGCACGACCTTGCGCTCGAACGCGTTCATGGGCTCCAGCCGCACCGCCGTCCCCGTGCGCCGCACCTCGCCGATGGCGCGCGCCGCGACGTCCTCGAGGGCGCGGCGCCGGCCGGCCCGGTACCCGGCGACGTCCAGCATCAACCGGCTGCGCTCACCCGTGCGGGCCTGCACCGCGAGCCGGGCCAGTTCCTGGAGCGCCTCGAGCACCTCGCCGCGCGGACCGACGAGGCTGCGCAGCTGACGGTCGGCGCCGTTCTCGGTCAGGATGGCGACGGACGCCCGCCCGTTCTCGACGTCGATGTCGATGTCTCCGTCGAGATCGACGATGTCGAGCAACTCCTCGAGGTAGTCCGCGGCGACCTCGCCCTCCTCCTCCAGCCGTCGCAGCGACGTGCGGCTCCGCGCCGGCGTGCGGGCCTCCTGGTCGGAGACCTCGTCGGCCACCTCGTCACCGGTCTCGCCGGCAGATCCGGCGGCCGTCGCGATGCCCCCATGCTGCTCGTCCTCGTGCGTGATCGCTGGATCCGTCTCGGTCACGATGCTCCTCTCCATGGCGGTGCCGCCTTCCCCCGACGTCGTCACCGATCGGCGGTCCACCCGCGGCGTCAGCGACCCTTGCCGGGGCCCTGGCTGCCCTCACCGGGGCGCTTGGACGCCGTCGATGCGGGTGCCCGCGAACTCCCCCGCTTCGCGCGGTTCTGCCGCTTCGGCTGCTGGCGCTGTCCGCTGCGTGGCGGCTCGACGGACGCGGCCGGCTCCTCCCCCTCGGCCAGCCCCGGCTCGGGCCGGCCCGCGGCCTTGGCCCGTTCCTTCTCGCGCCGTCGCTCCTGCAGCGCCTTCTCCGCAACCGAGCCCGGCGCGGGCATCCGTCGGATGACGTAGAACTGCTGGCCCATGGACCACAGGTTCGTCGTGAGCCAGTAGATGAGCACGCCGATCGGGAAGTTCACACCGGAGATCGCGAAGAACAGCGGAAGGATGTACATCAGGGCCTTCTGCTGCCGTGCGAACGGGTTGTCGAGCGCCGACGCCGGCATGTTCTTCGTCATCAGCTGCCGCTGCGTCGTGAACGTGGTCAGCGACATGAGGATGATCAGAACTGCGGCTACGATCTTGGTCGCCACGTTGGGCGCGTGTACGAAGGTCGCCGACAACGGAGCACCGAAGATCGTCGCCTGATCCGCCTGGTGCACGAGCTCGGCGTTGAGCGGACCGATCGTCTTGCCCTGCGGGATCCCGTTGAGCACCCGGAACAGCGCGAAGAAGACCGGCGACTGCAGCAGGATCGGCAGGCAGGAGGCGAACGGGTTCGTCCCCGACTCGCGGTACAGCGCCATGGTCTCCTGCTGCATGGCCTGCCGCGACGCTGGGTCGCTCTTGCCCTTGTACTTCTCCTGGATCTTCTTCATCTCAGGCTGGATCAGCTGCATCTTGCGGGATGCGTGGATCTGCCGGACGAAGAGCGGGATGAGCAGGATCCGGATGACGATGACGAGGCCGACGATGGACAGCGCCCAGGTCCAGCCGGAGGAGGCCGGCATGCCGATCTTGGTCAGGACGGTATGCCAGGCAACCATGATCGACGCAACCACGTACTCGAGCGGTTGCAGGGCCGTGAAGAACCAGTCGAACATCCGTGTCCTCGCCGGTCAGGCGGCGCGCCGGGGCGGCCGGTGGTCGGCGACCCGTGCCGCCGTGACAGTCGTGGGGGGGTGCCCGCCGGAGCCGTCGGGCTCGCCGGGCGCAGTGCGACCCTTCGGTGGAACGGGGTCGACCCCGCCGGGGTTCCAGGGATGGCAGCGGCCGAGACGGCGCACTGCGAGCCATCCCCCTCGGACCAGCCCGTGCCGGTCGACGGCTTCCAGCGCATAGCTCGAGCACGACGGGTAGAACCGGCAGGTCTGCCCGTAGACGGGCGAGACGACCAGCTGCCAGATCCGCAGCAGCAGGACGACGGTGGCCGCCGGCAATCTGACCAGAAGCCGCGCGAGCCGGACGACCACAGCGCTCACGTGCGCCAGGGCGGCCGCGAACCACGTGGTCATCCACGCCCCCCAGGGAGTCGGTCGGGGCGGCCGACGGCAGGCCGGCCGTCCGGGGACAGCACTCCGGCCCGGCGCAGCCCGGCCAGGAGGTCTCGACCGAGCACGGTGGTCGGAGCAGCGGCGGCGGCCGGGTTCGCACGGACGACGACGCGCGTGCCGGCGGGCAACGAGGGGAGCAGGGGACGGATCAGCGCGCGCAGGCGCCGCTTGGTGCGGTTCCGAACGACGGCGGACCCGACAGTCTTGCCCACGACGAGACCGACCAGGGTCGGACGCTCGTCGCCGGTGCGCAGCACGTGGACGACGACCGTCCCGGTCCCGGCGCGGCGACCGCCACGGACCGCGGCACCGAAGTCGGAGCTCCGGCGCATCCGGTGCGGCGCTGACAGCACGGCCGGAACGCGGGATCAGGCGGACAGCTCGGTGCGACCCTTGCGGCGGCGCGCCGACAGGATGGCGCGACCCGCCCGGGTCCGCATACGCAGCCGGAAACCGTGCGTCCTGGCCCGGCGCCGGTTGTTGGGCTGGAAGGTCCGCTTGCTCACCTGTACGTCTCCATGCTCGCTCGTGCACGGGAATATCGACCCGGAGCGATCCGGGACGCCTGCTCGGAGCGGGCCGCCGCCCTCAGGGCACGGCGCATCCGCCTGCTGTCAAGCCTGGCTACGGTACGTCGGCGCCATGATGGGGGTCAAACCGAGGGTCGTCCATGGCCTGTGGACAACTCCTGTGGGTGGCGCGGTGGCCGCTGCGGGCCGGCCAGCCCCGCCGGGGTTCGCGCCCGGCCATCAGCCGGAGCGATGAGGGACCGGCGGGGGCCTCGTCCGTCACCTCCACTCCTCGATCGAACGGTGCCAGGGAGAGCGTCCTCGAGACATCCTCCGGAGGGCATCGGGAACGTCAGGAGACACGTCATCGGCCGGATACGCACCGTGCCCGATTCCAGGCCCGATGGCCGCGGTGTGGCCGCCTCGTCAGACGTCGCCGCAGGTCAGGGATCCATCGCACACACGGACTCAGCCGCGAGCCGCGATCATCCGTACGTACAGTAATCTGGCCTGGACCTTCGGTAGGCTGTCGCGGGAGCCGCACACGGCGGTGGCGAACAGGCTATGGTCCTGTGTGCTGCACCTGGAGACCGTGCGACACGCCGAGGGCTGCGGCACCGAGATCAGCGATTCACAGCCGGGCGCGGGCCCGGTCCCGCCTGGTGGCGAGCCTCGAGACGACGGCGAGGTGCCACCAGCCATGCACAGTTTGTGGACAACCATGTGGACAACGGAACCGTCCCTGAGCGGCTACGGAGGGACGCGGCGGTGACGACCCCCGAGGACGACTTCCCGGTCGTGTGGAGCCGCGCCCTGGAAGCGTTGGACGCCGCAGGGGTCACACCCCAGCAGAAGGCGTTCGTACGGCTGACACGCCCGGTCGGCCTGTTGGACGGCACGGCGTTGCTGGCCGTCCCGAACGACCTCACCAAAGAGGTCCTGGAGCAGCGGATGCGCGAGGTCATCGTGGAGGCACTGTCCACGGAGCTGGGCCGGCCGGTCCGACTGGCCGTCACCGTCGACTCCTCGATCGTTCAGCCCACCACGCCGGTGCCGCCGGGGGATCAGGGTGCGCTACCGGGTTTCGACGACCACGACCAGGACGCCCGGCCGGCCTCGTCGGGCCGGACCGCCCCCCGACACGCCGCGAACGCCGGCGGGAACGTCCTACCGGGTGTCGGCACCGACCTGCCGCGACCGGCGTACCCCCGGGCCGCCGACGATGTGCTCGGGTCCGGCGCCGACCTGCCGGCAACCGCCCGGCCGGGCACGGGAAGGGCCCAGGGAGGCCGCCCCTCCGCCGAGCCGGCCCGGCTCAACCCGAAGTACACGTTCGAGACCTTCGTCATCGGTGCCAGCAACCGCTTCGCCCACGCCGCCGCCGTCGCCGTCGCCGAGGCACCCGCGAAGGCGTACAACCCGCTGTTCGTCTACGGCGAGTCGGGGTTGGGCAAGACCCACCTGCTGCACGCGATCGGCCACTACGCGCACGGCCTCTACCCGACCGTCCGGGTCCGGTACGTGAACTCGGAGGAGTTCACCAACGACTTCATCAACAGCATCCGGGACGACAAGGCCAGCGCGTTCCAGCGCCGCTACCGCGACGTCGACGTCCTGCTCATCGACGACATCCAGTTCCTCCAGGGCAAGGTGCAGACGCAGGAGGAGTTCTTCCACACGTTCAACACGCTGCACAACGCCAACAAGCAGGTCGTCATCACCTCCGATCTGCCGCCGAAGCAGCTTGCAGGCTTCGAGGAGCGCATGCGCTCGCGCTTCGAGTGGGGTCTCATCACCGACGTCCAGCCACCCGACCTCGAGACGCGGATCGCGATCCTGCGCAAGAAGGCGATCGGCGAGCGGCTGCAGGCTCGCGACGACGTCCTCGAGTACATCGCGAGCAAGATCTCCACGAACATCCGTGAACTGGAGGGCGCGCTCATCCGGGTCACGGCGTTCGCCAGCCTCAACCGCCAGCAGGTCGACCTGTCGCTGGCCGAGATCGTCCTGAAGGACCTCATCCCGGCCGACGACACCCCGGCGATCACCGCCGCCACGATCATGGCGCAGACGGCGGCCTACTTCAGCCTCACCATGGAGGACCTGTGCGGCCAGTCCCGGTCGCGCGTGCTCGTCAACGCCCGGCAGATCGCCATGTACCTGTGCCGGGAGCTCACCGACCTGTCCTTGCCCAAGATCGGGCAGCAGTTCGGCGGCCGGGACCACACCACCGTCATCCATGCGGATCGCAAGATCCGGCAGTTGATGGCCGAGCGGCGCTCCATCTACAACCAGGTCACCGAGCTCACGAACCGGATCAGGCAGACCGCTCGGGGTTGACCTGGGGGTTTGATCCCCGGGGCAGTCACCGACGGACCCCGAGGCCAGCTACCGGCGCAGGCTACCGGCGCCAAGCTCCCGAATCCACGCCGGGACCAGGCGACCACCGACGACGTGGGGCACGCCCGGGCTGTCGGGCGGGCTCGGTGAGCGAGACGACGGTGCCGACACCGGCGGGCCCCTGCGGAGGCTCAGGACGTCCAGAGCCTCCTCCCAGGCTGCTGCTACGGCGACGTGTCGTGACTCGGCCAGGAGGAGGGAGGGACACCACGATCAGCCACTCCTCGTACACAACCTGGGGACAACCTTGTGGACAAAGACGGGCGGCCGTCCGCGGACCGTCAGGACACGGGTCGTGGACGAAGCTGTGGACGTCGGTGGACATCGTCGGCCGCACTGTGGAGCGCGGCCGACGTCATGGCGAACGAGGACCGGGTGGGGCGTGGACATCGAGTCGTCGTCCACGCCCCACCCCCGGGGTGGTCGCCGTCGTCGACACCCGGTCGACAGCCCGACCACCCTCTGACCAGCGCAAGCACCGGTTGTCCCCAGCGTCAACAGCCGTGAAGACGACGAACTTCTGAGAAGTCCATCAGGCGGTGACCACGCACACCCGGCCGATCCCGGCGATCTACGCCGGTCCGCTCGGGCCGGTTCACCCGGGCCCTCCACCTCGCGTACTGTCGTGCGGACGCGGCCGATGGTCCTCGGACACGATCGTCGGCAGAGCACCGACCTCCCGGCACCGAAAGGCGGTTCCCGTGAAGTTCCGCGTCGAACGTGACGTCCTCGCCGAAGCGGTGACCTGGGTGGCGCGCGCACTACCGACGCGACCGCCCGTCCCCGTGCTCGCCGGGTTGCTGCTGCAGGCGGACAGCGACGGCGTCCTGAGGCTGTCGAGCTTCGACTACGAGGTCTCGGCCCGGGTCGAGGTGCCGTCGGAGGTCGCCGACGCCGGGACCGTGCTCGTCTCCGGCCGGCTTCTCGCGGACATCTCGCGGTCCCTGCCGGGCAAGCCGGTCGATGTCGCCACGGACGGCTCCCGGGTCGCCCTCACCTGCGGCGCGAGCCGGTTCACCCTGTTGACGATGCCGGTCGACGAATACCCGACGCTGCCCTCGATGCCGCCGGCCTCGGGCGTCCTCGGGGCGGACACGTTCTCGCACGCCGTCGCGCAGGTCACCGTCGCCGCCAGCCGCGACGAGACGCTTCCGATCCTCACCGGGGTCCGGATGGAGATCGAGGGCGAGCGTCTCACGTTGCTGGCGACCGACCGGTACCGCCTCGCGATGCGCACGCTGGAGTGGCGCCCCGCGGCGCCGGGCATGAGCGCGGTCGCCCTGGTCCGGGCGCGCACGCTCGCGGAGGTGTCCAAGGCCCTCGGCTCCGCGGGCGACGTGACCCTCGCCCTGAGCACCGGCGGTGGCAGCGAGCTCATCGGGTTCGAGGCCGGCGGCCGGCGAACCACGTCCCTGCTCGTGGACGGCGAATACCCCAAGGTCCGGGCGCTGTTCCCGGCGGAGTCGCTCGCCCACGCGGTCGTCGACACCCACGCGCTGCTGGAAGCGGTCAAGCGGGTCGCCCTGGTCGCTGAGCGGAACACCCCGGTACGACTCGGCTTCACCGACGGCGCCGTGACGCTCGAGGCCGGCCAGGGCGAGGACGCCCAGGCCTCGGAGGCCGTCGAGTGCTCGCTCCAGGGGGAGGACCTGTCGATCGCCTTCAATCCGGCCTACCTCCTCGACGGCCTCGGCGCTCTCGGCACACCGTTCGCCCGGCTGTCCTTCACGGTGCCGCAGAAGCCCGCGGTCATCTCGGGTCAGGCCGAGGCCGAGGACGAGGACGACGACAGCTACCGGTACCTCCTCATGCCCGTGCGACTCGCGGGCTGAGCCCGCCGCGCCGCCGCCGCGGCGCACGACCGCATGCCGCGGAATTTCCCGGAGCACTGACCTGCCCCTGGATCAATGCAGTGGCAGGCTGTCCCTGAAGGCCGGCGACGCCGGCCGGGCTCCGGACACCAGCCGTTCGCCAGACCAGCGCCGGGCCGCCGGGCTCGGCCGGACAGGGCAGGAGATCACCGTGCACATCGGACTCGTGGGTCTCGGCAAGATGGGTGGCAACATGCGCACCCGGCTGCGCAGGGGCGGGGTCGAGGTCACCGGCTTCGACTTCAATCCCGCCATCAGCGATGTGGGCAGCCTCCAGGACCTGGTCCAGGCCCTGCCGACGCCGCGGATCGTGTGGGTCATGGTCCCGCACGGCGGTCCCACCGACGCGACGATCGCTCAGCTCGGTGACCTGCTGGATGCCGACGACCTCGTCATCGACGGCGGCAACAGCCGGTTCACCGAGGACTTCAGGCACGCGGAGCAGCTCGGCGCCAAGGGCATCCATTTCCTCGACTGCGGCGTCTCGGGCGGTGTCTGGGGGCTGGAGAACGGGTACGGCCTGATGGTCGGCGGCCGGGCCGAACTCCTCGAGCGGGCCATGCCGGTCTTCGACGCCCTCCGCCCCGAGGGACCGCGCGAGGAGGGGTTCGTCCATGCCGGCGAGGTCGGCGCGGGCCACTACGCGAAGATGGTCCACAACGGCATCGAGTACGGCCTCATGCAGGCGTACGCCGAGGGTTACGAGCTGCTGCTGGCGAAGGACATCGTCCACGACGTCCACGGCTGCTTCACGGCGTGGACCCGCGGCACCGTCGTCCGCTCCTGGCTGCTCGACCTGCTGGTCAAGGCGCTGGAGCCGGACCAGAAGCTCAGTCACGTCCAGGGATACGCCGAGGACTCCGGCGAGGGCCGCTGGACCGTCGAGGAGGCCATCGCCAACGCCGTCCCCATGCCGGTCATCTCGGCCGCGCTGTTCGCGCGCTTCCAGTCCCGGCAGGAGGACTCGCCGGCCATGAAGGCCGTCGCGGCGTTGCGCAACCAGTTCGGCGGCCACGCCGTCACCGCGGCCGGCCCCTCGTCGGGTGTGGGCGAGACCGGTGGCGACGGCCATCCCGTGGCGTCGGCGGGCCCGACCTCCGGCTCCGGCGACGTCAGCTGACCGCTGCGCGACGACCGACCCGAATCGCCTGCGCGTGCGTGTCGCCCACCTCTCGCTCACCGACTTCCGGTCCTACCCCGCTGCCGACCTCGACCTCGGGCGGGGGGTGACCGCGCTGGTCGGCCCGAACGGGCAGGGAAAGACCAACCTGGTGGAGGCCGTCGGGTACGTGGCGACGCTCGGCAGCCACCGGGTCGCGACGGACGCTCCTCTCGTCCGCCTGGGCGCGCATCGTGCGATCGTCCGTGCGCTGGTCGTCCGGGGCGGCAGGGAGACCCTCGTGGAGATCGAGATCGTGCCGGGCACGGCGAACCGTGCCCGGCTGGGTCGAGCACCGGTCCCCCGCGCCCGCGAGGTGCTCGGCACGCTGCGCACGGTGCTCTTCGCGCCCGAGGACCTCGCCCTGATCAAGGGCGATCCCGAGGGTCGGCGCCGCTTCCTCGACGACCTGCTGGTGTCACGCGCTCCCCGGTTCGCCGGTGTCCGGGCGGACTACGAGCGGGTGCTGCGCCAGCGCAACGCCCTGCTGAAGTCCGCCGGCGCGACGATCCGCGCCGGCCGCGGCGACGTCCGGACGCTCGATGTCTGGGACAGCCACCTCGCCGCCGTGGGCGCCGAGCTCCTGGCCGGCCGGCTGCGCCTCGTGCACCTGTTGGCGCCCGACGTCGCGAAGGCCTATGCGGCGGTTGCGGACGGGCAGGGGGAGGCGTCGATCTCCTACCGGACGGGGCTCGGGGACGACGTCCCGGCCGGGGATCCGCCGGGCCGGGAGCTGTTGGCCGCGCGGCTGCTGGACGCATTGGCGCAGGCTCGCCCCAACGAGCTCGAGCGCGGCGTGAGCCTGATCGGCCCGCATCGGGACGACCTGCAGATCACCCTCGGCGCGTTCCCGGCGAAGGGCTTCGCCTCGCACGGCGAGGCGTGGTCGCTGGCGCTCGCGCTCCGGCTGGCGAGTTACGAGCTGCTGCGCGCCGACGCCGGCCCGGACGGCGACGGCGAGCCCGTGCTCATCCTCGACGACGTGTTCGCCGAGCTCGACACCGGCCGGCGCGACCGCCTCGCGGGACTGGCCGCGACCGCCGAGCAGGTTCTGGTCACCGCGGCGGTTCCGCAGGACGTCCCCGAGGTGCTCGAGGGGGCTCGCTACGACGTGGTGGCGGGTGAGGTGCGGCGTGTCCGGTGAGCGCGACGATGCGCAGGTCTCGGGCGTCCCGCCCGCGGCAGCCCGGGACGCCGAGGGGGGCGAGACCGAGGGTGCCGGCCCGGATGTCGTCCGCACCGCCCTGAACCGCGCCCGGGCTGCGGCCCGCGCCCGGGGTGCGACGCCGGGCACGGCGCCGTCGGGAGCAGGCCGCGGGCGCCGCAGGCCGCCGCTCGAGAGCGTTCGCTCGGGCTCCGGACCGGATGCGCGCGACCCGCAACCGCTGGGCGCCACGCTCGCCCGACTCGTCGCGGAACGCGGCTGGCAGGAAGCGGTGTCGGTGGGCGGGGTCATCGGCCGGTGGGACGTGGTGGTCGGCACCGATGTCGCGGCCCACTGCCGCCCCGAGACCTTCGAGGACGGGGTGCTCACCGTCCGGGCGGACAGCACGGCGTGGGCGACGCAGGTCCGGCTGCTCGCCGCGAGCCTGCTGCGCCGGCTCGCCGACGAGGTCGGCGAGGGGACCGTGACCAAGGTCGTGGTGCGCGGTCCGTCGGGGCCCTCGTGGCGGCGCGGTCCCCGGACCGCACCGGGCGGTCAGGGCCCGCGCGACACCTACGGCTGACGACTCGCCGGCGCATGCGTCGCCCTGTGCGCCACGCGAACGGCGCGGAGGGGGTGGGGGCGTACGGGGAGTCGTCTCCCCGCGTCATCGGGGCCCTGGCGCGCCGTCCAGGCCTGTGGATAAGCGGTTGACCGCGATCCGAGGGGGTAGAATGAGCATTAGAAGCGGCGGTTCTCGCCTCGGTCGGGCGTAGGTCGCCGGGCCCGGGCGCCGCCCGTCCTGCAGTTGAACCTCACAGGAGCCGTGCTACCCGTGGCCGAGCAGTCCTCCGTGTCGTCCTCCCCTGCCGCGTCCATGCCGTCGCTGGCCGATGCCCTGCCCGCCGAGGTGCTCGACGGGGTGGGCGTCAACGGCGTCGAGTCGCCGCTGCACCGGCTCGGCGAGGTCGAGGGTACGTACGACGCGAGCGCCATCACCGTCCTGGAGGGTCTCGAGGCGGTCCGGAAGCGCCCGGGCATGTACATCGGCTCCACCGGCGAGCGCGGCCTGCACCACCTCGCCTACGAGGTGGTCGACAACTCCGTGGACGAGGCGCTGGCCGGCTATGCCACCCAGATCGAGGTGACGTTGCTGGGCGACGGCGGGGTCCGGGTCGTCGACGACGGCCGGGGCATCCCCGTCGACGTCGTCGCGTCCGAGGGCCGGCCCGCGGTCGAGGTCGTCCTCACCGTGCTGCACGCCGGCGGCAAGTTCGGCGGCGGCGGGTACTCCGTCTCCGGCGGCCTGCACGGCGTTGGCGTGTCGGTGGTCAACGCTCTGTCCGACCGGCTCGACGTCGAGGTGCACCGGCAGGGTCACGTATGGCGGCAGTCCTACCGTCTCGGGGTGCCGACCGCGCCGTTGGAGCAGGGCGAGTCGAGCGACGAGACCGGCACGACCGTCACGTTCTGGCCCAGCCCGAGGGTCTTCGAGACCACCGTGTTCGACTTCGAGACGCTGCGCAGCCGGTTCCAGCAGATGGCCTTCCTCAACAAGGGCCTGCAGATCACGCTCGTCGACGAGCGGGCCGACCACGCGGACGAGGACGGCACGGCGCCCGCCGAGAGCTTCCGGTACGACGGCGGCCTGGTCGACTACGTCAAGCACCTCAACAGCTCGAAGAGGGCCGAGCCGGTGCACAACGACATCATCGACTTCGAGGCCGAGGACTCCGAGCGCCGGATCTCGGTCGAGGTCGCGATGCAGTGGACGACGGCGTACAGCGAGAGCGTGCACACATACGCGAACACCATCAACACGCACGAGGGCGGCACGCACGAGGAGGGGTTCCGCGCGGCGCTGACGACGCTGGTCAACCGCTACGCGCGCGAGCGGGGCATCCTCAAGGAGCGGGACGAGAACCTCACCGGCGACGACATCCGCGAGGGGCTCACCGCCGTCGTCTCGCTGAAGCTGGCCGAGCCGCAGTTCGAGGGCCAGACGAAGACCAAGCTCGGCAACACCGAGGCGAAGACCTTCGTCCAGCGGGTGGTCGGCGAGCGGCTCGGCGACTGGCTCGACAGCCACCCGCGCGAGGCGCGGGACGTGATCCAGAAGTCGATCCAGGCGGCTGCGGCGCGGATGGCCGCCCGCAAGGCCCGCGAGGCGACGCGGCGCAAGGGACTGATGGGCGGCGGCGGCCTTCCCGGCAAGCTCGCCGACTGCCAATCCACCGACCCGCGCGAAAGCGAGATCTTCATCGTCGAGGGCGACTCGGCCGGCGGCTCGGCGAAGAGCGGCCGCGACCCCCGGACCCAGGCGATCCTGCCGATCCGTGGCAAGATCCTCAATGTCGAGAAGGCGCGCATCGACAGGGTGCTCGCCAACACCGAGGTCCAAGCCCTCATCAGCGCCTTCGGGACCGGTGTCGGCGAGGACTTCGACATCGGGAAGCTCCGCTATCACAAGATCATCCTCATGGCGGACGCCGACGTCGACGGCCAGCACATCCGGACGCTGCTGCTGACGTTGCTGTTCCGGTTCATGCGTCCCCTCGTCGACAACGGGCACGTCTACCTCGCACAGCCGCCGCTCTACAAGATCAAGTGGACGAAGGGCGAGCCGGACTACGCCTACTCCGATCGCGAGCGCGACGCCCTCATCGCGGCGGGCCAGGACGCCGGTCGGCGCCTGCCCAAGGAGGACCCGATCCAGCGCTACAAGGGTCTGGGCGAGATGAACGCCTCGGAGCTGTCCGAGACGACGATGGATGCCACCAAGCGCGTCCTCCTCCAGGTGACCCTGGAGGACGCGGCCGCCGCCGACGAGATGTTCGCCGTCCTCATGGGTGAGGACGTGGAGAGCCGGCGCTCGTTCATCCAGCGCAACGCCAAGGACGTGCGTTTCCTCGACATCTAGCCGCACCGCCGCCCGCGGTCTCGGGTCCGGCGCAGGCGTCGGACGCCGTCCGGAACGGCCGCATCACCCGCACCATCAGGACCCGAACCTTCGCGGCCCACCCCGGGCCGCCGACATGAAGGACCAGAGTGACGACCCAACCTCCAGGTCAGCCGCCCGTCCCGCCCGCCGAGGGCTCAGGCGGCGCCGGATCGCGGGTCGAACCCATCGACCTGCAGCTGGAAATGCAGCGGTCGTACCTCGACTACGCGATGAGCGTCATCGTGTCGCGGGCGCTGCCCGACGTCCGCGACGGGCTCAAGCCCGTGCACCGGCGCGTGCTCTATGCGATGTACGACGGCGGGTACCGGCCCGACCGGGGATTCTCGAAGTGCTCGCGCGTCGTCGGCGACGTGATGGGCCAGTACCACCCGCACGGCGACAGCGCGATCTACGACACCCTGGTCCGTCTGGCCCAGCCGTGGTCGCTGAGATATCCGCTCGTTCAGGGCCAGGGGAATTTCGGCTCGCCGGGCAACGACCCAGCGGCGGCGATGCGCTACACCGAGTGCCGGATGGCGCCGCTGGCCATGGAGATGGTCCGCGACATCGACAAGGACACCGTCGACTTCGGGCCGAACTACGACGGCCGGACGCGCGAGCCCCTCGTGTTGCCGAGCCGGTTCCCGAACCTGCTGGTCAACGGCGCCTCCGGGATCGCCGTCGGGATGGCGACGAACATCCCGGCGCACAACCTGCGCGAGGTCGCCTCCGGGGTCCAGTGGCTGCTGGAGCACCCGCTCGCCGACGACGACGAGCTGCTCCGCCAGCTGCTGACGCGGGTCAAGGGGCCGGACTTCCCGACCCGCGGGCTCATCATGGGTACCCGGGGGATCGAGGAGGCTTACCGCACCGGCCGCGGGCAGATCACCATGCGTGCCGTCGTCAACGTCGAGGAGGTCCAGGGCCGCACCGCCCTGGTCGTCACGGAGCTCCCGTACCAGGTCAACCCCGACAACCTCGCGCTGAAGATCTCCGAGCTGGTCAACAGTGGGCGGGTCCAGGGCATCGCCGACCTGCGCGACGACACCTCGGACAAGACCGGCCTGCGGATCGTGATCATTCTGCGCCGGGACGCCGTCGCGAAGGTCGTGCTCAACAACCTCTACAAGCACACCCAGTTGCAGGACACCTTCGGTGCGAACATGCTCGCCCTGGTCGACGGGGTGCCGCGCACGCTGAGCCTGGACAAGTTCATCCGCTACTGGGTGGACCACCAGATCGAGGTCGTCGTCCGGCGCACCCGGTACCTGCTCGCCGAGGCCGAGCGCCAGGCCCACATCTATCGGGGCTACGTCAAGGCACTCGACGCCCTCGACGAGGTCATCACCCTGATCCGCAACTCCCCGTCCGCCGACGAGGCGCGCAGCGGCCTGATGGCTCTGTTGGACGTCGACGAGGAGCAGGCCCTCGCCATCCTCAACCTCCAGCTGCGGCGGCTGGCCGCGCTGGAGCGTCAGCGGATCATCGACGACCTCGCGGAGCTCGAGCGCCAGATCGCCGAGTACAATGACATCCTCGCATCGCCGGAGCGGCAGCGCCGGATCGTGTCCGAGGAGCTCGACGAGATCGTCAGCAGGTACGGCGACGAACGACGCACCCAGATCCTGCCCGCCGAGGGCGACATGGAGGCCGAGGACCTCATCCAGGAGGAGGAGGTCGTCGTCACGATCACCCGGGACGGGTACGCCAAGCGCACCCGGTCGGACGCGTACCGGGCGCAGCGTCGTGGCGGCAAGGGCGTCCGGGGAGCGCAGCTGCGCAGCGACGACGTCGTCGAGCACTTCTTCGTGACCACGACGCACCACTGGCTGCTGTTCTTCACCAATCTCGGCCGGGTCTACCGGGCGAAGGCCTACGAGCTGCCCGAGGGCGGCCGCGACGCGAAGGGCCAGCACGTCGCGAACCTGCTGGCGTTCCAGCCCGGCGAGGAGATCGCGCAGGTACTGGACATCCCCGACTACGAGGCCGCGCCCTACCTGGTGCTGGCCACCCGGCAGGGCCGGGTCAAGAAGACCCGGCTCGAGGAGTACGACTCCAACCGGGCCGGCGGTGTCATCGCCGTCAACCTCCTGGACGGCGACGAGCTCGTGGCCGCCCGCCTGGCCGAGGAGGAGGCCGACATCCTGCTCGTCTCGCGCAAGGGCATGTCGCTGCGCTTCACGGCGGACGACACGGCGCTGCGGCCGATGGGCCGGGCGACCTCCGGCGTCACGGGGATGCGGTTCCGGAACGGCGACGAGCTGCTGTCCATGGACGTCGTCCGTGACGTCGCCGATGCCTTCGTGTTCGTCGTCACCGAGCAGGGCTACGCCAAGCGCACCTCGGTCGAGGAGTACCGCAACCAGGGCCGAGGCGGCCTCGGAATCAAGGTGGCCAAGCTCACCGACGAGCGGGGGGATCTCGTCGGGGCCATGATCGTCGGTCAGGACGACGAGGTGCTCGTGGTCATGGAGCGAGGGAAGGTGGTCCGCTCGGCTGTGGCCGGGGTGCCTGCCAAGGGGCGGGACACCATGGGGGTCGTCTTCGCCAAGCCCGACCCGGGCGATCGGGTCATCGCCATCGCCCGCAACACCGAGCGCACTCTCGGCGGCGAGGACGACGAGTCGCCGCCGGCCCCGCAGGGGCGATCGCCGGACGTCGAGGCCGCTGACGGTGGCAACCCGTCGGCCGGGCCCGGCGTCTGGGAAGGGACGGCGGATGGCGATTCGGAGTCGCCTGACGACGGTGAGTAAGCGCCCGCTGCGTACCGCTACTCTTGGGGGGCTGACCGGGGAGGCGAGATGCCTTCTCAGGCACGTCCCAGGTGGCGAAGACGACGAAGGGGACGCCATGGCGTACCGTCGAGACGGTAGAGGATCGTGGAGGTGAGCGTGAGTTCGTCCGAGCAGGCGTACCGGTCCGCTTCGGGGCCACAGGTCACCG
Organism: Kineosporiaceae bacterium; assembly: GCA_035541595.1. Lineage (GTDB taxonomy): Bacteria > Actinomycetota > Actinomycetes > Actinomycetales > Kineosporiaceae > DATKNA01. The sequence continues at coordinate 4,246 of DATKNA010000238.1, read as the reverse complement.
CCCGTCCTTCGGGTGTGCCCGACGAGGGTGTCGGCCCGAGCCTGTCGACGTCCGGAGCCACCACGGTCACGCCGGCTCCCGGGCGCTCGGCACCCGGATCCGCCAACGGCCGGCCCGCTTCCGGCGGGATGCCCCGGCCTCCCGCGGGCTACCCCGACTCCTCGCGACAGCCGCCTCCAGGCACCGGCAGCACCCCGGTCGCCGGGCCGCGCAAGGTGCGCCTCACCGTCGCTCGGGTGGACCCCTGGTCGGTCCTGAAGCTGTCGTTCCTGCTGTCGGTTGCGCTCGGCATCATCCTCGTGACGGCCTCGGTGGTGCTGTGGTCGGTGCTCGACGCCATGGGCGTGTTCTCCGCCTTGAACAACGAGCTGCGCAGCATCGGCAGCGCGAACACCAAGTTCGACATCAACCAGTGGGTCGGCCTCAGCCGGGTCGTGTCGTTGACCACGGTCGTCGCCGTCGTCAACGTCCTGATCATCATGGCGCTGTCGACGCTCGGCGCCGTGCTGTACAACCTGGCGTCGAGCCTCGTCGGCGGCCTCCAGGTGACGTTGTCGGACGACTGACCGACCCAGCACCCGCCGGACGCAACCGGCCGTGCACCACGCGCCGCCGGGCCGGATCCGGTTTGGGTCCGTGCCTCCGCCTCCGGTAACCTTTCCTGGTCGCAGTCGCAGGCCGCGACCTTGTGGGCCTATAGCTCAGTCGGTTAGAGCGCTTCCCTGATAAGGAAGAGGTCGGAAGTTCAAGTCTTCCTAGGCCCACCCCGACCCCCCTGGTCAGAGCCCGGTTCCTCCGCGAGGGAGCCGGGCTCTCTCGTCTCTGAGGCGTCTGGTTGCCACTAGCCATCCTCCATTGGTCCCCCTGCGGCCATCGCAGGCGCTACCACGGCAACGCTTGTCCTGCTCCCGTCGGTCTCCGGCCGGCGACGTGGAAGCCTGGGGCAGGTGTGGTGGCGTGTCGTTGCCGGCGTCGTCGCTGGCCTGCTGCTCGCGTACGCGATCGGGCTGGCCGTGCTCTGGCGCTACGCCCGGACGCACCCGGAGACCGTGAGCTTGCGGGACGCGTTCCGGTTGCTTCCCGACCTCGTCCGGCTGTTCCGTCGACTGGCGGCCGATCGCGCGTTGCCGCTCGGCGTCCGCGTCCGGCTCGTGCTGCTGCTGGTGTACCTCGCGTCGCCGATCGACCTCGTGCCGGACGTCGTCCCCGTGCTCGGGTACGCCGACGACGCGATCGTCGTCGCGCTCGTCCTTCGCTCGGTGGTGCGCCGCGCGGGCCCCGACGCTCTACGCCAGCACTGGCCGGGCACGGAGGAGGGGCTCGCGGTACTCCTGCACGTGGCTGGGATGCCGTTCGAGCGGTGAGGACAGTGCCGCGCGCCAAGGAACCGCCGAATGCCCCATGGTTCGGTGGTGAGCGGGTGGACGATCTCGAATCCGCGTCGCCGCGCCTCCTCGTAGGCCTCGTCCACGCCGTCGCCCACGTTGACGGAGATCGCTGCGTCGTGGGGGGCGGTGGCCTCGCGGGTGACGAGCTGGACGACCGCGCGCCCGTCGGGGGACCGGAACCGCCTTGCCCATCGGCCGTGGCGTGGTCGTCCCCGACCTCGGGTCTCGGATCGGTCTCCAACCCTCTGATCCTGCTCCTGCCAGGCGACGTGCGTTCGAGGCACGGCGATGAACGTCAGGAGTTCGACCCGTGAGGCGTGGGCCCGGTGCCGTCGCCCAGTCGCGGCTCGAGGACCACGACGGCGGTCGGGCTCGGTCGGCGCCGGGCGTACGCGTCCAGGTTCTTGTCCAGGGAGCGCCATCGATCCCACAACCGCTCCCGCTCGGTTCCGATCGCGGACCGGGCGGTGACGTCACGCGTGCCGTTGGCGAGCCGGACCCGCGCTTGTGGATGGGCCTGGAGGTTGAGCCACCACGCCGGTTCTGCCTCGCCCCATCCGTTCATCGCCAACGTGACGAGGTTCGGTCCGTCCTCGAAGTAGCCCAGGATGACCGAGCGTTCGCGTCCGCTGCGACGCCCGAGCGTCGTGACACGCATGGCTCCCCACTTGTGGGGCGACGCAAGCCAGAGGCCACGCCGACCGCGCGTGACGTCGACGATGGCGCGGTGGGTCTTCCACGCCAGCCGGATGACCCAGCGGGGAGGAAGCCTCGGGCTACTGCCGCGTCCCTCCATCGCCATCCTTCCTGTCACGGTCGGTTCCGGCGGGAATCACGTCGGGTACGGCGCCGGTCGGACTGCCCTACGGCCACCGCTGCCACCCCGGCACGCCGGGGAGGTCATGTCGCCAGTGCGTGCTGCTCCTCGTCGCCGGCCGGAATGAGGGCGTCCTGGTTGAAACCCTTGGCGATGAGCCAGACCGCCAGGACGATCTCTTGCACGCCGAGAGGGAGCACCAGCACGGTGTAGGTGGTCATGGGCTGGTGGCTGAACAGGGCCACGAGCCACACGGCGAGCAGCACGATGATGGCGAGCAGGCCCCACCCGGACAGCCAGCGGGGGATCAGCCGGGACCGGTAGAACAGCGCGTAGTACATGAGACCGCCCAGGCCGAAAGCGAAGACGCTGATCAGGCCCGCCTGCTGACGCAGGTTCAGCATCGCGTCGGCGCTGGCCTGGATCGAGGCACGGACGGCGGGGCCGGCCTGCAGGTAGCGGCGGCTGAGGGCCAGCACGGACAGCAGGCCGACGACGGCCATCACGTACATGACGGCCTCGATCGTCCGGAAGACGACGGACCCGAGGGCCAGGCCGGGACCCTTGCTCTTCAGCACCGGGTACAGCGCGACGGCGATCCCGGCGGACGCCGCGGCCGCCACGAGCTCGAGCAGGGCACCGGTGGTGACGCGGTTGGCGTCTGCCGCAACCTGGCCGAGGTAGCCAGGACTGTCCAGGAGGGAGCGGGAGAGGCCGGTGCCCACCACGTTCGTGGCCGTCGCCGTGATGAACAGGACACCGGCGATGACCGCGGCTCGTTGCCTCGGGTCTGATCGTGTTGCGGTCATGGCGCACCTCGCCCGTCCGGACGCGCTGACCGCGACGGACGTTGCGTGAGTGTCTGCGCGCCCATCCACGCCGGACGCTATCCGCGCCCCACAGGGGCCGCCCAGAGGCGAAGGTCACCGGTTGGGGGGTGCCCGCCGGTTCGGGGCACCCCGCCCAACCGTTTCCGATTGGCTTCAATGGTCGCTTGTCCAAAGCGGGTCGACAACGCCGTCACGAATGGCCTGCAGGTGGTTGGTATTCCTGCAGCGGCGGGATGGGGATGGACGATTCGAGAACGCGGGTGCGGGCATGGGCCGGCCGCTGTTGCGACGGCCGGCCCACCGGCGCTCACGCCCCACAGCCGCAGCCGACGCCGCCACAGCAGTCTGTGTCGACGCCAGCCTTCGCCAGGTCGTTGGTGTCCGCCTTGACGACGTAGACCTCCCATGGCTCCGTGCCGGGACCGGTGACCCAGACCTTGTCCTGAAGGGCGTAGCAGCACGAGGTGTCGCTCTCCTCGACGGTGGCCAAGCCTGCGTTCTTGAGCCGGTCGGTAGCCTCCGCGACGGCGTCCGTGCTCGCCACCTCGACACCGAGGTGGTCCATGCGGGTCGCCTCGCCGGCCTGACCTTCGATCAGCACCAGCTTGAGCGGTGGCTCGGCGATCGCGAAGTTGGCGTACCCGGGACGCCGCTTGGCCGGCTCGGCACCGAACAGCTTGGAGTAGAACGCGATCGACCCCTCGAGGTCAGCGACGCGAAGGGCGAGTTGGATGCGTGACATCGGGGTCCTCTCGTGTTGCTTCGATGTCTGTCGATACAGCACCTTGCCACAGGCCTCGATGACTGTCAATATTGACACATGTCGAATCAGACACAGCGCCTTCCGGTGCTCGATCAGTGCTGCCTACCGCTGGTCCGTGAGCCGCTGGCCGAGCTGGCCTCGGCCGAGCTGGCGCGGATGTTCAAGGCGCTGTCGGACCCGGTCCGGCTCCGACTGCTTTCGATGATCGCGTCGTACGGCGGGGGTGAGGCCTGCGTGTGCGACCTGCTCGGCGCCTTCGACGTCCAGCAGTCGACGATCTCCCACCACCTCCGCGTGCTACGAGAGGCCGGTCTCGTGGACTGCCAACGACGCGGGACCTGGGTCTACTACTGGGCGTTGCCGACCGCGCTGAACCGGCTGGCCTCGTTGCTCACCACTGAAGGCCCGGTGTCGGCGTGAGGTTCGAGCCCATGCGTGCCCAGCACGC
>DATKNA010000237.1:0-2462 GCA_035541595.1 Kineosporiaceae bacterium | reverse complement strand
CCTATCCGGCGGGCAGGGGTGCCGCGCTCTGCACCCTACGCTGGGACGGTGCCTGATCAGCAGCCGCCGGACCGCCTGTCCGGCCGCCTCGTGATCGCCGGCGTAGTGGTGTTCCTCGCCGGGCTGATCGCCCTGGGCCTCGCGCTGACACTCTGGGCCAGGGACGGCTCAGCCCCCGGGCCCGTGGCCGCGCTGGCTCTCCTCTGCCCGGTCGGCTTCGCCGTCGCGTTCGCGGGTCTCGTCGTCCAGGCGCGGGCCGGACGTCGTTGATCCGTCGTCCCTCGCCGCGACCCGGCGCTGCATCCGGCCGTCGGAGCGAGTGTCGGAGCAGTCCTCGAACCAGTCCTCGAACCAGTCCTCGAACCAGACCGGGAACGCCGGGAGCCCGGGCAGGACGACGTCCGCCCCCGAGGCCCGGAGGGCGGCCTCGCTCGCCCCACCGGTGGTGAGAGCCACCCCCACCGCCCCGGCGATCCGTGCCGCCTGCATGTCACCCGGGTGGTCGCCGACGTAGACGTGCGCTCCGGCCGCCGCCAGCCGCCGGCCCTTGGCGGCGCCGAAGAGGCCCCCGACGACGACGTCCGGCGTGAGCGGCGAGCTGCTCAGACCCACGTGACGCAGCACAGCGAGGATCGCGGGCTCGACCTTGGCCGAGACGACGAGCACGCGTCCCCGCCGGTCCCGAACGGCGCCGAACGCCTGAGCCACGCCGGGCAGCAGGTGGGTGCCGGGGACGCCGAGAGCCGGGTAGAGCTCCCGGTAGCGCTGGGCGACGCGATGGGCATCGGCCTGTGGCGCCACTGTCGCGATCATGGCCTCCAGCGGGATGCCGATGATCGGGGAGAGCACCTCGTCCGACGGCTGGTCGGGGACCCCTTCGGCGGCGAGCGCCGCCCGTAGGGTCCGCCCGATGCCGGGGGCGCTGTCCACGAGGGTGAGATCGAGGTCGAACCCCACCACGGGGTGAGGCCGGCCCGGGCGCGTCGTGGCCATGTCCGGGACGGTACGCGGCGTCGGGCCGGCCGGACCCAGGCCGGCGCTAGGGTGTGCCGATGACCGTGGCCGAGACGGCGATGAGAGCTGTGCGCCGGGCCGGCGTCGCCACCCTCGCCGCCGAAGCGCTCGTCGGCGTCTTCTGCGTCGTCGCGACGCGCACGCACGCTGTGCGGATCACCAGCCCGTGCGGGAGCGATCTCGACGACGCGGTCGTGACCTGCACGATCCTGGTGCTGCCGCTGCTCGCCGTACCGACCGGGGTCCGCCTGCTCGCGCACCGGGGGTCCGCGTTCGTCCCCGCCGAGGCCGCCCGCGCCGTCGTCGCCGGCTCCCTGACCGGCCTCGCCGTCACGGCGGCCGCTCTCCTGGCCTGTGCCGACGCGCTCGCCCGATCGACCGCCGGAGTCCCGCCCCCGGCCCGCGGGCTCGGGCTGGCGGGCGCCGCAGCGGCCGTCGTCGCCACCGCGATGACGGTGCGCGCCGGCGACACCTGGCGACCGGTTCTCGCCCGGCGGGACCACATGCCCGCCGCCGCTCGCCCCGACCTCGCCGACGAGCTCGCCAGCCTCGCCGCGTCGTGGTTGCCCGGCAGCCTCCTGGCGCGCACGGCCGCCTGGCTCGACCGCGGTCTCGATGTCTGGCGGGTCAGCCCCAGACGGCACCCGTGGGCCGCGGTCGTCGCGGCGGCCTGGTCAGGAGGGCTCCTCCTCGCGCAGTGGCACGCCGCCCGGGAGGGCCCGTGGAGTGGTCTCCGGCCGGCCCTGGTCTTCGCCGGGACGGTCGCTGCGGTGATCGGCGGCGGGCTTGCCGTCGGCGTGGCCTGGCTCGGCCTCCTCAGGCGAGCCGCCCAGCAGACCTCCGATGGACCGTCAGCTCCGGGATCCGGGCGGGCGTCCGGTCGAGGATCCACCCGCGGATCCCGTCGGGGAGCCGGTCGCCCGGCCTGACCGGCCCGCGGTGCGCTGGGCTCAGGTGCTGGGCTCAGGCGCGGTGCTGAGTTAGGCCCCGCTCGGGCTCCCGGGGCTCGTCTTCCGCTGCGGCCCCGGTGTCCGCGCCGGACCGTCGAAGGACCCCACCGCGTATCCGCGGCTGCGCAGCGCGGAGTTGGTGGGCACTGGCTCGGTCTCGTGCGCCGGGGGCACGGTCGGCGTCCGGCCGGCGACCGGCCTCAGCAATCGCGGCACCCCGTCGACCACCACCGCGACGGCGGCGACGGCCGCGAGCCACACACTGCTGACGAGCCGGTCATACTGGCTGATCATGGGGTGGGCGAGGACGATGGACGTCCCGGCCAGCGACCCCGCCGCCCATACCAGACCGGCCCGGCGCAACCCGAGCACTGTGATCAGCGCGGCGGGCAGCACGATCGCGAACGGCCAGGGCACCCCGAGCCAGCGCCCCATCAGCCCGCGACCCCAGAGCTCGACGTTCATGCGCCTCAGCACGGCGAGCGGATCAGACACGTC
>DATKNA010000236.1:0-12480 GCA_035541595.1 Kineosporiaceae bacterium | reverse complement strand
CCCCCGCCGTGTCCCCCGCCGTGTCCCCCGCCGTGTCCCCCGCCGTGTCCCCCGCCGTGTCCCCCGCCGTGTCCCCCGCCGTGTCACCAGGCTTGTCGGGCGCACCAGGCTCGGCCAGGCGGATGCCGGCGCGGGCCAGGCCGGCGGCGACGGCGTCGGCCAGGGCGTCCATCCGGCGTTGGGCGGGGGTCCGCTCGTCGGGCAGGTCGTGCGCGACGCCGTCGGCGTCGATCCCCTTGCCCGGTCGCGGCCGCGCCCCGGCCTCGATCGCGGCCTGCAGGGCCAGGGCCTGGATCGGGCCGCAGGCGAACTTGCCGACCATCGACCCGTCCGGCAACACCCCGAGGTGCAGGTAACGCCGTTCGTGGGCGCCGTCCGGGGTGGCCGGGTTCAGCCGGTCCACCAGCTCCCGTCCGAAGCGCTCGAACACCGGCACACTCAGGCTCCTGGCCTGCCCGGCCAGCACCTCGTCGACCACGTCGACGCACACCTGCCCGGTCTCCGGATCCACCCGGCCACGAACCTCGGCGCCCAACTGCCGGTGCACCCGGACGGCCACCTCGACATGCCCACGACAGATCTGCCCGGCCGCATACGCCGCGCCCACCCGGGTCAGCTCACCGCCGTCCCGGTCGAGCAAGCGCGCGGCGGCGGCGTCGCGGGATGCCACGCCGGCGTCCAGGCCTAAGCCGGCACGCAGGTAGCTCGCGGCCGCCTTGCCCGCCTTGGCGGTCGGCACCACGTCGTCACGGTCGTCGATTGCTTTCGCGGCGCGCAGCCGGGCCGCGTCGAGCCGGGCGCAGGCCTGCTGCAGACAGCCGAGTGCGGCGCGCAGCTGCTCGGCGGACAACGCGGCGTATCGGGCGTCGAACAGGTCGTCCGCGGCGGCGTCGAGCGCGTCCAGGGCGCCGGCCAGGAACGGCACCTCGGCCAGCACAGCCCGCGCCGAACCCGGATCCGACCGCCACGACCGCCCCGGCCCACCGGGCTGTTCCCGCCGATCTTTGGAATCCCCCGCCATGAAACGGACGCTATCTGCCCCCACCGACAAACTCCGGCACCCAACAGTAGCCAGCCGCGAGACAGCTGTGGACAAGCACACGGTGAGAATCCAATGACGCGACGAGGCGTCGCTCACGAGGTACACAGCGTCGAGGAAGAGCCGGAGGCTGGCCTCGGGGAGTCAAGGGGACCGCCTCGCGTGTGGCCGGGCGAAGCCTCGCGTCATGGCCGGGCTCTTTCGACGCTGCGCCGGCCCCTCACGCGCCCGCCGCGACCGACCGGGTGTACGCGAGTGACTCGACCGACGGCATGGCGGGGAAGTACTCGAGCCCGATCGGCCCGTTGTAGCCCGAAGCCCTCAGGACGGCCAGCCGCCCGGGCCAGTCGATCGACTCGGTGCCCGGCTCGCCGCGCCCCGGCACGTCGGCGATCTGCACGTAGTCCACCAGACCCGCGGCGTTGGCCAACTCCGTCGCCGGGTTCTCGCCCTGTCGTGGAAGCCTTTCGGATATCCCGGGAGCGTCTGACAGTGGAGGCGGCACCTCCACCCAGTGCGGAAGTCCGACGTCACGGAATCTCACAGAGCTTCCGTCGATTGGGAACGTGAGTTTTCTGATACGCGACGTAGATGAAATGGATGGCCCGTGCTGCGGCACGTCTCATCGGCGGGACACGGGTCAGCGCGAGAAGGAGGCTCGCCACTTTCGACCGCCACATGCAATAGTTGCGTCGTGGCACGACAGAACTCGCCAGTTGCGGAGGGCGCGAGGGCGTCCGTGGCCGGGTCCGTGCCCGCCGACCGGATCGACAGTCTGGCCGCGGTGCTGGGGGCGATCCGCACCCACCGCGGGATGACCCAGCCGCTGCTGACGCAGCGGGTCGGGCTCGGACGCAGCGTCGTCGCCGCGCGCGTGGTGGAGCTGGAGACCGCCGGTCTCGTCGTGAACGCGGGGATGGCCCCCTCGACCGGCGGCCGCCAACCGCGGCAGCTGCGCCTGCGGGCCGAGGCCGGCGTCGTCGCGGGCATCTCGATCGGGGCGACCGGGATGGAGATCGGCCTCGCCGACCTGTCCGGGCAGGTGATCGCGCACGTCGCGGAGCAGATCGACGTCGCCGACGGGCCCGAGGCCGTGCTCGGCCGGGTCGAGGTTCTCGTCGACGCCCAGCTGTGCGAGTACGCCGCCGATCAGGAGGTGTGGGGACTCGGCGTCGGCGTCCCCGGGCCGGTCGAGTTCGCGTCCGGGCTGCCGGTCGCGCCGCCGATCATGCCGGGCTGGGACGGGTACCCGATCCGGGAGCGGTTCTCCCGGCGTTGGTCCGCACCGACCTGGGTGGACAACGACGTCAATCTGTTGGCGCTCGGCGAGCTGCGGACCAACCCGGGGGCAGCCGACGCCCAGGACCTCCTCTACGTCAAGATCGGCACCGGCATCGGTGCCGGGCTGGTGTCCGGCGGCCGGCTGCACCGCGGCTCGAACGGGTGCGCGGGCGACATCGGTCACGTCGCGGTCGCCGAGGCGGAGAACGTCATCTGCCGTTGCGGGAACGCCGGATGCCTGGAGGCGGTCGCCGGCGGGGCAGCGTTGGCGCGCGAAGGCCGACGACTGGCGGAGACCGGCGCGAGCCTGGTGATGGCCGACATCCTCGCGTCGACGGGCAGGTTGACGGCCGCGGACGTCACCGTCGCGGCCGACCGCGGCGATGCGGCCGCCCGCGCCCTGCTCGCCCGCACCGGCCGCCTCGTCGGGACCACGCTCGCGACCTTGGTCAGCTTCTACAACCCGGCCCTGGTCGTCCTCGGTGGCGGTGTCGTGAACGCCGGCGACCACGTCCTGGCCGCGATCCGGGAGTCCGTGTACCGGCGGTCCCTCCCCCTGGCGACCCGCACCCTGCGCATCGAACCTGCGTCCGGCGGAGAGGCCGCCAGCCTGGCGGGTGCGGTACACCTGGTTCTCGACGAGCTCTTCGAGCCCAGGCGGCTCGCCCGCTGGCTGCCGAGCGGCAGCCCGGCCGGGCGCCCGGAGCTGGCGGCGGGCGAGGCGGCCGGCTCGGCGACCTGATCCAGGGCGACCTGATCCAGGGCGACCTGATCCAGGGCGGCCTGATCAAGGGCGGCCTGATCCAGGGCTGCCTGGCGTACTAGCCTCCGGTGGGAATGGGAGGCGAGATGTCGGACGACGTTGAGATCGACGACGGTGGATCCACCACCGTCCACCGGCACGTGGACGAACCCGTCGGCGGGCCGTCCGCCGCTGCACCGGTGCGGGCTGCGGCCGGCCCGGTCCAGCGGCTCGGCTTCCTGAGGTACACACTCCCCGGGTCATGGACCGCCCTGATCTTCGCCTGTCTGTCGTTCACCCCGTCCCTGCTCCCCCGCAGCGGCATCATCCAGGGCCTGGTCTGCGGCATCACGGCCGCGATCGGATACGGCCTGGGGGTCTGGGGGGCCTCGATCTGGCGCGCCTTCGCCGACCGGGATCCGCGGCCGCCGCGTCCCTGGGCCTGGCGGGCCTTCGTCGTCGGCGGCGGGCTGCTGCTCGTCATCTCCTTCGCGCTCGGGCAGTACTGGCAGCACGAGATCCGCGCGCTGATGGGCGTCACGAGCGTCAACGTCGTCCTCGTCGTCCTGTCACCGCTGGTCGCCGCGGCGGTCTTCGTCCTCCTCGTGCAGATCGGCCGTGGCGCGCGCGCCCTGTACCGGTGGCTGGCCCGGCAGCTGCGACGGTGGATCGGCCCGCGGGCGGCGAACGCCGTGGGCTGGATAGCGGTCGCCGCCCTCACCTACCTCGTGGTCAGCGGCGTCCTCCTGGAGGGGATCGTCAACGCCGCGAACGAGACGTTCTCGCTCAGGGACACGACCACCGCCGAAGGCGTCCACCCGCCCAGCACCGATCTGCGGTCGGGTGGACCGGGCTCGCTGATCCCGTGGGACACGCTGGGATGGCAGGGCCGCACCTTCACCGGCGTCGGGCCGAGCGCGAGCGACATCGAGAAGCTCACCCACCGGGCCGCCAAGGAGCCGATCCGGGCGTACGCCGGCCTGGCCTCCGCCGACGACTCCGCCGCGCGCGCCGATCTCGTGGTGCGGGATCTCGAGCACGCGGGCGGCTTCCAGCGCAAGAACCTGCTCGTCGTGACGACAACCGGCAGCGGCTGGGTCAACGCCGCGTCCGCCGACACCTTCGAGTACCTCAGCGGCGGCGACTCGGCGATCGTCGCGATGCAGTACTCCTACCTGCCGTCGTGGCTGTCGTACCTGGTGGACCAGTCGAAGGCGCGCGAGGCCGGCCGGGATCTCTTCGACGCCGTCTACGACCGGTGGTCGAAGCTCCCGCAGGACTCCCGGCCCCGGCTGTTCGTCGGGGGTGAGAGCCTCGGCTCGTTCGGCGGCGAGACCGCCTTCAGCGGCGAGTACGACCTGCGGAACCGCACGTCCGGCGCCGTCTTCGCCGGCCCGCCCAACTTCAACACGCTCTTCACCGACTTCCGCGAACACCGGGACCCGGGAACCCCCGAGATCCAGCCCGTCTACAGGAACGGCCGGACGGTGCGGTTCACCAACGACGCGCTCACCGCGTTCCCGCCCGTGGGGCAGCCGTGGAACCCCCCTCGCGTGCTGTACCTCATGCACGCGTCGGACCCGATCGTGTGGTGGAGCCCCCGGCTGGTCCTGAACCGACCTGACTGGATCAACGAGTCGGGCCGGGACGTGCTGCAAGGAGTGTTCTGGGTACCGTTCGTCACGTTCTGGCAGGTGACGGCCGATCTCACGTTCGCCGCCGGCGTCCCCGACGGGCACGGCCACACCTACAAGGCCGAGTACGTCGACGCGTGGAACGCCGTCCTGGAGCCTGAAGGAGTCACGCCGGACCAGCTGGCCGCGCTCCGGGCCATGGTGACGGCGTACACGTGACGCGCAGCCGGGGGAGGGGTCAGGCCAGCACGGCCCAGTGCAACGTCACCCAGGCGGCGGCGAGGGCGAGACCGTTCGTGGCGACATGCGCCACGACGGGAGCCACGAGGCTGCCGGACCGCAGGCGCAGCCAGGCGAACGCCAGGCCCGCCACGAAAGTGACGGTGACCGCACCGGCCACCACGGCCACCCGGCCCAGGACGGTGGCGGAGGCACCGCTGACCGCAGGGTTGTCCGTCATCGTCGCGAGGGTGGGCGCGATGTGCCAGAGACCGAACAACCCCGAGGTGACGAGCACGGCCCGCCACCGTCCCCACAGCTGCAGGCCGGACCCGAGCAGCACACCCCGGAAGGCGAACTCCTCCGGGACCGCGGTGAGGACCGCGATCGACACGAGGATCTCCTGGGCGAGCCGGCCGCCGTCGATCTGGGCACGCGCATCGTGGAGGAAACCGCGGGTCGCGGGGAGCGCGGCGGCCAGGACCAGCACAGCGAGGACGGCGCCGGACGCCGCCGCCCCCCACCGCACGCCGCCGACGACACGCGCCGGATGGAGCCCGACGTCCTCCAGGGAGGCCCTGGCCCGCCAGGCGACCAGGATCAGCAGGCCGATGAGGGCGGCGACGCCGAGCGTGGTGGGTCCGCTCAGGCCGAGCGCCCGCGCCACGGTGAAGGCGGCGAGCACGACGACGGCCTGCAGGAAGCAGCGGCGCGCCTTCATGACCGACCGGCCCGACACATCCGCGGGGTCGGGCGCGATCGCGGACATCACCGCCTCATCATCGCCGACGGCAGATCCCCGTCCGGGCCGCGCCCTCCCCCGTCAAGGGGGAGGCGCGCAGCCCGGCGGGATCCGCACGATGGCCCGCGTCGACGCGCATCGAGCGCGGACCGAGCGGGAGTGACGGCATGAGCGAGACAGCTGGAGGAGCCGTGGGAGCGACGCCCGGTGCCGCGCGCCGTCGGGGGGCGGCGGCGGGATGGACGGCCGGGCTGTCCGTCTTCGCGGCCCTGTTGCTCATCATGATGGGCGTGATGCAGGCCCTGGAAGGTCTGGCCGCTCTGATCCACGGGGACTTCTTCAGCGTCAGCAACGAGTACGCCTACCGGGCGAACACCACTGCCTGGGGTTGGGGCCACCTGCTCGTCGGCATCCTCGCGGTGGTCGTCGGCTTCGGGATCTTCGCCGGCGTCGCCGTCGCCCGGTACACCGGGATCGCCGTCGCGTTCGTCTCCGCAGTGGGCAACTTCCTCTTCATCCCCTACTACCCGTTCTGGGCGATCCTGCTCGTGGCTCTGAACATCGCCGTCATGTGGGCGCTCGCCGGCTTCGACCCGCGCCGCCTGTGACCGGGGTCCAGACCACGGCGCCGGCGCAGGCACCCCGGGGTGTCCGCGCCGGCGTGCGCGACGTCCCGGGCTCCTGGTGGGCGGTGGGCGGTGTCGCGCTCCTGCTCGCAGCGGTGCTCGGCGGTCTCGCCGGCGCCGCCTTCGCCGGCCGCGGTCCGGACCGGGTCTGCGCGGCGGACGACGTCGCCCGTCGTGGCCTCCCCAGCGTCGTGACGATCCGGGCGCAGGGCGGCTCCGGGGCGGGCACGGGATCCGGCGAAGTCATCCGCAGCGACGGTTACGTGCTCACCAACGACCACGTCATCGCGCCGGCGGGCAGCGCCGGGCAGCTGAGCGTGCTGTTGGAGGACGGCACGACGACGGCCGCGCGGATCGTGGGCCGTGACCCCCTGACCGATCTCGCCGTCCTCAAGGTCGACGTCGACCGCCCGCTGCCCGCGATCTCCATCGGGTCCTCCTCGGGGCTCACCGTCGGCCAGCCGGTGGTCGCCCTCGGCGCACCGCTGGGCCTGTCCAGCACCGTCACGACCGGTGTCGTCAGCGCCCTCGACCGGACCGTCCGGGTGCCCTCGGACGTCACCGGCACCGCCCTGCTGGCCTCGGCGATCCAGACCGATGCGGCGATCAACCCCGGCAACAGCGGCGGCGCCCTGGTGGACTGCGCGACCCGGCTGGTCGGCGTGCCGACCGCCGGCGCGAGCGTGCCGACCGCCCAGGGGAACTCCGGCGGCGGGAGCATCGGCATCAACTTCGCCATCCCGGTCGACTCCGCGATGCGGATCGCCGATCAGCTCATCGCGAAGGGGTCGGTGACCCACGGCTATCTCGGCCTGAGCACCTCTGCGATCCCCGTGGACGGCGGGCAGCCGGGGCTGTTCGTCGCCGGCGTGACCGCTGGCTCGCCGGCGCAGGCTGCCGGGCTTCAGGCGGGCGACGTCGTCACCGCGATCGACGGCGAGCAGGTGACCCATCCGGACGCGCTCGACGCGGTCCTGGTGACCAGAAGCCCGGGGAGCCGGGTACGGCTCACCTATCGCCGGGATGGCCGCAGCGCCGACGCCGAGGTCACGCTCGGTGCCCTGCCGAGCCCGGGAACGCAGCCGACCGCGTCATCGGGGTGACGGACGTCCGCTCAGGCGCCTCGCTCGCCCGGAGCAGGGGCGGCCGGCGCCACCTCGACCGGCACCACCTCGGCGAGAAGCCCGAGGGCCCAGGCGGCCCGCAGCGCCTCGGACCGGCGGGTGGCGTTGAGCTTCCGATAGAGCGAGGCCACGTGGGTCTTCACCGTGTTCTGCGTGATGTAGAGCCGGTGTGCGATGTCGAGATAGGAGTCGCCACGGGCGAGCAAGGCCAGGACGTCGAGCTCACGCTCGGTCAACGGCGGCACGGGCACGAGCGGGACGTGCGCGTGATCCGCGAGGCGAACGGCCGGGACCCCCCGCCGCCCGGCGTCCCGGCGCCGGGCCGACCTGACCCCTGGCACGGCGAGATGGGGGGCAGGCGCGGCCGGGACCGCGGTGGCCAGCGCCTCGACGACCTCGGCGGCGAAGGGGTGCCCGTCCTCGGCCTCGGCCTCGTGTCGCAGCAGCGCGGCGACCAGGGGGTTCTGGGCGGCGAGCGCGACGATGCGCACGAGCCGCTGCGGCGCGCACCGGGTGAGCAGGTCGCGCAGCCACACCCGCAGCCCGGCGTCGTCGACGTCCAGCCCGGCGTCGTCGACGTCCCCGAGGTCAGCGCCGGGGCCGCCGCCGGCCACGGCCACGGCCACGACGAGTGCGAAGGCGGACGCCGCCGCCGCGCACGCCTCCGCTCGCGGCCCTGCTGCGGACCCCGGCCGCAGGACGGGTGCCACGAGCGTGCGGACCGCGTCCGGGCGACCGCTCCGGATGGCGAGGCCGGCGGACACCAGCCGCGCCTCGCTCTCCCACCCGTACCCCCGCAGCACGTCGATGTGGCCCGCCGCGGCGGCGACGTCGCCGGCGGCGAGCGCGAGCTCGCCCCGCAGCAGCTCGAGCATCGCGCTCAGGACGACCGGGCCGGGCGGCAGCTCGGCATCGCTCGCCACGATGCGCCGGGCCAGGACGAGATCGCCCTCGTCGAGGAGCACCCGGGCCGCTAGCTGGCGCAGCAGCCACGCGGCCAGCGGGTCCGCCCCGGCCACGCTCGACGTCTTGGAGAGGTCGAGCTGGCGCCGCGCCTCGGGTCCGTCCATGGCGTGCCAGGCGGCCAGGCCGAGGACCGCGCGTAGGCACGGCTCGTCGGGGCCCAGCCCGGCCTCGGCGCCCTCCTCACGGGCGAGCTCACGAGCGAGGCCGGCCAGCGACCGCTGAGCCACGGCCGCCGCGGTCTGGAAGCGCGCTGCCAGGAGCTCAGTCACCGCGGCGACGGTCTCGGCCGCGGCCACCAGGCGCGCGGAGCCGACGGCGCCGCTCACGGCCGCCGCCCGACGGGCCTCCGCGGCTGCGGACGGGACGTCGCCGACCCAGAGCACGGTGGCGGCCAGCTCGACACCGAGGCCGGCGAGCCGGGCGGGGTCGAGCGCGTGGCCGGCCGACGACCTGTCGCGCAGGAGGGCCCGGCCGAGGCGGATGGCGACGTCGGCGTCGCGGATGCCCGCCCGGCTGAGCCAGAGGTCGAGGCCCGCCGCGTCGGCCGCGGTCAGTGCGGCCCAGCCGGGTGCCGCGGGCGCGGCGGGATCCGGGCGTGAGTCGCCGGCGCTGTCTCCGGTACTGTCTCCGGCGATGTCTCCGGCGATGCGCAGGGCCTCCCGGGTGTCCCCGGCCGCGCGCCGTTCGAGCGCGGCCACCGTCAGCACTCCCCGATGGCCGGTCCGCAGCGGCGCCGGGATCGCCGCCAGCGCCCGGTGGACCTCGGCGCGCGAACCGGTCGCCAGCAGGCGAGGAGCCAGCCGGACCAGCAGGTCGACCATGAGCTCGGGGCTCCGGGACGCCACGGCGTGGCGCAAGGCCGGCGCCGGCCGCCCGGTCGCCGCGTAGTGCCGGGCTGCTCGCGCATGGGCGGCGGCGACCACCGAGGCCCCGGACATCCCGGCTGCCCCTTCCCGGCGCAGGAGCTCGAGCAGCAGGGGGTGGTAGACCCAGACCGGCTCGAGGGGCCCGCCGGGATCGCAGCGGTCGTATCTGGCGACGAACATGCCGTCCACGGCCAGCTGGGCCAGCAGCGTGGCCGCATCCGGATCGCCGGAGAGGACCGTGGCAGCGGCCTCGGTGACGTCCGCCTCGTCGGCGGTGCACAGCAGCACGTGCCTCGTGGCCGCTGGCAGGGTGGCGAACACCTCGTCGAGCAGGTAGTCCAGCACGGGTTGGTCCGTGGCGATCAGCGCGGCTCGGGCCGTGCCACGGTCGGCGGCGGACGCCAGCATGCGGGCGCCGAGCACCACGGCCGCCGCCCAGCCGTCGGCCCGCCGCCCGACCGCCTCCACGTCCTCCGAGGCCGCGTCCGGTGCGTGCGCGGACACGAGATCGACCGTCTCGGCCCAGGTGAGCCGGAGGTGGTCGCCGCGCAGGATCGCGAGCCGGCCCGACAACTCCAGCCGGGCGACCGGGATCGGCGGGTCCCGGCGGGAGGAGAGGATCACGTGAGCATCGCCCCCGACGGCGAGGGCGACCAGCGGATCGACGTCCACCGACGTCAGACCGTGGGCGTCGTCGACGATGACGAGTCCGTGCGGCGCGCCGTCCTGGGCCAACCGGCGTACAGCCGCCCGGTCGTCCGGCCGCCGGCCGTCGAACCAGAGCGGGGCGATCTCGGCGCGGGCCGCCCAGGCGGCGAGGGTGGCGGTCTTGCCGGCGCCGGCAGGGGCGACGAGGAGGGTCAGCGGCCGCAACACGCGATCGAGGGTCTCCAGGCGCCGCTGCGCACCCACGACGACGGCGGGCGGCGCAGGTGCGGAATACACCGGGCCGACCCCGCCCCGGCGCCGAGCGTCGGCCGGGTTCGGACCCACCTGCTCCCCTGCACGGCTCAGGTCCGCGACTCACCCCGGCTGTTCACGGGGGCCCGACGCCGAGGCGTGCCGCGGAGATCTCGTGGCCCCGTGGGGGAGTCTCCCATGGCTTCCCGATCAGGACGAGCCCCACATGGAGTGAATGACGCTCGGATGGGCCTCGTCTCCGGTGTCGGGCACGGCGGTGTCGGGCACGGCGGTGTCGGGCACGGCGTCGTCCACGTCGGGCAGCCGGATCACCTCCACGATCTCGACACCGAGCTCGTCCAAGTAGTTGAGGACGCCGGTGAGGGCGCCCTGGTCAGGCAGCTGGCCGACGAGCGTGGTGTGCACCGGCTCGACCCTGGCCCGCAACGTCGGGAAGGCGCGCAGCAGACGGGACGAGAGACGGCCAGCCACGCGGATGACATACGACGCCACGGAGCTCACCCCTCGCCGACCCCGGCGCGGGACCGGCGGTCAGTCCTCGACCCGGGCACATACCGACCATCGCCCCGGGCCTGTACCGATCGACTCCCCCAGGGCGGGTGAGGTGATGACCGGTCGTCCTGCTACCCCTGCGGGCCTGCGGGTGTGGAGTGGCGACCTCGTTCGTGACCTCGTCGTGACCTCGTTGCCGCCTAGGAGCGGCTGTCCCGCCGGGCCTGCCGGCGCGCCCCGGCCGAGGTCGTCGCCGCCCGTCGCTTCTCGCTGGCTGGCGACCGGAGTTCTCGGTCACCGGTCCGGCCGGCCGTCACGGAGCGCGCCTGGGTCGGTTGCTCGGGAACACCTGAGACCGTCGGGCCAGGGCCCTTCGCCGCCTGCGCCATCGCGAGACGCTCCGCCTTCAGTTCCGCGGCCGCCCGGGCCGCCAGCTCACCGAGGCGCGTGCTCACCCGGGCCAGCGCTTCCTCGAACACTTCGGCCTTCTGTCGGGCCCGGGTGTTCTTCGGCCGCGCCAGACCACGCCCACCCTGCTCCTGGACACGCGCGGCGGCCGAGCGCCGGTACTGGCTCACGGACTTCGACCGCGCGCGACGAACCCGGGTGTGCAGCGCCACGACCGCATCCTCGTCCAGGTCGGCCAGCGGCGCCGGCTCGGTCTGCGCGACGAGCAGGCGCTCCGCGTCGTTCAAGACCGCCAGGAGTCCGGCGTCCATCGGGGCCTCACCTTCTCGACCGGACGACGTTAGACCGACCCGAGCCGCAACGGCTCCCCCGTTCCGGGTGAACCGGGAGACGCCGGGTCATTCGGGCACGGCGTCGACGCCCGCCCCCGCCGACCGCGCGAGCGGGTCGGACCACCTCTCCTCGACCCGCCCGTACCGCCAGACGAGGAGCGCGACGATCCAGGTGGCGACGAACAGGACGACGATGGCGTAGCCGACGTGGTTGAGGTCGAGGCCCGCGATCCATGCCAGCGGACCGGACTCGATCCCCAGCTTGTCGACGATGATCGAGATGACCTCGATGCCGCCGATGATGAGGGCCACCGCGACGGACAGCGCGGTGATCGTGATGTTGTAGTAGACCTTGCGGACCGGCTTGGAGAACGCCCAGCCGTACGCGAAGTTCATGAAGCAGCCGTCGATCGTGTCGAGCAGGCTCATCCCGGCGGCGAACAGGACGGGCAGAACGAGGATCGCGTACCACGGCAGGGAGAACGCGGCCGCGCCGCCGGCGAGGACCAGCAACGAGACCTCGGTGGCCGTGTCGAAGCCCAGCCCGAAGAGCAGGCCCACCGGGTACATCTGCCGGGGCTTGGTCACCGCGCGGGTGGCGCCGCCGAGGATCCGGTTCATGAAGCCCCGGTTGTTCAGGTGTGCCTCGAGCGCAGCCTCGTCGAGATCACCCTGCCGCATCGTCCGGAAGACGCCGACGATCTGGCGCAGCACGACCAGGTTGATGACGCCGATGACGAGCAGGAAGACGCCCGAGACGGTGGTTCCGATGAGCCCGGTGGTCTGCTGGAGGGTGGATTGGTCGTTCTCGACCTGGCCGGCGAGCGCCGTCACCCCCAGCGCCAGCAGGACACAGAGACCGAAGACCACCGACGAGTGACCCAGCGAGAACCAGAAGCCGACCGAGACCGGCCGTCGCCCGTCGGCCATGAGCTTGCGGGTCGTGTTGTCGATCGCGGCGATGTGGTCGGCGTCGAAGGCATGGCGCATCCCCAGGGTGTAGGCCGTCACGCCGAGGCCGATCCCGAAGACCTGCCCCTGGCCGACGCTGTAGTTCGCCGGCGCCACCAGGCCGATGAGCACTCCCC